>JAFYDK010000129.1 GCA_017544805.1 Bacteroidales bacterium | reverse complement strand
TGTTGGTGTTGTATTCCATTAATGCGAGCGAAAGCGGTGTTTTGCGGTTCAACGAACTTCGCAACTTGATGACCGACTGTTCGCAAAAGATGTTGTCGGCTACCCTCAAACGTCTCGAAAGCGACAATCTCCTTTGCCGCAAGGTCTATCCTGTGGTGCCTCCAAAAGTGGAATACTCGCTCACCGACACCGGCAAATCGCTAATGCCTTACATTTCGGGACTGATTCAATGGGCGATAGAGCATTTCGACGAAGTGGCAGGATAATTCATTACCTTTGTAGCAAAAACAACCGCTATGCCTGCTAATAAGAATGCACTAATACGTTATAAGACAATCGACAAGTGCCTGAGAAACAAGTATCGGCGTTGGACAATTGAAGGTTTGGTTGAAGTCTGTTCCAACGCTTTGTACGACTGCGAAGGCATTACCAATGGTGTCTCTATGCGAACCGTCCCAAGCGACATTCAGATAATGCGCAGCGACAAACTCGGACACCATTCTCAAAAAATCATAAAAGAAAACCCCGAATGCAGATGCCATTTTTTTTTAACAAAAAAAATTGACATTTAGAGAACAATCTACGCATTTTTTTGTAAATTGCGACTATTTTTTAATTATAAAAATGGTATTGAATACGATTCAACCACAAAATGAACATCTCAAATTACATAAAATATCGAAAACTATGAAAAAAGCTCTTTTTACACTATCCGCGGCTGCATTGTTCGCCGCAACTACTACTGCGCAAAATATCAACGACCGCACTTGGACTGACGGACTTGGCGGTTGGCATTGTTCCAAAGAAAACAATGGAAACTATCAATTCATCGGCGGCTATACCGACGCAGGTCTTGATTGGGAACTCAAAAGCATTGGAGGTAACAAATACAAAGTCGTTGATGCTGAGTACAATATGAGTGGCAACGGCTGCAACGTCACCAAAATAAAAATCACCGACGGTTACGACATCGAACACCTCATTCTTGTGGCACGTGATTCCAAAAACGTAATCACAGCACTTTTGACAGAATTAAAAAATTGGAACTCATCAAAAGAACTTTTCCTTGATATGCTCGATGGCATCTACACCGATCCTCAAGGTAAGCAATACAACTTTGCCCGCGAATCCCTCAACGGAGAAAAGTTTGAAACAATACACAGCGAAGGCGATATGAGCCAATGTTTCAAACTCAAAGACGGCAAAGTCTATTGGGCGGAGTTTACCGACAAGGGAATCGACCTTTACAACACCGTTTGGGACGACGACAGCCCTTGGGGATATTACAAGAAAACAACAATTTACAAATCTCTCACCAAGAAAGATCAAATCACCGAAATCCTCACGGGACAATATCCTTACACCTCGACGAAATTGATTTTGCCGGCTTCATTGGATTATTTCACCAAGGCTCAACTCCGCGTGATGCGCAACGAAATCTACGCCCGCCACGGCTACGTGTTCTCATCCGCTGATCTCAAAGCACATTTTGCCAAAATGAGTTGGTACAAACCATTGAACGACAATTCAAAAATACAACTCTCGCAACTTGAACAACTAAACGTAGATTTGATTAAGGCGGAGGAAAACAAAAAAGAAAAATAAACCAACATGAAAAAAGCATTAAAAATAACATTTTTCAGCCTGCTGACTTTGATAGTTTTGGCGGGCGTTTTGATTTGGACAAACTTTGGTGAAATGATAAATGGAGCGTTATCGGTAAAAAAATTAGACGATAACCTCTATTACATGGAATACGAAGGCGATGACGGTTTTGACGAGTTTTTGTCAAGCGGCGGCGCAAAAGATGCCAACGATTTAAACAAACAACTTACGAAATTTCTTTCAAAAGGTTACTACACTCCGCCTTCAAATCCTGATACAATGAAATTCGGCTGTTCGGCACTTTCCGTCAGAACTCCTGATAATGAAGTAATTATGGGTAGAAATTTCGACTATCCTTCCGGCACGGCTGTAATTCTCCATACATTGCCTAAAAACGGTTATGAAAACATCTCTACTTTTGACGTAACGCTTTATGGTTTCGGCGAGAATTTTTTGCCGGAAGGTTTCAAAAACCAGTACTTAACCTTGAGCGGACTTTTTGTCGCACTTGACGGTATCAACGAAAAAGGTTTTGCCATTGCTGACCTCATGGCGGGCGATTATGTTGAAACACACCAAAATACGGGCAAACCTGCTCTGACAACAACAGCTGCAATCGCTTATCTTCTAAAAAAAGCCGCAACAGTTGATGAAGCTATCAACCTACTAAGCGGTATTGATATGCATTCTGACATCGGAGCTGCTCATCATTATGCGATGAGTGATGCTACGGGCAAAAGTGTTGTCGTTGAATACGTTAATAATCAAATGGTTGTAACAGAATCTCATGTCGTTGCAAACCATTATTTGTGTCAGCAAAAACTTAACGCAGGTTGGGTTGAAGGCGACAACCGTTATCAAAAACTTTGCAATTTTTATGACAATGCTAACGGCGTTATGGATTCTCTAAAACTCAAAGAAGCAATTTTTTCGGTAACGCAATCATCGCCAAGTTACGGTACACAGTGGACAATGATAATGAATCTTTCCAAAAAGTCTGTAACATATTATATGCGGAGAAATTTTGACAAACCGTTCAGTTTTGAAATCAAAAGATGATAAGAAGTTAACCGATATAAAAAAAGTCGTCATAAAAAACCTCAAAAAATTTTTTATATCAACTATTATCAGTACTTTTGCACAACAAAATCTCTAAACAAAAAAATGTTTTTATATACACTCGGAATCAGATTGTACAATTTTGGTGCAAAAATAATTGCACCTTTCAACGAAAAAGCAAAACTTTACTCCCAAGGTAGAGAAGGATTATTTGAAAAATTAGCTGAAAAAGTAAAACCTACTGACAAAAATGTATGGTTTCATGTTAGTTCGTTAGGCGAATTTGAACAAGGCCGCCCGGTAATTGAACGCTTCAAAGAATTATATCCTGATTATAAAATCGTATTGACGTTTTTTTCTCCCTCTGGCTATGAGATAAGAAAAAACTATAACGGTGCGGATTATGTTTTCTACATTCCAAAAGACACCCCGAAAGATGCGAAAAAGTTTTTAGACATCGTAAATCCCAAAGCGGTATTCTTTGTCAAATATGATTTTTGGTACAATTTCTTAAACGAAGTTCATTCGAGAAATATTCCGCTGTATATATTCTCAACGATTTTTAGAGAAAACCAAATTTTCTTCAAATGGTACGGCGGACAATACAAAAAAGTGTTGCATTTCTTTACACATTTCTTTGTTCAAGACGAAAATTCTGTAAAATTATTAGCAAAAAACGGCATTACAAACGTTACAATTGCCGGTGATACTCGTTTTGACAGAGTTTGTGAGATAACCAAAAACGCTCAAAACATTCCCCTTGTTGATAAATTTGTTGAAAACAACCGCATTATCGTTGCCGGTTCAAGTTGGCCGCCTGACGAAAACACTATTTTCAATGCGTTAGAGCGAATAAAACAAAAACACAACGTAAAACTTATTATCGCTCCCCATGAAATTCACGAAGCACATTTGTCTGCAATAGAAAAGTCATTGAATTTTAAATATATAAGATTCTCCAAAGCAAGTGAAACTTCAATTCAAGATTATGAAGTTTTGATAATTGACAATATCGGAATGTTGTCAAGACTTTACAAATATGCTGAAATAGCATACGTGGGCGGCGGTTTCGGCTCAGGTATTCATAACATTTTGGAGGCCGTAAGTTACGGTATTCCTGTTGTTTTCGGTACTAATTACAAACGGTTCAAAGAAGCGGTAGACCTTGTTTCGCTCGGCAGTGCGGCAACTATTAGAAACGCTGACGAACTTTATTCAGTTTTTGACAGATATTTGTCAGACAAAGCACTTTTGGACAGAGCCGGAAAAATTTCAACGGAATATGTCGAAAAAAATTTAGGCGCAGCAGAAAAAATTTTAAAAGAAGCCAAGTTTTAATTTTTTTCGTGTCAATTGAAAGCGAATTTTATTATTAAAAAAATAAAACATTTAAAACTGACTTAATAAAAAATCACTATCTTTGTGCCAAAAATCACAAAAAAGATATGAGTTTGTCAGGAGAAAATTACCGCTTAGGAATCGACATCGGGTCTACAACCGCCAAAATTGTTATTTTTGACGGAGAGGAAAATATCGTATTTTCAATGTACGGAAAACATAATACTTACATTTATCAGGCTCTTATTCAGTCGCTTAACAAAGCCAAAGACAAACTCGGAAACATCTCTTTATCCTGCGCTATTACGGGAACAGCCGGAATGGGTGTCAGCGAAAGAAACAATATTAAATTTGTTCAAGAGGTTATCGCGGCAACAAATGTTGTCGAAAAAAAATACCCGGAAGTAAAAACCCTCATCGACATCGGCGGCGAGGATACCAAAATGATTTTTTTTCAGAAAGGCAAAAGCCCCGACATCCGCATGAACGGTAACTGCGCCGGCGGAACGGGAGCCTTCATTGAACAGATGGCAACCCTTCTGAATGTTAAAATCGAAGACATCAACGCTTTAGCTGAAAAAAGTCAGAACCACTACCCTATCGCCTCACGCTGCGGCGTTTTCGCTAAAACCGATATTCAAAACCTTTTAGCCAGAAAAGTCGAAAAAGCTGACATCGCCTCAAGCATTTTTCATGCCGTTGGTATTCAGACATTAAACACACTTTCAAGAGGTTACGAGGTAAAACCGAAAGTAATGTTCATCGGTGGACCGCTGACTTTCATGCCCGAACTCCGCAAAAAAATGCTCTCGGCTATGAATCTTAGCGAAAGCGATATGATTCTACCCGATTTTTCTCAATATTTTCCGGCTCAAGGCGCTGCCCTCGAAGCAGAAGGAAATTTCAGTTTGGACGAACTTTTAACAATGTTCAAAGCCTCGGAAAATATCGTTGCTGAACCCAAAGACCGTCTACCGTATCTGTTTGAAAATCAAGAAGATTACAACGAATGGTATAAAAATCGCAATATCATCAACCCTAAAAAAATCTCGCTCAATGATTATAACGGAAAACAACTTTTTTTAGGAATCGACTCCGGCAGTACGACCTCAAAAGTTGTCATCACGGGCGATAACAACGAACTGATTTTCTCGCATTATACCAACAACGACGGCAACACTTTAGAAAAAATACATCATGCCTTAAAGACTTTCTATCAAGACAATAAAGAAACTCTTTTAAACAAAAACTTAAACATAACCGCTTCTGCCGTTACGGGTTATGGAGAAGAACTCGTAAAAGCCGCACTCGGAATAGATTACGGAATTGTTGAAACCTTGGCACATTTCAGCGCGGCAAAATTCTTAAACCCTAAAGTCGATTTCATTATGGACATCGGCGGTCAGGACATGAAAGCAATTTTCATTCAAGGCGGTGTTATCAACAGAATAGAATTGAATGAGAGTTGTTCGGCGGGTTGCGGCTCATTTATCGAAACATTCGCAAAAACTCTCGGAATGTCAACACCTGATTTCGCAAAAATTGCTTGCGAAAGTCATGCCCCGTGCGATTTAGGAACACGTTGCACCGTTTTCATGAACTCAAAAGTTAAACAATCTTTGAGAGAAAACGCTTCTGTCAGCGACATTTCGGCAGGTCTTGCGTATTCAGTTATCAAAAACGCACTTTTCAAAGTTTTGAAACTCAAAAACTTTAACGAATTGGGCGAAACAATTGTTGTTCAAGGTGGTACGTTCAAAAATCCGGCGGTTTACCGTGCTTTGGAACTTTTAACAGGCAAAAAACTTACTTCAACCGACTCCCCCGAAATGATGGGCGCATTCGGAGCGGCACTTTATGCAAGAAACCGTTTTAATGCCGAAAAACATAACACAGGCAGTTTTTTAAACCTTGACAACATAGATAAAGCGTTAGAATACAGCAACAAACAAATTATTTGCAAAGGTTGCGAAAATAATTGTTTGGTTACGGCATTTAAATTTTCTAACAAACAAACCTACTATTCGGGCAACAAATGTCAAAAAGTTTTCAACTCAAAAGGCGAAAAAGGCGAAAAAGGTGAAAATCTTTTCACAACCCGTTATAACTTATTGTTCAACAGAGACAAAGAGTTAAAAAATCCCCGCATGACAATTGCCGTACCGAGGGTTTTGAACCAGTATTCAAACTATCCGTTTTGGCATACGCTCTTGACGGAATGTAATATAAAGGTGATTTTAACACCGCCCACAACTATCAAAATGTACGAGACGGGCAGCGGAACAATTATGAGCGACAATATTTGTTTTCCCGCAAAACTCGTTCACGGACATATTATGTGGGCAATTTCGCAAAAGCCGGACAGAATTTTTTATCCTATTGTAACATTTGAGAAAAACGAATTCAAAAACACGGAAAATTCTTTCAACTGTCCGATTGTTTCAGGTTATGCCGACGTAATCAGAAGTTCGGTAGACCCGTTTGGCAAATACGGTATTCCGTTTGATAGTCCGAATGTTAATTTCAATGATGAAGCATTACTTTACAAGACCTGCAAGAAGTACTTGAAATCCATTGGAATAGACTCCAAGACAATAAAATTAGCTTTTCAAGCGGCATTGAACGCTCAAAAAGAATACCGCTCAAAAATTGCCGTCAAAGCGATGGAAATCATCGAAAAAGCAAAACACGACAACAAACTTTTGGTTGTACTTGCGGGCAGACCTTATCACGCAGACCCGTTAATCAATCAAAAAACTCCCGATATAATCGCTGACCTTGGAGCAAGCGTTATCAGTGAAGATTCGCTTTCGGCATATTTGGACGTTATGGAATTGCAAATAATTCCGCAATGGGCGTATCCGAACCGTATTCTTAACGCTGCTCAATGGGTTGCCGAACAAGATCAAAACATAACTTTCGTTCAGTTAAATTCTTTCGGTTGCGGACCTGACGCCGTTTTGGTAGACGAAGTTACGGAAATTCTTCGTGCCTCGGGCAAAAGTAACACGGTTATTAGAATTGACGAAATAAATTCAACAGGTTCTATCTTATTAAGAATCCGCTCGTTAATGGAATCATTTAAAGTGATGGATTTAGAGAACCGTCCTGCCCGTCATGAAAGGGAAAAAGTAAAACCTTTCGGCATTGAAGACAAAGGCAGAACTATTCTTGCGCCGTATTTTGCGGAAGGTTATTCTGACATTTTGCCGGCAGTTTTCGAGATGGGCGGTTACAAACTTCTTAACCTTCCTAAACCCGACAAACGAAGTGTTGAATGGGGTTTGAGATATGCTAACAACGAAATTTGTTATCCGGCAACCATCGTTATCGGCGACATGATAAAAGCAATAAAAGAGGGTCAATACGACAGAAACAAAATTGCATTTGCCATCACGCAGACAGGCGGACAATGCCGTGCCTCATCATATTTGGCGTTAATGAAAAAGGCATTGGTTTCAGCCGGATATTCTGACATTCCGATTATAACGGTAGGCACAGCCGGCAAAACTATTAATACACAACCCGGTTTTTCGATTAACTGGTTGAAATTTTTACCGGTTTTGGTGCCAATAACAATTTACACTGATACGCTTTTAAGGTTTTATTATATTCTGATTGTCAGAGAAAAAAACAAAGGCGAAACTCTCAGATTCAAAGATAAATATATGCGGTTACTTCAAGAAGAAGTTCCGTACCGTCAGCCGAAAAAGATTTACGAATTGATGGCTCAAATGGTTGAAGAGGCCAACAATATCGAGATTTTTGAAGACAAAAAAATTCCGAAAATCGGAATCGTCGGCGAAATTTACGTCAAATACAACAAATTCGGACACAGATTTATTTCTGACAAATTGGTTGAAGAAGGCGTAGAAGTGGTTTTCCCGCCGATTTTGGAATTTTTCACGCAGGAGATTGTCAATGTTAAAAAGAATTGGGAAATGAACTTAACCCATCATAAATTTTCGTCATGGGTTTTGGTCGAGTTTTTCAATATGTACATTAACAATGCGATTTCAAAAGCGGAAAAAATATTAAAGAAATCGAAATTTCCGTTTATTTTTGAAAACATAAAACAGATAGCCAAAGATGCGGAAGAAACACTGAGCCTTTCAAATCAGTTTGGCGAAGGCTGGCTTATAAGTGCGGAAATTTCATCATTCGTAAAACAAGGCATTAAAAATATTATCAGCGTTCAGCCTTTCGGTTGTATTGCTAACCAAATCATTTCCAAAGGGATAGAGAAAAATTTAAAGAAGAAATATCCCGAATTGAATTTGCTGTTTTTGGATTACGACGACGGTGCAAGCGATGTCAATATCACAAACAGATTGTATTTCATGCTGAAAAATTTATAGGAAAAAGTTTTTGAAAATTCAAAAACTTTTTCCTACATTTGAAACCAAAACTTTAACCTTAATAAGAAAATGGCAAAATTCAAAGACAACTTAACGGCCTCTTTCCGTCAAATCCGTGAAGACAGAGCCGAGGGTATCGCAGAAGATACCGAAATCGAATACCGCCGCGACATCGAAGACCGTTGCCGCAGAATCCGTCAATACGACCGTCAAAGGGAAAACCTTATTCTCGACCTTTGTCCGTCAAACATCACAAGCACGCAAGTTGTGCCGAGTGATTTTAACCCTGCGGCTTTCAAAGAGAAAGATATTCAAATCGGGGTTGACAAACGCAACGAGTTGATAATCCTTGAAATAGTGGTTGACCGTTACGAATATCTTTTCGGAAAATATCCGGAGGCGGACAAAATCAAAGAATTAATACCAAGTTGGACTTCTAAAATCAAATAATTATGGGAGCAGGACGTTATTCATACGATACGGCAATGATGCGCTCGGCAAGTTATGCAAAAGTCAGCCGTGAAGAAATTTTTTCTAAGCGCACAATGGATTCCCAAATGAATCCGAAAAATGTTGTACGCGAATGTTGCGAAAACGACGAACACCCTGATACTCTGCCAATTATCATCGGCCTTGACGTTACAGGCAGTATGGGACACGTTCCCGAGGCGTTAATTAAAAAGGATTTTCCTGAGGTCATGAAAAAAATTCTTGACGAAGGTGTTCCTTGCCCTCAGCTTTGTTTTACGGCATACGGCGACCACGAGTGCGATGATTTTCCGCTTCAAGTGGGACAATTTGAAGCAAGCGACGAATTAATGGAAAAATGGCTTACTTCCATTTATTTGGAAGGCGGCGGCGGTGGCAACGGCGGCGAAAGTACGTCTCTTGTTTACTATTTTGCGGCATGTCATACATCATGTGATGCAATTAGTAAGCGCGGCAAAAAAGGTCTTGTTATCACAATTGGTGATGAGCCAAACTTGCCTGATTATCCCAAGTCGGCCTTGAAAGAAATATTCGGCGGTGCAGAAAAAGATTTAACATCGGCAGAAATTATCTCTATGGCAACAAAAGATTGGGAAGTTTATCACATCAACATTTTGGATTATGCCGGGAAAATGAAAATAACTTCAAATTGTTGGAAAGAACTTCTTGGCGATCATTTTATAAGTGTAGAAGCAAATTCTGACACAAATATTTCCAACATGATTGCGCAAATCGCCGTTGAACATTACAAAAAGCAAAATTCAACATCGGCATCAACAGCAACTTCTTCTTCGGACAGCAATTACCGTCCGCCGCAGATGTTGTAATTTTTTTTAAGATTTAAAAGTTTATTGCCGATATACAAGAGATGTGTATCGGCAATATTTTTTTTTAAAAGAATTTGCAAACGTAATAACACTACTAATGAAAACTAACAAAGAAAGAAAAATTGTTCTCGGAGCATTATTCGGCGACGAAGGAAAAGGCGTTTGCGTTCATAGCCTTTGCAAAAAGGCTCTTGAGGAAGGCAAACAACCTTTGGTTGTAAGATTTTGCGGAGGTCCTCAGGCGGCGCATACTGTTGATTTCAAAGGATTAAGACATATTTTTTCATCGTTTGGCTCAGGAACACTTTTAAACGTGCCGACACTTTATTTAAGCACCGCACTTATCGACCCGATTTGCATTATCAACGAGTATAATGTGTTAATTAACAAAGGAATAACTCCTAAATTTAACGTTTCCGATGCAAAAATCATAACGCCTTACGATGTGGAATTTTGCCGCAACGACAAGAAAACTTTAAGCGACGGCACGTGCGGAAAAGGCGTTTATGCGGCGTTGATACGGTCTAATTCTAAAAAAAGTTTCACCCTGAACGACAACCCGCAAGAAATACTTTCATCAGCCGTAAAATATTATAATACAACGCATTGCAAAGAATTTGACGAAATGTTTTTGTCTGCGTTTTATAAAACAAAAAAATTACAGTCAGAAATCAACATAAACGACTATTCCTCAATAATTTACGAAGGAACACAAGGACTTTTGCTTGATGCGGATTTAGGTTTTCAACCTTTTGTAACGGCAACAAATACGGGACTTCAATATTTTGCTGAACACGAATTAGAAAATGCAGAAGTTTATCTTGTTATGCGGACGTATTTAACGCGGCACGGCAACGGTTTCAATCCGCAACAAGCTGAAAACTATGCACTTAACGACGAATCAGAAAGTAATGTTTACAACGGTTTTCAAGGAAATTTCAAGACGGGTGTTTTCGATTTTGACATATTAAACGAAGGATTCAAAAGACACGGATTAAACAATTATAAATCAGTCAAATATTCATTCTTCATAACACATTTAGATACAATTGAAAAGAACGGGAAAATTTTCTACATAAAAGACAAAAAAATTTTCGAAGAAAAATACCAAAACAAAGAACAAATAGAAAAGTTATTTTCAAAGGAAGCGAATTTAAACGCTTGTGAAATTATAATAAAAAAAATACGGGATTTCTCTTAGAAAAATCCCGTATTTTTCAACAAATAATCTGCTTTATTTTTTTCTCTTGTTTTCTTCTTGAATTGTTGCCGAAACAGACTGTTCACGTTGTTCGTAAGCTGCTACGTGTTTGTGATGTTTTTCTGTGTGCTGTTTAGGTTTAAGAACTTTTCCGATTTTTCCCATGATTAAAATCTCCTATAATTTTTAAATGTTAAACAATTAAATTATTTTTCGGAGTAGGGTTCGGTATTTGCCGGACTGCTCTTCACTTTAGCGTTTATTCAAACTAAATGCCAAACTGCTAAATTATGACATTTAGGCATAAAAATCGGACTTTTTGTCAGAAAAATATTTTTTTTAGATTTTTTGTTAATCTGACAAAATGTCATTACATTTGCATAAAACTTTTTTCAAGACAAAATGACATATTTTATTCTGTATCTTTTAACAATAGGTGTTGTAGGAATCATATTTTTATGCACCGACAAATACAAAGCAACCCACGAGAAGTGGAGAATCAAAGAACAAACGCTTCATATTTTGGAATTTTTAGGCGGAGTTTTCTTAATGCTGCCCGCAATGTATATCGTAAGGCACAAATGCAGAAAAGTTTCATATTTCTGGATAACCTATGCAGCTTTAATTTTATGGTGCGCAGGGATTTGGTATTTTTATTTTCAAAAATAATAATTACCTTTGCCGTAATTAATTTTTAACATAATAAATTAAAAATGTCAAAACAGAAAAGATTTTTTTTAAGCGAGGAAGAAATTCCTACGAAATGGTATAACATTCAGGCTGACATGGTAAACAAACCTATGCCGCCTATCCATCCAAAAACCAAACAACCGTTAAAACCGGAAGATTTGTTCCCGATTTTTGCTCAAGAACTTTCAAAACAAGAACTTGACCAAACTCATCAATGGATTGACATTCCAGAAGAAGTAAGGGATATGTACAAATATTACCGCTCAACGCCTTTGGTAAGGGCTTACGGTCTGGAAAAAGCATTAGATACTCCGGCTCACATTTATTTTAAGAACGAAAGTGTTTCACCCGTTGGCAGCCATAAGTTGAATTCAGCCTTGGCTCAGGCTTATTACTGCAAAAAAGAAGGCGTTACTAACGTTACGACCGAGACAGGTGCTGGTCAATGGGGTGCGGCTTTGAGTTATGCCGCTAAAGTTTTCGGACTTGAGGCAGCCGTTTATCAAGTAAAAATTTCTTACAATCAGAAACCTTACCGCCGCTCAATCATGCAGACTTACGGAGCACAGGTTACGCCCTCTCCTTCAATGTCTACGCGCGCCGGAAAAGATATTTTAACCGCTAATCCTAATTGTCAGGGTTCGTTAGGCACGGCAATTTCAGAGGCTATAGAACTTGCAATGAACACTCCTAATTGTAAATACACATTAGGTTCGGTTTTAAGTCATGTAACTCTTCATCAGACTGTTATCGGTCTTGAAGCTGAAAAACAAATGGCAATGGCAGGAGAATATCCCGATATGGTTATCGCTTGTTTCGGCGGCGGAAGCAATTTCGGCGGAATAGCATTCCCGTTTTTAAGACATAACATTTTGGACGGCAAAAAAACACGTTTCATTGCAGCCGAACCCGCAAGTTGTCCGAAACTTACAAAAGGCGTTTTCCAATACGATTTCGGTGATGAAGCCGGTTACACGCCGCTTTTGCCGATGTTTACTTTAGGTCATAATTTTATGCCGGCAAACATTCACGCAGGTGGTCTAAGGTATCACGGTGCGGGCGTTATCGTAAGTCAGTTATTGAAAGATAAATTAATGGAAGCCGTTGATATTAAACAACTTGAAAGTTTCAAAGCCGGTCTTTTATTTTCACAAGCAGAAGGCATTATCCCCGCTCCTGAAAGCTGCCACGCAATAGCCGCAACTATCAACGAAGCATTAAAATGCAAAGAATCAGGCGAAGAAAAAGTTATACTTTTCAACCTTTCAGGACACGGTTTAATTGATATGACGGCATACGACCAATACTTGAGCGGTTCGCTTCAAAATTATGAAATTACCGACGAAGAAGTTCAAAAGAACATCAATGAATTAGAAAAAATAATTTAATCCATAAAAAACAGCAACGGACGGGAAAAATCTTTTTCGTCCGTTGTTTTTTTTTAATTTGCAAAAAAACTTTCGTAATTTTTCACTTTGGATTAAAAATTGAGAGAAAATTATTTGGCGAATGCGATTTTGATATAGTTATGAAACCTAAAATTTGTCCATATCCGGGATTGAGACCTTTTACAGAGGAAGAATCTATCTTCTTTAAAGGGCGGGATTTGCATATCCGGCAAATCGTAAAACTGCTGGAAGAAAACAAAATGGCTTTTATAACAGGTGCTTCCGGAGACGGTAAATCGTCAATGGTATATGCCGGTGTAGTGCCGTATATCAGAGCGGGATTTTTCAAAGCGGGGTTCAATAGTTGGATTATCACCGATTTCAAACCGCAACGCAATCCGCTGAAATCCTTATCAGAGGCCTTTGCTAAAGAAACAAATCTCAATTACAAGGACGTTTACGAGGAGTTTTCAAACGGTTTTTCCGCAATTATAGACATTTATAAAAAAGAAGGACTTTATGTCAAAGACGAAAAAGATGCCGTCAATAAAGGGAAAAACTTGTTGATAATTGCCGATCAATTTGAAGAGGTTTTTACTAATTCTGACAATTTCAACGACGGTATTCCAAGCGAGGAATCTTACACCACGATAAACCTTTTGCTTGAAACCATCAGAATCGCTGTTTCAGAAAATCTTCCGGTCTATGTTATTTTCACGATGCGAAGCGACTTTATTTCGCAATGCACAGTCTTTAAAAATCTTCCGGAATTTATCGCTTATTCGCAGTTTTTTGTTCCGCAACTAAAACGGACAGAAATTTGTCAAGTTATCGAAGAACCGGCAATTTTGGCGGGAGGCAGCGTTTCAAGCCGTCTTACCGAGGTTATCGTTAATAATCTTAACAGCGGTTTTGACCAACTGCCGGTCTTGCAGCACGCATTGAATTTGCTTTGGAAAATGGCTGACAACGGAGAAAAACAGTTGGATTTGATACATTTAGCCAAAATAGCAGGCATTTCAAAAGATGTTCTCTCCCAAGAAGAACAAAAAGAATTTGACCAGTGGTTCAAAAAACGTCCCGATTACGAGAAAAAATATTTTGAAAAACCAGATTTAAACAACGTTCTGAACGCCCATGCTGGTATTCTTTACGAATCGGCATTCGATTATTTTCAGAATAATGCGCCTTGGGCTACAAAAAACATCACCAAAGACGAAAGCAAAGAAATCATCAAAGCCGTTTTTAAATCTTTAACAAAAATAGACAACAACCGTTCCGTAAGAAACCGTTGCACACTCAACGAAATTACGGGCATTATCAACAAAGATAATATCAACAACGCAACCGTCTGCGGCGTTATCAACATTTACAGAAGTCCTGAAAACACACTTTTAAGACCGTTTTGCGAGACAGGAAACTTAGAAACTGTTTATTTGAGCGGTGATACGGTTTTGGACGTTACACATGAGGCGTTAATCCGTAACTGGAAACTTTTAACGCAGTGGGATGCTGAGGAAGAGGCCAACACAAAGGACTTTTTCGACTTTAAATCCCAAATGTTGCGTTGGGTCGGACACGAAAAAGATTCAGAATTTTTGTTACCCGTCGGCACATACAATTATTTCAGCAATTGGTACGACAAATGCCGTCCTAATCCGTTTTGGATTGCTAAATATGACAACAGCAAAATTTCTGAAAGTCAAAAACTTAAAAATGCAGAGCATCAATTTGAAAATTGCGTTGATTATTTAGAAGAATCCAACATAGCAATTTTGGAAAAAGAGAAAGCAAAAAAACGAAAAATCCGTTTAGGACTAATTATCTCCGCCGTTATTGCATTGATACTTGCCGGATTCTCATCATGGGCGGCATACGAACGCTCCATAGCCGAGGAAGAAAAAAAACGTGCCGAAGAACAGACCACAATAGCGCATCAACAAGAATTAGTTGCAATACAAGAGTCGCAAAAGGCGTTAGACGCATCTGAATTGGCACAAAAAGAAGAAGAACGTGCGAAAAAAGAGGCAGAAAAAGCCAAAAAAGCGCAAATACAAACCCAAATAGCCTACGAACAAGCTCAAAAAGAACGTCTTGCAGCCATTGCAGCACGAAAAGAAGCGTTATTAAACCTCGAAGAAGCAAAATTAGCAAGAGAAAACGCTGACCTTGAACGGCACAAAGCTGAAGACGAAGCCTACAAAGCCAAAGTTGCGAACGATAGTGCGGCAAGGCTCAACCAAATGATGGTTTCAACGCTTTACACCATGAAAGCGAAAAATCAATACGAAGACAAGAATTTAAGCCTTAGAATTGCATGGGAAGCATATTGTCTGAGCCGCAAAAACAACGAAAAACAAAACGAAGCTGAACTTTACGACGCTATACTTTTCGCATTGGAAGAATCAGGAGTCGGCAACGAATTACTCACTACGGAGGAAAATATTGCAGATTTTACGATTGACAATCAGAATAGAATAATCATAATAACCCAAAACGGAGCAATCGAAAAATACAAATTCGTAAACGAGAAATTAAGAAGATTTTATAAATCGGATAAGTTTTTAACAAAATCCCCCGTGGAAGAAGCGTTGTTTCTTTCAGAAAACTTTATCGTATATTCTACTAAAGATAGGAACACGTATTTCATTGATTTAGAAAACGAAACGAAAACAAAACTTTCCGGTATCAACGGTGATTACGTTTCTGCTGCAAGCCTTGCGCAAAACAAAGAAAAACTTGTAATTGCAACTTCAAACGGTAAAACGGTTGCATACGATAGAAATAAAATCGAAGATAAACCTTCCGTAACAGCAGCATTAAAATCCAAAGTTACGGATTTTTACTCGCCTAAAAACAGCGATGAAATTTATGTTTTACTTCATAACGGCAACCTTTTAAAATGGAATCTTTCAAACAACAGTTTAAAACAAGTGCCCTCAGAAACAACTTTCAACGCATTAGCATTAGCACCGATAGAGGACAAACACCTTTTGGCTGTATGTTATTTCAACGGCAACATCAACTTTTTCGACACACAAAAAGACAAATGTGTCAAAACGATGTTAAGCGCACACTCCTCGCTTGAGAATATCGTTTATGACAAGAATACAGAACTTTTAGCAGTATCGAGTGCCGACAAAAGGATTTCGCTAATCAACACTAAGAACTTAAATGCCAAGCCTTTTGCGATAGAAGAACATTCCTTGGAGGGGCAAAAAGTCAAAGCTATGAAATTCAACGACAAAGGAATGATTTTTGCAGTTACTTTCGACAATGCTCTCAGATATTGGGACACCGACATAAGGAAATATGCGCAAACACTTCAAAAAATGAATCTCCAAAAACTCACCGAAGAGGAAAAAGAATTGATTTTAGGACGTGAATTCGCAAACAAAAAATAATTTATTAACGTTTCCAAAAAAACAAAAGATGAGAAAAAGTTTTTTAATCCTTACAGTAATTTTAACATTGTTTTCATGCGGCAAGGACAACTCTGACACTGAAACCGATACTAAAGATAACACCACAGAAAATACTGAAAACAAGCAAGAAAATCAAGATGAAGAATTTTCGGATTATAAAACAGAAATGCGTAAATTCGTCATCAGCATTTCCCAATACGCAAGGAAAAAAGACAATGATTTTATCATAATACCGCAAAACGGACAAGGCGTTGTTGCAGGCGATGAAAAATATCTTGAGGCCATTGACGGTTGCGGTCGAGAAGACTTATATTACGGTTACGAAGATGACGACAAGGCAACCCCGTCCTCAGATGTTAAATACATGAAAGAGGAAATCGAGCCTTTTATAAAAGCCGGAAAAACGGTTCTCGTTACCGATTATACAAGCAGCCACATAAAAGAATCGTACGAAAAAAATTTTCAAGACAATTATTTGTCGTTTGCTGCACCAGAAAGGGATTTGAACATAATTCCCGAACAAAACGGCTACGATTCAAAGTATTATCCTTATAATAAGAACAGCGATGATATAAACAAACTTTCTATGGCAAAGAATTTTCTTTACGTAATCGGTTGTGAATCAGGCGATGAGACGGGTGATAATCTTATAAACAAACTTTCACAAACGGATTATGACGTTATTATAATGGATGCGTTTGTTTATGACGAAAAACCATACACCAAGGCTCAAATCAATAAACTTAAAACCAAGAAAAACGGAGGAAAACGTCTTGTAATTTCGTACATGAGCATAGGCGAGGCAGAAAATTACCGTTATTATTGGCAAAAAAATTGGAAAAAAGGCAGCCCTGAATTTTTGGACGATGAAAATCCCGATTGGAACGGTAATTTCAAGGTAAAATATTGGTTAAAAGACTGGCAGAAAATCATTTACGAATATACCGACAAAATTTTAGCTTCAGAATTTGACGGCGTGTATTTGGATATAATTGACGCATTCGAGTATTTTGAAAGCGAGACACAAGATTAACTAAAAAAAATTTTCGCGCGTAAAGCGCTCTTTTTCAATGATTTTACAAAAATTATAAAAAAAAATTTTTGTAATCCGATTATTATGGTTAATTTTGCGCATTTAAAATCCGAAAATGTCTAAGAAAGGATTGGATTATATTATAGAATACAAAGCTTTTGAACAGGGCACGTACGAAATTGATTATCAATTAGATAAAAATTTCTTTGAGTTGTTTCCCGAATCAGAGTTTAAGGACGGAGATGTTTCTGTCAAGGTTATAATGCAAGTCTCGATAGCGGGCTTGAGTTTTGATTTTGACATTTCAGGCTCGGTTAAGACAGAGTGTGACCGTTGTTTAGAAATCTTTGATCAGGGAATTGAAGGCTTTTATAATCTGACAGTTAAATTTTCGGATACTCAAACCGATTCCGGCGATGACGACATAATATTTTTGCCGACGGAAGAAACCGAAATCGATTTGAAACACCACATTTATGAATATGTAGTGTTAAGTGTTCCGCCAAGAAGGGTTCACCCCGAGGACGAAGATGGAAATCTAACTTGCAATCCCGAAATGGTTAAAGCTTTGGAAGAGTTTCAGCCTACGGAGCAAGAAGAGGAAACCGAGCCTCAAACCGACCCTCGTTGGGACAAACTAAAAGGATTATTATAAATTTTGGTATAACGATTAAATAAAAAACGATTAAGTAAAATGGCAAATCCTAAGCACAAAACTTCTAAAACAAGAAGGGACAAAAGAAGAACCCATTATAAAGCCGTTGCTCCGACTTTGACCAAATGCAGCAACTGCGGCGCAACAATTCAAATGCACTGCGTTTGCCCTGAATGCGGTTATTACCGTGGTCAGCAAGCCGTTTCTATGGAAAACATAGCACAATAGCGGTTAATGGAAAAAGGAACAGACAAATGAAATTAGAAATTGAAAACAAGGATTAATTTCATTTGTCTTTTTCTATTTGTCTAAACTTTTAATTTCAATTAATGAGCAGTATTAATTCAGTTATCACCGGTCTTGGAATGTACGTTCCTGAATATCGGTTGACTAATGACGAACTTTCTACTATGGTGGATACCTCCGACGAGTGGATTACTACTCGCATCGGTATCAAAGAACGCCGTATTATGAAAGATAAAGACAAAGCGTCTGCCTACATGGGTGCGCAAGCTGTCAAACAATTATTGGAAAAAACCGGCACGAATCCCGAAGAAATAGATTTGGTAATTTGTGCGACGGTCGCCCCCGACTATATTTTCCCGGCAACTGGTATTATAATTGCCGATATGGCGGGTCTGAAAAACGCTTTCGCTTTTGACGTTCATGCCGCCTGCTCAGGATTTTTGTACGCAATGACCGTTGCCGACAAGTTCATCAAAGCCGGTAGAGAAAAGAAAATCATCGTTGTAGGTGCTGAAAAAATGTCATCTATCGTTGATTATACCGACAGAAAAACTTGTCCGATTTTTGGTGACGGTGCCTCGGCGGTTCTCGTGGAGCCGACCGAAGAAAAAATAGGTGTTATGGACTATATCCTCCGCTCTGACGGTGTCGGTGTTAAATACCTTAGAATGAACGCCGGCGGTTCTTTAAACCCAGCAACCGAAGAAACGGTAAGAAATCGCGAACACTTTATTTATCAAGATGGTCAGCCGGTTTTCAAATACGCTGTAACACACATGGCGGACGTTTCCGCCGAAATCATGGAAAGAAATAACCTCACAGCCGATGACATCGCTTGGTTGGTCCCGCATCAGGCAAACCTAAGAATCATAGACGCAACTGCCCGCAGAATGGAACTCGACCCCGCAAAGGTTATGATAAACATTCAAAAATACGGCAATACAACAGCCGCTACGATTCCGCTGTGTCTGTGCGAATGGGAAAAACAACTTCATAAAGGCGACAATCTTATACTTGCCGCTTTCGGAGCTGGTTTTACGTGGGGTTCATTATGGCTCAAATGGGGCTATAATTCTAATTGAAAAATTAATAAAAAACATAAAACATGGTAAATTTTAAGGAAGTACAGGATTTTATTAGAGCCGTTTCAAAAATCGGCCTTTCGGAAGTAGATATTCAGACCGAGGAGTTGAAACTCAACATAAAATTCCCGGCAGGCGAAAAAGAAACAGCTGGAGCTAAAGAAGGTTTTCCGATTCCTCAGTTTCAGATTCCGATGGTATCGGGCATGTCGCAGCAAATGGGTTCTCCCGTTCAAGCCGCTACTACAACTACAACCCCGATAGAATACCGTCAAGAGGCTAAAGAAGACGACAAAAAATTCCTTACCATAAAATCTCCGATGGTCGGAACGTTTTACCGCCGTCCTTCTCCTGACAAACCTATCTACGTAAATGTCGGCGACGAAGTTACAAAAGGCAAAGTTCTTTGCGTTATCGAGGCGATGAAACTTTTCAACGAGATAGAATCGGAAGTATCGGGCAAAATTGCCAAAATCCTCGTTGAAGACGGCAGCCCCGTTGAATATGATCAACCGTTATTCCTCGTTGAACCGTAATCATTGTTAATAATATGTACAAAAAAATTAACAAAGTATTAATCGCCAATCGAGGTGAAATCGCATTGAGAATAATCCGCACGTGTCAGGAAATGGGCATCAAAACGGTTGCGATATATTCTACGGCGGACAAAGATTCGCTTCATGTCAGGTTTGCAGACGAGGCAGTTTGTATCGGTCCTGCGCCCTCGGCTCAATCGTATTTGAATATTCCCGCTATAATTTCCGTTGCGGAATTAACAAATGCCGATGCTATTCACCCCGGTTATGGTTTTTTGTCGGAGAATGCAAAATTTGCAAGAATCTGCAAAGAACACGATATTAAATTCATCGGACCTACCGAAGAACACATCAATAAAATGGGCGACAAAGCAACCGCCCGTAAAACTATGATTGCCAACGGTGTACCCGTTACACCCGGCACGGAAGGTATTCTAAAAACCATAGAAGACGGTAAACGCGAGGCTAAACGTATCGGTTATCCTGTCATGCTGAAAGCAACAGCCGGCGGCGGCGGAAAAGGTATGAGAATTATCCGCAAAGAAGAAGAATTTGAAACCCTTTGGGCTCAAGCTAAACAAGAGGCTGCATTCTTTGCTAACGATGACGTTTATCTCGAAAAATACATCGAAGAACCGCACCATATAGAAATTCAAATCGCAGGCGATCAATACGGAAATGTTTGCCACCTTTCGGAACGCGATTGCTCTATTCAACGCCGTCATCAAAAACTTTTGGAAGAAACACCATCACCTTTTATGACGGAAGAACTCCGCCACAAAATGGGTGAGGCAGCCTGCAAAGCCGCTAAAGCCATTCAATACGAAGGTGTCGGAACGGTAGAGTTTTTGGTTGATGCTCACAGAAATTTCTATTTTATGGAAATGAATACCCGCATCCAAGTAGAACACGGTATTACAGAGGAAGTTACTAATCTTGACCTCGTAAAAGAGCAAATTTTGATTGCTGAAGGTCATAAGATTAACCAAAGGAATTACTATCCTCAAGCCCACGCTATTGAATGCAGAATCAATGCGGAAGATCCGTTCAACAATTTCCGTCCATGTCCGGGCAAGATTACAGGCTTGCATTTACCGGGAGGCAACGGTATAAGAGTTGATACACATATCTATACCGGTTATACGATTCCTTCAAGTTACGACTCAATGATTGTAAAACTTGTAGCCGTAGCACAGACCCGTCAAGAGGCTATTGACAAAATGAAAAGAGCCTTAAACGAACTTGTAATTGAAGGCATCAAAACCACTGCGCCGTTTCACCGCCAACTCATGGAAGATATAAGATTCCGTGAAGGCAAGTATACGACAAAGTTCATGGAAGAATTTCAATTAAAACCTTTAGAGGATTAAAAATATGGGAAAAATGACAGCAGACGAGACAAAAATAAGCACTATTGCTTCAGGAGCCGAAATTACAGGAGAAATCAATGCTAATGGTAATTTCAGAATCGAGGGCAAAGTAAAAGGAAACATCAAGATTTCCGGCAAACTCGTAATTGACGGAACCGGTGAAATCGAAGGTGATGTTGTATGCAAAAGTGCATTGATTTCTGGCAAGTTAGACGGAAAAATCCTCGTAGAGGAATTGTTGGAACTCAAAAGTACGGCAAAAATTCATGCCGACATTGTTACCGGTAAAATTTCAATCGAAGAAGGTGCAGTTTTCACCGGTACTTGCAACATGGATTCCAAAGAAGTACTCCAGACTTCAGCGGACAAACCGCAAAAATAGCCCATGGATTCCAAGGACAAAGAGCGTTTAAGAATAATCGCAAAATATACTTCGGCCGCCTTTCAAATGGCGGCTGTTATTGTTTTAGGGGCTTTAAGCGGAAAATATTTGGACAAAACCCTCGAAACATCTCCCCTATTAACACTTATTCTAACCGTAACCTCCGTCGGTGTAGGATTGTATTTATTCATCAAAGACATAATCAAAAAATAAAAAAATGTCATTTTTTATCAAAAAATATATCATTTTAACCTCAACTTGGGTAATTGTTTCAACACTTACTTTCAATTTGTGTTTATCTCAATATCTGTCACCTACGGTATATTTTGTACCTTTTGTTTTTGCAATAATAAGTCTTCTTGTTATAAAAATGATATTAAGGCAAAAAGAAAAAAAACTGACAAAATTTTCAACCGCTTTTATGCTAACAAATATGGCGAAATTATTTTTGTATTTGATATTTTTCGTAATTCTTTATCTGAATTCGGATACGGAAAAAAGGACGGCATTTGCAATTTATTATATGCTGACATATTTGATTTACGCCATTGCAGATACAAATTCACTGCTAAATATTTTTAAAGAAGAGAAATAAAAAAAACGAAAGGGGCTCTATAAAGAAAATATATACCCCTTTCGTTTTCTTTTTTGTTATTTCATCTGCCAATAATCCAAATTAACCTCGCCCTTAACGTTTTCAAAACAAATATAAAAATCATGAACGCCTTTTGCGTTGGTAATTTTTGCAGTAAAGTTTTTATAATTTGATGTTGAGCCGGTATTAGAAATCGTAGTTTTGCCGATAATTTTTCCATCAACACCGTCAATTCTCAAAACGACATCAAGACTTCCAGTTGAAGAGGCCGCAATAGAAAAACTCTTTGCACCTTTCTTGAAATCAACGCCGCGGAGTTTTATGTATTCTCCGTTATTAATGTCATAAACATACATATTCTTTTTGCCTGTTGATTGCGGCATTTCAGAAACGATACCGGTGTTTTTAATACCGAACTTTGCGGTTTTAAAACCGTAACCCCAAGCCATAGTTTCAGCCTCTACCCTACGATAAGGATTAAAATTTTCCAATTGTTTTATAGGCTCTTGATCAAGCCAATACGGAACTTTCTGAATCGTACCGTCAGAATTATAAACAATTTCCGTAACCGAAACACTGCGTCTTTCGTGATGTTCGTAAGTTTCCAAGTGCATTAAATCATAATCCTGACCAAAACAATAAGAATGACCTTTATAATCAACAATTCCGGGGTGATTTCCTCTGTCGCGATCTGTCGGCTCCATTATGTAACCCTTTGAAACCCAAGGACCTGTCGGAGAATCACTCATTGCATATCCCAATGCTTCAGGACAGCAAGTCGTAGCGTATGCCAAATAATAATGTCCGCCGCGGTGATAAAACCAAGGACCTTCTTGATAGTTTTCGATTTTGTAATCAAGTTTTACAACGCTGTCTTTCAACGAAATCATATCATCATTGAGCCTTGCATAAAAAGTAAACGGATTACCCCAATACATATAAGCCTGACCGTCAGAATCGGTAAAAACAGTTGGGTCTATATCATACCAATTTGATCGATCCCAAACCAAAGGTTTTCCAATCGGGTCTTTGTATGGTCCGTAGGGCGAATCACTTACTAAAACGCCGATACCATGTCCGTGCAAAGGTGCATAAAGATAAAATTTTCCGTTACGCTCCACAGTCTGAATTGCCCAAGCACCGTTATCACGGCTGCGCCATGGAAAATCTTTCAAAGAAGCAACAGCACCGTGCTCGGTCCAATTCACCATATCTGTCGTTGACCACAAAAGCCAATCGTACATAAAAAATCCGGCAGAACTTTTTTCGTTTTCGTCAGCAATATCCTCAGGCGAAGAATCGTGAGAGGTGAAAACAAACAAAGTATCGCCCACAACTATCGGCGCAGGGTCTGCCGTATACTTTGTTTGAAAAATAGGCATATTGCCTTCCGGAATTTTTGTCTGAGCCGAAATGCCAGAGGCAATTCCTAACGTTAAAATCGTCAGTAATGATTTTTTTAAATTCATAATATGTAATTATTTTTTATTTGTTGAGAATACAAAATTAATTATCAAAACTTTTTCCGTGTTATATTTTGGTAACAAAAACTTATTATTTGGTTTCAAAAACTTGTCAAAAAAAATATTTTCACACTTTTTTCTCTCATTACCACAATAAATCAAAAAAAATCCATACTTTTGCAAATACAAAATTTAACCTCAGACAGATATGATGCAATTATAAAAAACACGATGTCGGAATTAGCGATTATAGGAGGCGGAATATCAGGCTTGTGCGCTGGTATTTACGCACAATTAAGCGGACTTCAAAGCGAAATCTTTGAAGGACACTCTGTCGTAGGCGGTCAATGCACATCTTGGACAAGAAAAGGT
>JAFYDK010000128.1 GCA_017544805.1 Bacteroidales bacterium | reverse complement strand
TTCGCTGATGTCCACCATATAATGTTTTTCAGGATAACAAGTTCCCGTTATGTTGAATTTTTTTGCCATACAATTCTCCTTTATATTCAAAAACAAAATTACCGTATTTTTTTGCAACGGGAAAAATTTTAAACTTTTTTTACATTTTTTGTTATAAATCCGTGTAAAAAAATTATAAAATCCCAAGTTGTACTTTGGATTTTCAAGGAAATTTCCAAGTAGTACTTTGGATTTTCAAGGAAAATTACAAGTATTTTTTTGGAAAATACGAAATAATGTATTATTTTTGTAACCGTTAATCCTTTACAAAAATAAATTATGCTGAGCCGTATGTTGCAGATAAACAAAGAGTTGGATTCAAGTATTTTCCTTTTTGGCGCACGTCAGACGGGAAAAAGTACCATTTTAAGGCAGCAGTTGAAAAATTCAACGTATATCGATTTGTTGGATACTGACGTTTGCAGCCGTTTTAAACGCCGTCCGGGACTGCTTTATGATATGCTTATTGATTTGCCTGACGGTTCTGTTGTCGTAATTGATGAAATTCCCGAAGTGCCGGAACTTTTGAATGAGGTTCACCGACTGATAACGCAGAAAAATCACCGGTTTGTGCTTTGCGCGTCAAGTGCGCGGAAACTAAAACGCAAAGGTCATAACACTCTCGGCGGCAGGGCTTTTCCTGTGTATTTTTATCCGTTGGTCAGCGCGGAAATACCTGATTTTGACATAGATAAGGCTGTAAATCACGGAATGTTGCCCCGTCATTATCTTGCTGCTAATCCGACAAGACTGCTTTCAGCATACGTGGATATTTATATCCGAGAGGAAATCAAAGAGGAGGCTTTGGTCAGAAATCTTAAAGCATTTCAGCGTTTTTTGGAAACCGCTGCTGTTTGCGACGGTGAAATGATTAACTGCAACAACATTGCGCAGGACTGCGGCGTAAGCGCGACAACCGTAAACTCGTATTTTGACATTTTGGAAGACACGCTTATCGGTTACCGTATTCAGGCGTATACGAAAACGGTTCAGAGAAAACTTGTTCAGGCTCCGAGGTTTTATTATTTTGACGTCGGCGTTGCTAATCATTTGATGCGCAGACAAGCCCTCAAACGGGGTACGCCGGAATACGGACACGCTTTTGAACATCTTGTGATTCAAGAAATTATAGCGTATTTGGGTTACACGCACAGCGACGAAAAATTAACTTTTTGGCGGACATATACAGGTTTGGAGGTTGATGCTGTTTTGGGCGATGCCAAGGTTGCAATAGAAATAAAATCGGCGGAAGAGGTTATGACCAAGCACCTTAAAGGTTTGAAGGCTTTCGGCGAAGAATACCCCGAAAGCCGCCGTATTATTGTTTCTCTTGATATTTTTAACCGCCGTATGGGTGAAATTGAATGTCTTTATGTAAAAGATTTTTTCAATATGCTGTGGCGCGGTGAGATTTTATCATCTCCAATGCAAATTTGATTTTCCGCTCCATGGGAAGCCGTGCGTCAATCCATAAAATACGTATACCGAGACGCTCCATGCGGCGAAACCACGTCATCTGACGTTTGGCAAACTGACATATTGCAATGTAAAGTTGCTCAAACATTTCCTCATAACTCATTTTGCCGACTGCATAGAGCGTAACATATTTATATTCAAGACCATAGTAAATCAAATCTTCCTCTTTGACACCGTTTTTCATAAGGGTTAGCATTTCGTCTGCCATGCCGTTTTTGAGGCGTTCTTCAAGACGGATTTTTATTTTTTCGCGTTCGATTTCGCGCGGATTTTTTATCCCGAAAATTATGCTGTCA
>JAFYDK010000127.1 GCA_017544805.1 Bacteroidales bacterium | reverse complement strand
TGCGGTATTTTATCGCAGTCTGGCGGCGCGATTCTATTGCAGCGTCCACTTGTTTGAGGTTGATAAGACCGTATGCCGCACGGATTTCGTCCATTTTGGAATTGATGCCAGGTGCAATTACTTCTACCTCATTTGCAAAACCGAAATTTTTGAGGTAGTCAATACGCTTTTTGGTCTTTTCATCGTGCATCACCATCGCACCGCCTTCCACAGTGTTATAAACCTTTGTGGCGTGGAAACTCAAAGTTGAAATGTCGCCTGCGTTCAAGATGCTTTCGCCATCTACCTCTACTCCGAATGCATGTGCGGCATCATAAATCACTTTCAGACCGTATTTGTCGGCAATTTCCTGAATTTCTTTGGTTTTGCAAGGTTTGCCATAGACGTGCACGGGCATTATTGCGGTAGTCTTCGGAGTGATTGCGGCTTCGATTTTGTTTGGATCGAGATTACCAGTTTCGGGTTCGATGTCCACAAAAACAGGTTTGATTCCATTCCACCAAAGGGCGTGTGTCGTAGCCACAAAACTATATGGTGTCGTTATGACTTCGCCGGTGATTCTCAATGCCTGCAAAGCGGTTATCAGCGGTAGAGTTCCGTTTGTGAACAGGCTGATATACGGCACTTTGAGATATTCCGCGAGCGCCTTTTCAAGTTCTTTGTGATAATAACCGTTGTTGGTGAGCCATTTGCGCTGCCAAATGTCTTCAAGGAGGGTTTCAAACTCCTTCAAATCAGGCAACAATGGCGATGTGACGGTGATGGTGCTGTTAGTCATTATTTCTCTATTTTTCAAATCTTTACGCAAACTTTTTCGTAACTTCACCCCCTAAAAAGTTACGGAGAAAATTTTGTTAGAAAAATTTACGGTTTCGTAGATAAAAAACCGCGTTTCGTAAATTGTCCAATAATTGACATTATGTTAACTAATATTTTTATTAACTGACTAATAATGAAGAATATAACTTTTTAATACGTAAATCTACAGTCAAAATTTGAATAGAAAAGTTGACCAAAATATAAATTCAAATAAAAGTTAATGTAATAAACATATTGGCACGGATTTTGAGGTTTCTGAAATCAATAATAATTAAAAATGTAATAAAAAATGGCTGAAAAATTGTTTTCTGACGAAATACTAAATAGTTACGATAAAAGTTTCGACGAACTCCAAAAGATTCAAATCGAACTCGAAAACTCCGACATCTCTGTAGACACTATGTCAAGATTAGCACAAAAAGCATTACCCCTGATTCAAGCATGCAAAGCAAAACTCAACGAGGCTCAGGGTTATGTTAACGAAGTATTAAAAGAAGCTGAAAATTAGCAATTTAACCACCTAAAAAATCAACCATTATGTCTGAAATTATCGGTGATAAAAAGGTTCATTCACTTTACGAATTCGTAAGTAGCGTGTCAAGGGCTATTGATAAATTTTACAATAAAACTTACTGGATTAAAGCCGAAATTTCAAAACTCAATCACTTTCCAAAAACAGGGCATTGTTATCCCGAACTCATTGAAAACCATGATGGTAAACAACTCGCCAATATTTCAGGATTTATTCACAGAGATGATTTTCAAAAACTTAACCAAAAATTCCTCGAAACCACTGGCGAGCCAATAAAAGACGGAATGGTCGTGCTTATTTTCGCAAAAGTACACCTTTCAACTACTCGTGGTCTCAAAATCAATATCTATGACATCGATATTAATTCTATTGTCGGTAGTCAAACTATGTTAAAAAACCTTAATATTAACAAGCTAAAATCTGAAGGACTATTCGCTCGCAACAAGCAACTCAAACTGCCGCGCCTAATCAAAAAACTCGCAGTCATCTCCGTGGAAACAGGAAAAGGGTACGCAGATTTTATGACTATTATAAAAGCGTGCGAAAAATTCAAAGTCGAGACAACTTTACTTAATACCGCTATGGTCGGTAGTCAATCCGTCGCAGAAATTCTCAGCAGTTTGAAGGCTATTTTGGCTCGTTGGAAGGATTTTGATGCCGTATGTGTGGTTAGAGGCGGGGGCGGTGAGGCTTCGCTACAATGCTTCAACGACTACGAAATAGCTAAAAATATCGCTCAATTTCCAATCCCCGTTATGGCAGGTATTGGACACGCAACTAATGACACTATTACAGAACAGGTTTGCTGCAAAAGTTTTGTATCTCCTTCTGAATTAGCAAATTACATAGTCAAAAATAATACCGATGAGGTTAACGGTTTTAACATTCTAATCAAAAAAATAGCTGACAGATTAGCAGTTGTTAGCAATTTTCACAAGGAAAAATTCGCTAATCCGACCGAAAAAATCAAACTAAAATTCAATTATGCCATTAAACTAAAATTCAATAAGTTACAACAGGTTCAAAGCAATATCGCCGCTTTAGAGAAACGTAACTTTATGTTAAAACAACAAAACGTCGAACTCCTAAAACACAAAATAATTTCCCTTGTCAGAACTAATTTTGCTGCTAAAAATCAACAACTTACGGAAGTTATTTCAAAGGTTATGATGATTGTCGGAAAACAAAACAAAATTTTCGCTGATAACAAATACGTCAAATGCGTTAAAGATTTAAAGCAAGGAGATGAATTTCAAATCTTTATGGAGGATGGCGTAATCATGGCTCACGTAGATTACATTATTAGAAAAGGATAACACATTTCTTTTTCTTTTAACATAAAATTAACACCAAAAATCCAAAAAAACTACGTACCTTTGCAACCGAAATATTGATGTTTACAAGACTCTGTGGAGGTGATATAAAGCTTCTATACGGATGATTTAAACTTTGAATTTCATTTTCCTAGAATTAAATTATACCTTTGTTTTTTAGGACAAGGGGAGAAGAGAATGTACAAAGTTTAAATTCCAAAAAGTATAATTCCGAACATTATTTTAATGTTTTTTATTTCAAAATTTTCCCCAATAAACATCAAAATATTTTAAAAATATCAATCCATAACCATCGTATATAGAGAACTTATTTTTACACGTGGTTAACATAATGTCAATTATTGGACAATTTACGAAACGCGGTTTTTTATCTACGAAACCGTAAATTTTTCTAACAAAATTTTCTCCGTAACTTTTTAGGGGGTGAAGTTACGAAAAAGTTTGCGTAAAACGTTGAAAGAGAAAATATTAGCAGAAAAATTTGGTGAAAAATAGAAAAAGGTATATATTTGCGGTGAAATAAAAAGCACCAGATATGAACGCACGGCAAAAATTCAATCTTAGTAAATCGATTCAGGCAATCTTGTATGTTGCAAACAGAC
>JAFYDK010000126.1 GCA_017544805.1 Bacteroidales bacterium | reverse complement strand
ACCCAACGAGGCAAAAAGGTCGATGTCCTTTTTGTCTTGCAGCGTCCAACCCGCCTCGGCGAGTTTTTGGTCGATTACCTGCCTTGCTTTTGCTTCGGGATCCATAATGCTTTTTCTATTGAAATGACAAAGATATAAAAAAATTGGTTATTACATATAGAATAAATGTGTGTTTTTTATAATTTTAACAATCCATATTGTGTAAAACATTTCAGTCTGCAGAACATTTGCAAGCAGTGGAGATGTATGAGAAAGAGGGTTAAAGAATTAAATTTTTTTTTAATAATTAACTTTAAAACAATTTGTTATTCGTTGAAAAAACATCATCTTTGCACTCTGTTTTTAAGAAATTTTATTTATTGAGAAAAAACAATGATTTTTTATTTTTCAGGAACGGGCAATTCTAAACATATTGCCGAAAAATTGGGCGAACTTTTAAACACGTCCGTTAAAAATATTGCGGATTATTATGATGAGGTTACAACTCTTAAAAATTTTTCGTTAGATGTTGATAATGAGGATTTTTTAGGCTTTGTCTCGCCTGTTCATTCGTGGGGGTTGTCTATTCCGATGTCAAGATTTTTGAAAAAAACGAAAATTAATTATTCCGGCAAAAAAGTTTTTGCAGTTTTTTCTTGCGGTGATAATTGCGGCAAGGCTCGTGAACAATTGCAAGAAAAACTAAAAAAGAAAAGCGGAATACTTTGTGATTTTGTTTGTTCCGTTCAAATGCCTAATACTTATATCGTTATGAAAGGTTTCGGAACCGATTCCAAAGAGTTAGAAGAAAAGAAATTAAAAACCGCTGAAGAAGAACTTCCAAGGATTGCCGATGCTATAAAAAACGGTAAAAATTATGACCATTATGTTATCGGGACACATCCGTTTTTGAAAGGTCGCATTGTTTATCCTTTGTTTATGAAATTCACAATGGGCGACAAAAAGTTTTTCGCTGACGAAAATTGTATCAGTTGCGGACAGTGTGAAAAATTTTGTCCCGAAAAAAACATTTCTTTAAAAGATGGCAAACCTCAATGGCTCGGACATTGTGTAAAATGTCTTTCATGTATTCACCGCTGTCCAAAACGTGCTATTCAATATGCTGACATTACTAAAGAAATGGGACGCTATTTCTATAAAAAACAAGAGGTTGTCTAAAGAAGAAAAGACAACCTCTTGTTGAAAAAAATGTATTAAACCGTTATAATATTGTTTCTGATTGCGAATTTCATTAAATCCACGCTTGATTTGAGATTTAATTTTTGCATTATGTGGTTTTTGTGAGTTTCGACCGTTCTGACGGAAATAAATAATGCGTCAGCTATTTCCTGATTTGTAAGTCCGTCGCCCCAAAGTCTTAAAATCTCAATTTGTCTTGACGATAGGGCAGAAGAGGTGTCATCGTATTCTTCTGTTTCGTTAGATGAATTGGGATTCATATTGTTGATGTACTTTTGCAGGAGGATGTGGGTTATTGATTCACTGTAATAATCGTGTCCGCCGCGAATTGTATAAATCGCTTGTACGAGTTCAGAACTTTCAGAATCAACTGTTAAAAAACCTTTTGCACCTGCTTTAATGGTTTTTGTTACGATGTCTTCTTTTTGAGATTGTGCCACGATGAGGATAGAGGTTTTGGGAAATTTCATTCTGAGTGAAATTATCATATCCAAATCGTTATGAGTAATCTCAAGAAAATTGACAATAAGCACATTAACAATTCTGCCTTGCATCTTTTCAAACAAAGTGTCCTTGTCCGTAACGGCGATTACGTTTTTTATGTCGTCGGTTGAGGATAAAAAGTTTTCAAGGCACTGCAAAAGTAGTTTATGCTTAATAAAAATGCCTGTGTAAATCATTTTCAGTTAAATTATTTATTGCTTGCTGCTGGCAAAGATAGATTATTTTTTTTAGACACGAAACGTTTTTTTCCAAAAAAAAATTAAATAATTGCAAAGTTTTTGACGTTTAATTCATATATTTGCAACTTAAAAAATCATCAACGCGAAAAAATTTTTTAGCTATGAAAGTAATTTATTTTTTAGTCTTAACAATTATTTTTGCGGCTTTTAGTGCTTGTTTAGAGAAATACGAGATTGATAAGCCGCATTTAACCGTAACGCCTTCGGAGGATGATATTATTTATTTTTCTGAAAATCAGACGGCTACGTTAAATGTTAAAGCGCATTGTCAGGAAGATATACGGTTTTGTAAATGGAGTTCCGAGCCTAATCACGTCGGGTGGAAAGATATTAAATCGTTTGATGCTTATACTCACGATGTCGATTTTAATATTAATCTGACTCACGAAAAAGGTTATAGAATTGACTCTGAGGATTCCACTTATACTTTAACGGTGATGTTATCAACAGATATTGATACGTGTTGGGCTGTAAGAAAATTGAGATACAGATATTTTTACCCTGAGGTTGATTCCTTTGAAGTTGAATTGTCTTCGGCCTTAGGTGAAAATTGCCTTCTTGATATTAGGAACAAAACAGCGTATAGAATTACCGAATATGAAAATCATAACTATGATTTGGTGTTTATTAATGAGACCCGTAATGATTATTATGGTGCGTTCGGGACGGCTTTTGTGAGTCCTGATGCAGTGAGCTACTTGGGGTCATATTTTGAAGCAAAAGCCAAGAATACTGATTTTTCGTATAACGACCATGACGGAAGCAAAGTTTTTAGAGAAACCAAATTCGGATATATTGATAAAGGTAATGCAAGTAATCCTATTTCGTGGGATGATTTTAGTGCTAAAATGTTAGCCGCAGAGGACGGTTGGTCTTATGGTCCGTTGAATAATGTGGAGGCATTCGGTTCAGGAATAGTTATAGATAATAACGGTTCGTTGTACAAGGCGCAACTCTCTGACGGAACGTACGCTATGTTTAAGATAACCTCAATGACAGGCCGTGGTTATTCGGATGAGCTTGCGAAAATAAAAATGACCGTGTATTTTCAGAAGTAAAAAATGAAGAAAATGAAAAAAATAGTAATTATTGTTTTGATGTTGTTTTGTTCGGAATTTGTTGATGCACAGTATATTGACTGCGGCGATTCTGTAAAAAACGTGGAATTTTTTAAGAACGAGGCCGAACTTCACAAAAGCGAAGCCGTTGTTGATAACAGCGATTACGTTTTGAAAAATATTTTTATGGTTCTCTTTATTTTGACGGCGTTTACCTCTTTTGCCATTTGGTACCTCTCGCGTCTTAAAAGCAAAGAATACCGAAAAATTATCGGTCTTTTGAATGGTGAGATGAAGAAGCAAAAATTTCAAACGGAAAGTTTCGGTTATATCCTAAACAGTGAAATCGTACCTGTTTCATTGATGGATTCTTCAGGAAAAATAGCATGGGCAAACGAGGCTTTTTATGAGTTTTACGGCAAAGACAAAAAAACTTTCGATATATTTTCAGGCTCTGACCAGAACATTGACAAAGAGAGCCTTTTGAATAAAAAAACGGCGGTTTCGTTTTTTGTTAAAGTTAAAAATATTGACGAAAAAACTATCGGTTTCAAGCGTACGCTTGTTCCTTTGCCTTCGGATTCTGACGGAGGAAAAAATTATGCCGTAATTGAAAATATTTTGGATTGATTTTTTTTCAGGCTTTTGCTAATGCAAAAATGCTGATTTTACTCTCGGGCATGACTTTGTGAAGTGCCTCAGCGCATACTTCCAAAGTTGCTCCCGTGGTAAAAACATCGTCTACGATTAAAAAATGTTTTTTTGATAATTCTTCAATTCTTTGAGCGCAATAAGCGTTTTGGGAGTTTTCTTTTCTTTGGATTTTGTTCATTCTGGTTTGTGATTTGGTGTTAATTATTTTTTTTAGAATTCTTTCTTCTATGGGAATGTTTAATACTTGTGATAATCCGTACGAAATACGTTCAGCTTGATTGTAGCCGCGTTTTTTTTGTTTGTCGGGGTGCATTGGAACGGGTAAAATAAAATCACAATCCTTAAAGCGCGAATAATTTTTTAACTGATAACCGGCTATTTTCCCCATTTTGACCGCGACTTGAGGCTGATTGAAATATTTTAATGCGTGAAGCAGACGTTGAGTGTTTTCGTGTTTGTCGAATTTTAAGAATGCGCAACCGTATTCGATGTTAAAATCCAAATCGGCGAGGTTTACTGTTGAAAGTATTTCGTTTTGGTCTTTTTTGAACGAATCAACTTTCTTTAAATTTTCCGTACATTCGGGGCAGATGAGGATTTCCGTTTGGACTTTTATGTGGTTGTTACAAATAAGACAGACCCTCGGACATACCAAATCCGAAAGGTCTGAAATAATATTATTAAATATGTTTAATGCTTGAAACACAATTACATACCTTTATAAATTTCGCCGTAATTGATTTCGCCTTTTTCGTTTTTGAGAGCTTTCCAGCGTTTGTGGCTCCAGAGCCAGGTTTCGGGCTGATTCCTCATCACTTCTTCCAATTTTGACATATAACGTTGAGTAATTTCACCCGGAGCGCATTTAGATGGGTCTTCGGCTATCATCGAAACGTAGCAGCGGTAATAACCTCTTTTAACGCGGCGTATTTCCATAAAAATCACCGGCAAATCAAAAAGTTTAGCGTAGTTTTCTATTCCGGGCAGACAAGCGGTTTGAATACCGAAAAAATTAACCCAAATGGCACGTTTTAAGTTAGGAGTGTTTTGGTCGCCTGCCATACAAAAACCTGTCGGTTGTTTTTCTCTCATTCCGAAAGCGAAACGGGTTTTTTCAATCGGGCAAAAATGTGTACCCCGCTGTTCTCTGCATTTAACGGTAAAATTGCTGATATACTGATTTTTCATCGGTTTGAATATAGCCGCAAATTTGTGTTTGTGTTCATATTTTACCGTTTGAGTGGTCCATTCCCAATTTCCGTGATGACCCATTGCAACAATCATTGATTTGCCCTCAGCGTATAATTTTTCGGGAATTGATAAATCGTCGTAAACCAATCTTTTGCGGAGTTTTTCAGCCGGATAAGTGTAACCTTTCAAACTCTCGGCCATCAAATCTACCATGTATGAATAGTATTTTTTCTTGATTTCGTCCCTTTCAGCTTTGGATTTTTCGGGAAAACACATTTCGAGGTTTTTGTCAACGACTTTTACTCTGTATCGGAAGACTCTGAATATCAAAAACGATATTATGTCCGACCAAAAATAAAGCAACCAAAACGGTGTTATTCTAAAACCGAAAATTACCGCTCTGTACAAAAGGTAACAAATGTACTGAAAAAACTTTTTCATTTTTTATATTCTTTGTATAATTGTTTGATAATCAAATATAAATCGTAATCGTTGCGTCTTAAAATGAAATCTCTGTCGAGTTTGAAATGATCCATAAATTTTCTTGCCTCGTCAATGCTCATGCCGGTGATTTCGGCAACGATTTCGGGATTGTATTTAGCCTCGGCCTCTTTGTTGAGGGTTTCTTGACGTTTGTCTTCGTTTACTTTTTCCATGGCTTTGCGCTGTTTTCTGTCAAAAAGGAATCCCATGCCGAAACCTACACCTCTGGAAGCCGTGGCTAATTGTTTTAACTCGTTTATTTCTACGAGATTAGTTTTCCAATGTTCGATTTTTTTCTCATAATACGGAGTCTCTTCGGGCTCTTCTTGTTGCCAGTCGTAAACAAAAGATTTCCAACGTTCTTTATAGACGGAAATCATTTCGAGTTCGTAGGTTTTTTCTTTTAATACGATATTGCCGATTTCTATAATGTTATCGCTTGTATCGTCATCTAAATTAAGTCCCGAAATTGTAAACCCCGAAATATCATAACCTAAACATGAAATTTTTATGGTATCGTTTTTTAACATCAAAACTCTGAATCTGCCGGCAGTATCCGAAATGCAAGCAGCTCTTTTGTTGATATTTACTACATGGGCGAATTGCACGGCTTTGCCCTCGGTATCGGTCAGAGAGCCGCGTACCTGATAGATTTTTTGTTGAGAAAAGGCGTTAATTGAGGCCATCAACAAAAGCATTGCCGTTAAAATTTTTCTTATGAACACTTCTTTCTTAAAATTTTTACTGCAAAGTTAGAAATAAGATACAAGCGGCAAAATTTTTTTAGAAATGTTTAACAAAAAAGCCTTTTAATTTTTAAACAATCAAAAAAATAAGAAAAAAACTTTTATCGTTTGAGGTTTTTTTTATATTTTTGCGGTAAATTTTTTTAATTAAGTATATGTTTAAGGAAAAGACTGTCGAAGACCAGGACGTTTTGCGGGAGAAATTTCTGCCGGGCATTTTGAATGCTCATGCGGAGATTCCCGATGAGGAAGACGACGATGACGACGATGATTATGACGATGAGCGCAACGATAAATCTCAGACTCAGAAAAACGGAGTTTCGGAAACGCCGGTGCTTGATAATTTTGGCACGGATTTAACCAAAGCTGCCGAGGAAAACAAGCTTGACCCTATTGTCGGTCGTAATAAGGAAATCGAAAGATTGGTTCAGATTTTGAGCCGTCGTAAGAAGAACAATCCCGTTTTGATCGGTGAACCGGGTGTTGGCAAATCAGCAATAGCCGAGGGTTTGGCATTGAGGATTATTCAGCACAAGGTTTCAAGGGTTTTGTACGGAAAGAGGATTGTTGCTCTTGACCTTGCCTCTATTGTAGCGGGTACGAAATACCGCGGACAGTTTGAGGAGAGAATGAAATCCATAATGGGCGAATTGTCCCGCAATCCCAATATAATTCTTTTTATTGACGAGATACATACGCTTGTAGGCGCAGGCGGAGCGAGTGGCTCTTTGGATGCAAGCAACATCTTAAAACCGGCTTTAGCGCGTGGTGAACTTCAATGTATCGGAGCAACGACTTTGGACGAATACCGTCAGTATATCGAAAAGGACGGTGCTTTGGAACGCAGATTTCAAAAAATTATCGTAGAACCTACTACGGTTGAGGATTCCATCGAAATTCTTAATAATATCAAAGATAAATACGAGAGCCATCACAACGTAACTTATACGCCTGAGGCTATTGAGGCATGTGTCAGATTAACAGACCGTTATATTAGCGACAGATGTCTTCCTGACAAGGCAATTGATGCTTTGGACGAGGCAGGTTCGAGGGTTCACATTTCAAAAATTCAGGTTCCCGAACGTATTGACGAACTTGAAAAACAAATAGAGGCAACCCGTGAGGATAAAGTCAAAGCGGTTAAAAGTCAGAATTTTGAGTTGGCTGCATCTTTCCGTGACAAAGAGGGCGAACTCTTAAAACTCCTAGAAACCGAGCGTGAAAAATGGGAAAAAGACCTTACCAAAAAGCGTGAAACCGTTGATGAAAGCAACGTTGAGGAGGTTGTGGCTATGATGACTGGCGTTCCCGTTACAAGGATTGCGCAGGCTGAGAGTCAGAGGCTTAAAAAAATGGCTCAAGAGCTTGAGGGCAAGGTTATTGGACAAAAGGAAGCGATTGAAAAAATCGTTAAATCCATTCAAAGAAACCGTGCCGGTCTTAAAGATCCTAACAAACCGATTGGAACGTTTATCTTTTTGGGACCCACCGGTGTCGGCAAAACGCAGTTAGCTAAGATTTTGGCTGAATATCTTTTTGATTCAAAAGATGCCTTGATTCGTATTGACATGAGCGAATACATGGAGAAATATTCAGTTTCAAGACTTGTAGGTGCGCCTCCGGGTTATGTCGGCTACGAAGAGGGCGGACAGCTGACCGAAAAAGTCAGAAGAAAACCTTATTCAGTGGTTTTGTTGGACGAGATCGAAAAAGCACATTCCGATGTTTTTAATATTTTGCTTCAAGTTTTGGACGAGGGACGTTTGACCGATTCTCTTGGCAGAAGTATTGATTTTAAAAATACGATTTTGATTATGACCTCAAACATTGGTGCGAGGGACATTCAGAATTACGGACACGGTCTTGGTTTCGGCTCTGAGGAGAATGACGACAACAACAAGGCTATTATTGAGAAGGCGTTGAAAAAAGCATTTTCGCCGGAATTTTTGAACCGTATCGACGATATAGTTTCGTTTAATTCTTTGTCGAAAGAGGATATTTGTCAGATTATTGACATCGAATTGAAAGGACTTTACAAGCGTTGTGAAGAGTTGAAGTACGGTTTAACGATTACCGAAAAGGCTAAGAATTTTATTGCGGACAAGGGTTATGATCCTAAATACGGTGCAAGACCGCTCAAACGTTCTATCCAAAAATATTTGGAAGACGAAATGGCTGGTGTTATAATTGATTCTGACATCAAACAAGGCGACCGTATTGTTGCAGACCTCAACGAAGCGGGCGACAAAATCGTAATCGAAGTAGTTCACGCCGAAAAGACTGAATAAAGATAATGTACGAATACATTAATTTGAATTATTTAAACACTGTATCTGCCGGAGACAAGGCTGTTAAAAAGCAAATTATCGAATTGTTTTTTACGCAAATGGACGAAGTCTCCGGCAAATTGCAGGAAGCTTTGAAAAAAAAAGATTATAAAGAACTTTCTCAAACGGCTCATCTTGCAAAATCTTCACTTAGGATAATGGGCATTGACGATATTGCGCAGCAAATGGAGGTTTTGCAGGATACGGCCTCAGAGGAAAGCGAGGTTCACCGTTATCCTGAATTGGTGAAATATTTTCTGAAAAATATTCCTTTTGCTGTTAAGGAATTGCAAGAGGAATTGTCTAAAAACGGATAAAAAAAACAATGGAAAACACCCTCATCGACATATTTTCAAAACATAAAAATCATCTTGAACTTGAAAATATTCTCCAAAAGACGAAAAGAGTTTTCGTAAAAGGAATGCAAACCTCTGCGTTGTCGTTTTTTGTTTCCTCCGACAAGAGGTTGAACTCTTCGCCTACGATTATAATTGCTGACAATCAGGAAGATGCGGCGTATTGTTATAATGATTTTCAAAGTGCTGAAACCCGGAGAGAGGTTTTTTATTATCCGTTTTCGCACAAACATTCGGTTCTAAAGACTGATGATGTCAATGAAATTTCGCCGGAGTCTTTGCTCTCTAAAACTGAGGTTTTGGACAAGATTTCTAAGTTGAAAAACTATGTTTTGATTACGTATCCTGAGGCGGCGGCAGAGAATGTTATCTGTCAAAAGGAACTTGAAAAAAACACATTGACCCTAAAAACCGGCGATAAACTCAGCACTGATTTTATTGTTGAAGTTCTTGATACTTACGGTTTTCAGCTTGTGGATTTTGTTGCCGAACCCGGACAGTATTCTTTGAGGGGAAGTATCATTGACATTTATTCTTATTCCAACGACGAACCTTACCGAATAGATTTTTTCGGGGACGAAATCGATTCAATACGAACCTTTGATGTTGTTAATCAGTTGTCTATCAGTAAAATAGATAATATCACGATTATTCCAGATATTTGCAAATCTAATTCTGAATTTGAGAAAATACCGTTTTTTGATTTTGTTTCAAAAGACGCAGTTTTGTGGTTCAACGATTATAATTTTTGCAAAAAACAGATTGAGGAGTTTTATAAAAGAAATACTCCTGAGGATGATGATATTGACAAAACGCAATTCGTTGCCCCTCAAGCTTTTGAAAAAGCCGTAGAGGATAAAATTCTTATTGATTCAGGTCTTAATATTGACAATAAAGATGATGCTAATACATTGAAATTCAATATTTTGGCTCAACCTAATTTTCAGAAGAATTTTTCGTTTTTGGCTGACGATATTTTTGAACATCAAGGGCTCGGATATAAGGTTTTTATTGCCGTTATGAATGAGCGGCAAAACGTCCGTCTTCATGATATTTTTATCTCGGACGCTGTTAAAAGACATGTAAATTTTCAAGCGATTATCGCCTCTGTAAATCAAGGTTTTATTGACAATGATTTAAAACTTTGCTGTTATACCGACCATCAGATTTTTGAGAGGTATTTGAAATTCCGTTTGAAGGAAGCCCGCATTAAGAAAAACCGTGATGCGCTGACTATCAGCGAGATGAACAATTTGAAACCGGGAGATTATGTTGTTCATCAAGACCATGGAATTGGAACTTTTGGTGGTTTGGAAACTCAAGAAATTAACGGCAAACCTCAGGAAGTTGTACGTCTTGTTTATAAGGACAACGATATTTTGTTTGTCAGTATTCATGCGCTTCACAAAATTTCAAAATACAAAGCCGGCGATGGAGAGCCGCCGAAGATTTACAAACTCGGTTCTAACACGTGGAACCGTCTGAAACAGAAGACAAAAGCCAAGGTCAAGGATATTGCCGCTAAGTTAATAAAACTTTACGCGCAGAGAAAGCACGAAAAAGGTTTTGCTTTTTCGCCGGATTCGTATATGCAGCAGGCTTTGGAGGCTTCATTTATTTACGAGGACACTCCCGATCAGGAGAAAGCTACGGCAGCCGTTAAGGAGGATATGGAAAAAGCCGAGCCGATGGACCGTCTTATTTGCGGTGATGTCGGATTCGGAAAAACGGAAATTGCTGTCAGAGCGGCTTTTAAGGCTGCAACTGACGGTAAACAAGTTGCCGTTTTGGTGCCGACAACTATTCTTGCGCTTCAGCATTACAAAACGTTTTCTGAGCGTTTGAAAGAATTTCCATGCAAAGTGGAATATTTGAGTCGTCTTCGTTCTGTAAAAGAAATCCGTGAAATCATCAAAAAACTTGCAAGCGGTGAAATCGACATTATTATCGGAACGCATAAAATTGTCGGTAAAGATATTAAATTCAAGGATTTAGGACTTTTAATAATTGACGAGGAACAGAAATTTGGAGTTTCGGTCAAGGAAAAATTAAAACAGTTGAAACTCAATGTTGATACCTTGACACTTTCAGCGACGCCTATTCCGAGGACTTTGCAGTTTTCGCTTTTGGGTGCAAGGGATTTGTCGATTATCAACACACCGCCGCCAAACCGTTATCCTGTTGTAACAGAGGTTCATACCTTCAATGAAAACATTATAAAGGAGGCTATCGAATACGAAATGGGACGGCACGGTCAAGTTTTTATAATTCAAAACAAAATCAAGGAAATTTACAAGACAGAGGCTCTTGTTAAAAAACTTTGTCCTAAGGCCGTATGCCTTACGGGACATGGTCAGATGGATGGTAACATTTTGGAGGACATTATGTTATCGTTTATTAACAACGAGGCTGACGTTTTAATCAGTACTACGATTATCGAAAACGGTCTTGACATTCCTAATGCTAATACGATTATCGTTATGGACGCTCAGAATTTCGGTTTGAGCGAACTTCATCAGTTAAGGGGGCGTGTCGGAAGGTCTAACAAAAAGGCTTTCTGTTACTTAGTTGCTCCACCGGAGGAAAATCTTACGCCGCAGGCACGTCAGAGGTTGAGGGCGATTGAGAATTTTTCGGAACTTGGCAGCGGTTTTAATATTGCTATGCAGGACCTTGACATCAGAGGTGCCGGCAATCTTTTAGGCGGCGAGCAGAGCGGTTTTATAACAGAAATCGGTATCGAAACTTATCAGAAAATTTTGGACGAGGCTTTGGAAGAAATCAAAGAGGAAGAGTTCAAAAATTCAGCGCAATCAACTTTAGGTGAAGGTGTTATGCCTATGGATTTAAAATTTGTCAGCGATTGTACGATTGATACAGATATGTCTGTTTTGTTGCCGGAGGATTATGTTGAAAATATTGCCGAAAGGGTTAAAATTTATCGAAAGCTTGATAATGTGAAAGACGAAAACGGTTTGGAGGAAATTTCAAAACATCTTGAAGATAGATTTGGACGGATTCCGAAACCGACTAAAGAGTTGTTTAACATTGTGAGAATCAGATGGATAGCCATAAAACTCGGCATTGAAAGAATTTCGATGAAATCCGGCAAAATGTTGTGTTTCTTTCCCTCTGATGATTCTTCGCCGTTTTATCAGTCGGATATTTTCGGCAGGATTTTGAATTATCTTCAGTTTCATCAGCGCAATACGCAGATGAAACAAGTCGGCGGAAAAGCTTGCATGGTGATTAATTCAATTGATAATACGGAAAAGGCACTTAACTTTTTGAAAGGAATAAATTCTTAAATATTTTTCTTTTTTTAATTTTGATTTTACCTTGATATATTTTAACTTTACAGCGGTAAAAAAATTGAAAGCAATATGAAAAAAATATTTACTTTTTTTGTAACTTTGTTGATAGCCTTTTCTGTTAAGGCTCAAGAGGTTACGAGTTTTGAGGAAAAATCTCAAATGCCTATTTCGACTTCTGTTGATATGGGTTGTAGTTTTTCTAATTTTTCTAATACGGAATATCTTGGAGCCAAGACCAAATTTCAGCCTTTGAAACGTTGGGATTTTTCTCTTGGTTTGGGTATGGCGTTTTCTAATTTCAAAGCTCCCGTTTATTCTTCGGAATCAGGGACGGCTAATTATCAGAATTTGAGAGCCTTAACCAATTATTATACCGCCTCTGCAAGTTATAGGGCGAGTCAAAAATTGTCGATTTATTCATCTGTGGTTTATTTCAAAAACGATATGTTGGGAAACAATTCTAACAAAAAAAGTCCGTATTTCAACCGTGATGCTTATATGGCTACTTTTGGTGCAACATATCAGATAACGCCCTCTTTTTCAGTGGGTTTTGAAGTTAGAAATTCGCAGAATGTTGATCCTTACGGATTTTATTACGGAGGTTATTAAAAAAATTAATATAAAAAATTGCACTCCGTATTATATTTTTTGTTAAAATTGCACCATGAAATTTTTGCTGAAAATACGTCAGAATTTAGGATTTTCGCTTTTGAAGAGCAAAGTAAAAAAGTTGAAGCGCGAGAAAGCGTTCAATAACCTTGAAACGGCCTCTACGGTGGGGTTGTTGTTTGATTCATCTCAACAGATAAATTACATTGCTGCGGCTAATTTTATAAATGAGTTGAGGGACAATGGAAAAATTGTTGAAGCTTTGGGAATGGTTTTGAATCAGGATATGTTGAGATATTTTCCTGAAAGGGACGGTCTAAAGTTTTTCAGACTTGATGATTTGAACTTTTGGGGCTATCCGAAAGCACCTTGCGTTGCACCTTTCATTAATAAAAAATTTGATGTTCTGATAAATCTTTGTGTAGAGGAAAATCTTTCCGTTGATTACGTTATGGGTATGTCTATGTCAAAACTGAAAGTTTCTATGGACTTGAAAGACAATGATTTTGCAGATTTTATACTTCATTTCGGCACAGCGGTCAAACTTGACAGCGAACTTTTGCTGAAGAAAATCAAAGATTATCTTTCGGCATTCAGACGAGGATAAACAACATTATTATATACACTCTAATCATGAGAAATGATAGCCTATTCGGAACGGGTGTTGCTTTGGTAACGCCTTTTGACAAAACCGGTGCGGTGGATTTTGCCGCATTAGAAAAACATTTGAATTTCATCATTGACGGCGGGGTCAATTACATAACCCTCCTTGGTACGACAGGCGAACCGCCTACGATGAGCAAAGATGAAAAAACAAGCGTTATTAACTTTGTTAAAAAAACGGTTGCCGGCAGAGTCCCGATAGTCCTCGGCATTGGCGGAAACAATACTCAAGCCGTTGTTGAGGAAATTAAAAACACAGATTTAGACGGAATTAACTCAATTTTGAGCATTTGTCCTTATTATACAAAACCTAATCAAAGAGGCATTTATGCTCATTTCGCTGAAATTGCAAAATCTACTTCACTGCCAATCATACTTTACAATGTTCCGGGAAGAACTTCCCGTAATATCGACCCCGATACGGTCATAAAACTTGCCTTAGATTTCAAAAATATTGTTGCCATCAAAGAGGCGAGTGGTAATATGTCGCAGATAATGAGCATTTTGGAGAAGAAACCCGAAGATTTTATGTTGATTTCCGGCGATGATTCTCTGACTGTTCCAATGATTTCTTTGGGATGTTCGGGCGTGATTTCGGTTGCGGCAAACGTTGTTCCAAAGAAATTTTCTTCGATGATAAATCTTGCTTTGAAAGGAGATTTTGTTCAAGCGCGCAGACTTCATTTTGAACTTTTGGGATTGATGAATGCACTCTTTGAGGACGGCTCTCCGGCGGGCGCAAAGGCGGCTTTGAAAATTCTCGGCATTATGGACGAAAATTTACGTTTGCCTCTTGTTCCGGTTTGTGATTCGGTACGTGAAAAAATTCGTAAATTTTTGAGTTAAAAGAAACAAAGTATGGACAATTATCCGTCTTGGGCGGCGCAAGTCATTTGGTATGAAATTTTTCCCGAGCGATTTTGTCGGAAAAATTATGAAAATCCGATTTCTTCTTTAGACATACTCGGGACCACGCCTTGGAATTTTTCAAAAGATTCCGCGTGGGAAATACACCCTTGGACTTCTGATTGGTACAGGCGGCAACCATACGAAAAGGAAAATTCTAAAAGTCTTAAAATCAATATTTTAAGACGCAGATATTGTGGCGATTTGAAGGGCATTATCTCCAAACTTGACTATTTGTCAGAGTTAGGGGTTAATGCCCTTTATTTTACGCCTATGCAGTATTCTCCCTCGCTTCATCGTTACGACGGGACTAATTTTTTGCATATCGATCCTTTTTTGGGGAATAATGCCTTGGAGGATTTGAAAATTATTTCTCAAGAGGATTTCTTGGATTTTGATAATGCGGCGTGGACTTCTGCCGATTTGTTGGCGTTGGAAATGATTAAAAAAGCCCACTCTTTGGGTATGAAAGTAGTTTTTGACGGTGTTTTCAATCATATCGGTTATAATTCCAAGCCTTTTCAGGATGTTATGAAAAACGCCCAAAAATCCGAATTTGCCGATTGGTTTTTGATAGATTGGGAAAAATCCACCAAAAAAAATCTCGTTTATCAAAAGTTTTGGGGATTTGTTAAGGAAATGCCGAAGTTGAACTATGGTTGTAAAAAAGTCAAGGAATATGTATTTTCAACTTTGAAGCGATGGTTAAAGCCGATTGTCAGCGGCACTGAGTTTGAGGGCATTGACGGTTGGAGAATAGATCATGCGATAGGAGTACCTTTAACGTTTTGGAAATCTGCTAATGCTTTTGTCAAGACATTGAACCCTGATGCTTTGTTTTTAGGCGAACTTATTGAACCATTGGAAGTTATAAAGCCGTATTTGGACGAAAAATGTTTTGATTCGGTGATGAATTACGGGTTTTATTTCTCCTTATTGCAGTTTTTTGTTGCTCAAAACAACTCTATTTCCGCTTTACAATTTGACAAGTTGCTCAGAAGTCAATTAAAACTTTTGAATCTTTCCTCTAACTTTTTGGCTATGAACCTTTTAGGAACACATGATACGGAGCGTTTTGCCTCCTACATTGTGAATCGGGACTTGAAAAAATATTCCTCTTTTGCGGAATTTTTTGAAAATTCCCATATTGAAGACAAAAAGTACAATTCTCGTTGTCCGAACGACTTTGAGCGGAAAATTCAAAAAATGGCGGTAGTCTTTGAGTTTTCGATGGTTGGCTCGCCGATGATTTATTACGGCGACGAGCTTGGAATGTGGGGCGCAAACGATCCCGATTGCCGCAAACCTATGATTTGGCCGGAACTTTCTTTTGAGGACGAACAAATTCTTGTGGGCGGCAGACGTACTAAGAAGTACGATAAAATTGAGGTTAATCAAAATATTTTTGACTTTTATAAACGAATAATTAACTTTAGAAAATCTAACATAGAGGTTTTGTCGTGGGGCAAATTCTCTACTTTGTATGCTGACAAAGAAAAACGTGTTTATATTTACGAGCGGACGTTGAAAAAAGAGCGGATTATTTTTGGTTTTAATCGTGAACTTGAGCCTTGCAGTATAGAAATCAGTTTAGGGGTAAAAACTGTTTTAAAAAACGTTTTGAACGGCACAAAACTTGATACTGATAATTTCGGACATGTAAGATTGACATTAGAGCCTGTAAGTTTTACAATTTTATCGCAATGCGAATAGTCTTTTTATTTTTGAGAATCAAATCCTAAAAAACTTCAGTTGAAGACTTCTAAAAACGTGAAAATTAGCGATGTATAAGATGTAAAAATAAATATGGCACGCTTTTTGGTGTATTACAAGTAACAAACTTAAATCACAAACAAAAATGGCAAATTTAACATGGGCGGGTATAATATCGAAAGGTATTTTGAAAATGAAGCTCGCATTTGACAAAAGCGTAAAAGTTCCTGAAAGAGTAAAAATTATGGAACATTGGGCGCAAGAGGTTTCACACTCTGATATTAGCATAATCGAGACTCAGCATTTTGATGATATGAGCTCGATAAAGGCGATTATCAAAGGTGTAAAACACGTTAAGTAATTAAAAAACTAAACAACTCAACTCGACTAAGAAAGGCTGCTAAAAACAGCCTTTTTTCATTTAGTCTTCGAGTTCTTCTTCTAATTCTTTTTCAACGTCGGATTGAACTTTTTTGCGTTCTTGTTTAGAATTCGGTTTTATGAGCGTAAAATATTCTTCGATTGCAGAATTTATTATTTTTTTGAGTTCTTCTCTTTGCGTCATAGTGAGCGAAGGTTTTTCAGATTCGTTGTCCTCCAATGTTAGATAACTTACCGTAACTCCCAATGCGTCAGCGATTTTTATCAGGTTTTTAATATTGTAATTATTAGGTTCCTGACGGTTGAGCATTGTTCTAAGGCTTATAATCGGAATGTTGGTTTCTCTTGCAAGCCTCGAAACCGTCCAGCCTTTTTCTATTCTAAGGCTTTGAATTTTGTTTGTAATGTTCATAATACGTTTTGATTTTTGAAATTTAAACGTTCAAAAGTAATAAAAAAATATGACAATCCAAACCTTTATTATAGAATTTAGTTTTATTAACAAAAAAAACATAAAAAAACGGCTTATCGAAAAAATCAATAAGCCGTTTTTTGTGGAGCTGCGGGGGGTCGAACCCCGGTCCGAACAAGAGACCACCGTGCTTTCTACATGCTTAGTTCTCATTTGATTTTCGTAAACAGCCCGGGTGAAAACTCTCTAACTGTTTCTTATCCTTTAAAAAAATTCGCCTTTGCGTCAAGGCACGCAAAAACTATTCTGTGAATTGATTGCACCTTCTTATCGCTTGAGGCCACAGACTTTCCTGCGGAAGATGTCCCGTTCTGCATACTCCGATGCAGAATTAAGCAAGTTTACTAAACCTTCAACTTAGGCAGCGAGAGCGTAATCGTAATTTTCGCCAATTATAGTTTTGTAACCCTGATTGCGGAAGTTGTTACGTGTTCCGACATGCTTACACGCCGACCTTGCCTGCCGTCAAAACCAAAGTCAGCCCCTATAAAAGTGTGGCAAAGTTAAATTATTTTTTTGAATTATCCAAATAAAATCCCAAAGAAAATCTTATTGTATTTTGCAGCGGATTGCTTTGCGTTGTTGTTATCAGATATGCAAAATCGAAAGTGAAGGATTTTATGTTAAGACCTAAACCGAAGGTCATGTAACGCCGTCCTCCTTTTTCATTGCTTTCTGTAAAGTATCCCATTCTTCCGGCAAAAGTTTTGGAATACCAATATTCAAAACCGAATGAATATGAGACTTCTTTGATTTCTTCGCTAAAACCATCCGGTGCATCAGAAAAGGATTGGAAAATGCCTCTTGGAACCGAAACGTCATCTTTTTTGCCTTTTATGATTTCGCCGTTTGTGTTGTAAATCGGCGGCGTCGGCACCAAAAGTTTATTAAGATCGATTGTAAAACTCAGCGAATTATAATCGTCAAAATCGAATTTGTAGCAAGTTCCGAGTTTTAGATTCGTGGGTATAAAGTTCTGATTGTTAGAGGTATAACTCATTTTAGAACCGATATTGCTGATATTTGCACCGAGGGAAAGCGTGCTTGATTTTTCTCCGAGAAGAATTTCCTTTTGGTAATAAACTGCAATATCTCCCGCGATGGAATGTCCCGCATGACTTTCCTCTGAATTGCCTATTAAAAGTCCGCCCGTTAAATTTGAATAAATGTAACGCATTGTAATAGAGCTGCTTAAATTGTCAGCAAGTTTCAAGGAGTACGACCCGTCAACGGCAAATTCTTTCGGTTTGAAATTTTTTAGTGTTGAGCCGTTATAATCGGTAAAAGTCATATCTCCGTACGAAAAATATGTCAGCGAATATCCCAAGGCCTGATGGTCTTTGATTTTACTGTAACCGGCAAGATGAGTGATGTTCATATCATCGACGTAGTTTCTAAGCCACGGCGTATACGAAAACGAAATTCCGCTTTTGTGTTCTGCGAAAATGTATTTTGCCGCATTCCAATGCTGAGAATTGATGTCTGGCGAGGTTGCAACACCTGCATCGCCTAACCCTGCAGAGCGGGAATCGGGTGAAATTAGCAGAAAAGAGGCTGCCGTTGAAATGATGTTTGATTCGTTGTCCCTGCCTACAGCGTCTTGAGCGGGGGCAATTTGTGCTGAAACTTGATTGCAATTAGCGGCAAAAAGAATCAGCGGTATGCTTTTTTTTAAAAAAAATTTCATAATGTCCTTTCCTATAAAAAACTTCGGCAAATTTAGTTTTTTTTTATTTTAAATACAATAGTTTTTCGTATTTTGAAGCTTTTTTGCCGTCTTCACTTTTTATTTTCAGGCGGTAAAAGTAAACTCCGCGGGCTATTTTGTTGCCGTAACCGTCAGAGCCGTCCCATTCCAAGGGTTCTGATAAATTTTCGTTTGAGAAAAATTCTCCGCTAAAAACCCTTACAATTTTTCCTGAAACAGTAAAAATCGTAAGTTCATAATTTATAATGCTTTGCGGTGAATTATGTTCAAAATAAAACTTCGTAAAGTCAGTAAAAGGATTGGGATAATTTAGCAATTTTTTGATTTCTAATTTGTTGTTTTCGCTAACGATAAAATCCAAACTGCTTTGAGATGAATTGTTGAAATTATCCCATGCTTTGAGTTTTAGAGTGTGTTTTCCCTCCTTGAGTTTTTTTAAGCTGTATTCTATTTTTCCCGAGGTGTAAGAGTCCCTGTCGGGTTTGTAATAGTCTGTTAATGTGTAAGTTAATTGAGTATCGTCGTCAATTGTAAGTGTTATGGCGTGAGCAGAGTTTTTGTTTGAAATGTTGATACCTGAGGTGTCCGAGAGTTTTGCTATCAGGGTGGGAGAGTTGTCTGTTTTGCCGCCGCTGATAAAGTCAAAACTATTTAGATACAAATGAATTTCGGGGCCTGATTCGTCTGAATCTGCGTTTGGAAGGGAGCCGCCGATTTTTAAAAGTTTGGAAACTCCGCTTGCCGTAACGTCATTATTTTCAGCGTATAAACTTAACTTACCGAAATCTGTTTCGTAATCAATATCTTTTGGAACGAGAAATTTAAACGAAAATTTTCCGTTTGAAACCGAAGAAATACCTTCAAAAATTTTTGTTCTATATTCTTGATAATCAAAAGTTCCGCTGTTGTCGTTGTTTAAAGTCGTGATTTTTTGTGGTTTGTCGAAAAACTGAATGTAAGCCGTCCCCGAAAAATCCGCCATTGAAGGAATTTCTGCTGAAATTTCGTATTTGCCGAGAGCTTTTATCGTGTCGGAAAAATCTTCAAAGTCTATATCGTTGATTTTTAGAATTTTAATATCGGCTTTCGGAAGTGGTAGTTTTAATGCGGGATCGCCGAGGAGCGTAAAATTCAGCATATTATTATCGTTTGTTAAATTTTTGGCTTTGCGGATAATATCACCGAAACGCTCGTTATCTTCAAAAAGTACGGAAAAAATATTTTTGTTAAGATTGAAATTTTCGTTAGCCAAAACGTTCCTTGTCGTTGTGAACATTGCAATTGCACCGCCGTTTGGATTTTTTAGACAATGCTCTGCCGGAGAATCAACAGACTTGTCAGATTGTCTGTCATAATAGTCATAATGTCCGATATTGCATGACGAAGTGATGAAAAGTGGCAATTTGTTTTTGTTTTTTAGATTGTCAATGTCGATATTGGTTAAAATTCTTTCGTCGGCAAAAAAATTCATTCCTCCGTGCCCTGTATAATTTATAATGAGCGCGCCTTTATTGAAAGTGTTGATTATATCTTCTTGAGCCTTAGGGTAGGTGTTGCCAGATGCCGATGAAACTTGTTTGTAACTATCGGCATAGATTTTCTTGATGTTTACTTTAGGATAGTTAAGTTCAAGATTTTCAGCTAAATAGTCTGCTTGACTGATGTGGAGGTTGTTGTCTTTATCATCCGCTATAAAACAAACGTTTTTTGTCCAATTCTTTTCGTAACCTTTTGATTGATAATTAATTATCTTTTCTGTTAGGATTTGAGCCTCTTGAGTGTTTTTGACCGGTAATCTGCCGATTCCGATGTCAAGATTTCCGAAATATTCGCCTTCGTCATCGTCCAAAAAACCGAAAAAATCATCTGAAACGAAACTGTCTAAATCGTTTTCGTTCAGTGAATTAGGCGATTGATATGTGGGAATCAAATTGGTGTTGTTTTTTGAAATGGTTTTGTTGTCGAGGCTGCCGTCGCCAAAAAGTAAAACGTATTTCAATCGTTTGTCTTTTTGGTACAAAAATCTGATAAAATCTCTTATCGCCGAGGCGTCCCTCATGCCTGAGGAAAACTCGTTGTAAATTTCTTCAGAACAAACTGTCACGGTTTTCAAATCCGAATGAAGTTCTTTTAATTTTTGTGCATACGATATAAAAATTTTAGGTGCAATTATCAGATAATCAGGCGTTTCTAATCCGTGAAGATTTTGATTCGGAATATTTTCGTATGATACGGGTGTAAAACAATCCGAAGACGAATTGAAAACGAGGAATCTGTTTTCTCCTTTTTGACATTCGGCTTTGAATTTTGCATAATCATCTGAAACAGAATATGTTAAAAGGGTAGGAGAGAACCTATCGGTGATGTTTAGAATTTTTGTATTGTTTTTGAGCCCAAGAAGTTTAAATTCTGTTATCTCGCTTAAATCTCCGCTATTGAAAATACTGAAAATCAATTGTTTACTGTTGTATTTTAGCGGTTCTTTAGTGTTGAGTGTTATAAAATCCAAATAACCTTCCGCCGATGGGGAGGTTTTGTTGAAAGTTATGTTGATATTTTGTTTTTGGGTTTCTTCCGGCGAAAAAACGAAACTTAAAGTTCCTCTTGAAGCATAAAGCCCAGAATTTGTAACTTTTTCGCAAGTTATTGTTTTAGAAGTGTTTGCGGCGGTTATTGTGAAGGAATTTTCAACGCTTGAACGTGCGATAACAGAGATTTTGAGTTTGGCAGAGCTCGGAGAATTGTTGCAAGTAAAGCTGAAATTTTGTGATGTATTGTAAGAAAAATTTTCACCGAACCAATCTCTGCCGCTCATTTGAAGGTTTACCAAATCGTTATGAATGAAATACATGAAATCACCTTCGTTAATGCTTTGATTAGCAATGTTTTCCAAAAAGTTTTTTTCTTGAATTTCGTTGTTTTTTCCGGAATTGAAATCGCTCAAAAAAACATAATTATAATCCGAAAACAAATGCTTTTTGTGGTCATAAAAATTTTCTTCTTCGTTGAAAAATTGAGAATCCTGATTTTGAGCGTAAAAATAAATTGCGTTGTTTTCTTTTATGACACTTAACTCGTTTAAATCCTCCGGACGTTTTTCTTTGTTCATAAAAGGCAACATGGAAAAATTGTTGCCAAAGACTCTTACATTTTCAGGATTTGAAAATCCTAACTCTTTTAATTTCTGATAGTTAATGCAGTGAATACCGGTTTCTTTTATTGCGGCTTTGACAATTTTTCCGCTTTTCAAAACGGAATTTTCTATTTGCGAAAAAGCGTTTCGGATGTTTATAAAAAGTAGAAATATTGTCAGCGGAATAAAAAACCTCATTTTTTTATAGGCGTCAGTTGAAATTCTTTTCCTTTTTCTAACATTAAATTGTATGCCGCCTCAAAAGAGTTTTCGATTTTGCCGTCCAAAATTGCATCTTTGATGAAATCTTTGATTTCACCAACGGTGCGTGAGGGTTTCAAGCCGAAAGTTTCCATGATGAGATTGCCGTCAACAGGCGGTTGCCATGTTCTGACAAAATCTTTTTCTTCCAACTCTTTAATTTTTTTTCTAACTGTTTTATAATTATTTAGAAACTTTTGTTTTTTTTCTTCGATTTTGGAAGTAATGTCAGCTTCACACAGCATTAACAAATCGTCCAAATCCTCGCCCGCATCGTACATCAAACGTCTTACTGCCGAGTCTGTAATCTCGTCGTTTGAAATCGGGATAGCCCTATGATGCATTCCGACAAGTTTTTGAACGTATTTCATTCTGTCATCAAGCGGCATTTTTAAGAATTTGAAAATTTGAGGAATCATTTTCGCTCCGATAAACTCGTGATTGTGAAAAGTCCAAGTATTGCCGCTGAATTTTTTTACGTTAGGTTTTGCAATATCATGAAAAAGTGCTGCGTATCTTAGCCATATATTGTCGCTTACACTTGATACATTGTCCACAACTTGCAATGTATGTAAGAAATTGTCTTTGTGACCTTTACCTTCTTTTATTTCAACACCTTTTAGTTTAGAAAGTTGCGGTAAGATTTTTTCTAAGAGTCCGCTTTTGTCTAAGAGCATAAAACCCGCAGAAGGTTTTTGGGTCTGCATTATTTTGTTGAGTTCTTCAACTATTCTCTCTTTTGAAATTATTTCTATGCGGTCGCGGTTTCTAAAAATCGCTTTGAAAGTTTCGCTCTCAATCGTAAAACCCAATCTGCACGCAAATCTTATTGCGCGTAACATTCTTAAAGGATCGTCCGAAAAAGTAATATCGGGATCGAGCGGTGTGCGGATAATCTTCTCGCTCAAATCTTTAAGACCATTGAAAGGATCTGTAAGTTCACCGTAATCTTCTGAATTTAAAGAAATAGCAAGGGCATTGACGGTAAAATCCCTCCGTTTTTGATCGTCTTCCAAAGTGCCGTCTTCCACTATCGGTTTGCGTGAATTTCTGTTGTAAGACTCTTTTCTTGCGCCTACAAATTCCAATTCCAAACCTTTGTAACGCAGCATAGCAGTCCCGAAATTTCTAAAGACTGCTACACCCTGTTTACATTTTAATTTTTTTGCGAGTTGTTCAGCAAAAGCTATTCCACTGCCCTGAACTACAAAATCCATATCCTTGCAAGGAATATTCAATAATAAATCCCTTACATAACCGCCTATTACATAGACTTTTGTGTTTGTTTCCCCGGCTAATGCCGATATAGAAGAAAATACCGGATGATTCAATCTGTGTTTCAGGTCTGCCATTTCGTTTTTGTTACCTTTTGTCTTTCTGTTTTTTTTAAGTTGTTAATAGTTTATACTTCTTTCGGATTGTTCTTTTTAATCTCGTAAGCCGCATAAACTATACCAACTGCAACTAAGAAAGCCAATATCAAATCTATTGCGTTCATAATGCTTTGCTATTTATTAGTTATAATTTATGTTTTTTTGTTGAATGCAAATTTAACGATTTTAAATATTTCGGGTTGCTATTTTTAAGTTTTTTTTACGTTTTGTTTTTGTTAAGAAAATGTAAATTGTACTTTTGTTAATAAATATTAATTGCGATAAAAATTTTTTTTTATTAAAGGAAAACGTTTCTATATTTGCCAAAAATCAATAACAATCAAACATATTTATAAGTTATGAAAAAGAAATGGACATGTGCGATTTGCGGTTTCGTATATGAGGGAGAAGAACCGCCAGAGAAATGCCCTCAGTGTAAGGCTCCTAAGTCTAAATTCAAAGAACTTTCTGAGGATTTAAGTTTTGAAACGGAACACGTTTTAGGCGTTGCAAAAGGCGTTCCTGAGGATTTGATTCAGGATTTGAACAACCATTTTACGGGAGAGTGTACCGAAGTAGGAATGTACCTTGCGATGAGCCGTCAGGCAGACAGAGAGGGTTATCCTGAAATCGCAGAGGCATTTAAGCGTTACGCTTTTGAAGAGGCTGAACACGCTGCCAAGTTTGCTGAACTTTTGGGCGATGTCGTTTGGGACACCAAAACCAATCTTGACAAACGTATGAACGCCGAGGCTGGTGCTTGTGCTGACAAAAACCGTATCGCAAAACGTGCTAAAGAATTGAATTTGGACGCTATTCATGATACCGTTCATGAGATGGCTAAAGACGAAGCCCGTCACGGAAAAGGCTTTAAAGGCTTGTTTGACAGGTATTTCGGTAAAAAATAATAAAAAAATCTTTAGCAGTAGTGTTAATTATTTTATTGGCGGGGAAGAGTTTCCTCGCCATTTTTTTTGTTTTTTTCTTGCAACAATTTTTTTAATTTTGAGGTCTTAAAAATTGGTATAATCATTGATAAAATCCCTTTAAAAAAGGAAAATGACGATTTTCAATAAAATATTATTATTTCTATTAGTTTTTTTGCCTGAATTTCTTTACGGGCAGTACAAAGTGGAGTGGGCTCAAACTTTCGGTGGTGATGGTTGGGACGAGGCAGCCTCTTGTGTTGAAACAAGGGACGGAGATTATGTTGTTGCTGGTTTTGCAAAACAACAGGAACATCATCTTTGGATTGTAAAAATGCGCCGTAATGGTCAGGGACGTTGGGGCAAAACCTTTGCCGATTATTTTATTTCTGCTGCTAAAAGTATAATTTCGACCTCTGACAGTAATCTTGTTGTAACGGGTTACGCCATTAGAAAAAGAGATTTTCAGAGCAATCTTCTTCTTATGAAACTTGACACTTTAGGTAATATTCTTTGGCAAAAGACCTTTGGCGGCGATGGCGACGAACAAGGTTTGAAAGTGATTGAAACAAGGGACGGAGGTTACGCTATTGCTGGTTTTTCGAGTTCAAACAATGATGCCGAGCCTAATTGGTACGTTATTAAAACCGATCGTAACGGCAATTTGCAATGGGAAAAACAATATGGCGGCAGCAATGATGACAGAGCTTTTTCGATAGCTCAAACTTATGACAACGGTTTTGTGGTAACGGGTTATATCGGAAGCGGTGACGGTGGCAGAAAATTAATGTCAATTATCAAACTTGATGCTGATGGCACTGACATTTGGTCGCAAAATTATGATTTGAATAATTGGACTTCAGGGGCTGCAATTATCGCAACAAGGGACAGCCTTATTGTGGCGGCTGGTTATACAAGAGCTTATAGCATAACGGATTATGATTTGTTCGTTGTAAAAACCGATATGAATGGCGATACGCTTTGGACTAGGACTTACGGTGATGAACATTGGCAAGAAAGCACGGATATTGTTGAAACTTTCGATAACTGTTTTGTTGTCAGCGGTTTTTCGATGTCAAATATAAAAGACTTATCGAGCTTTTTGATGGTAAAATACAATCCTGAAGGCGATATGATGTGGAAACAGGTTTTTAAGCGTAAAAGTCAGGATTATGCTAAATCCATAATAGAAACCCGTGATAATGGTCTTTTGCTTGCCGGGACAACCTTTTCTTACGGCAAGGGTTGGGACATGGCTGTTTTGAAAATGAAACATTTTGAGGGTGCTGACGTGATTTTTACTTTCCCAAAGGATTCGCTTTCCACAACTTTGAACAAAAGGTTAGCATTTAATTTGTGCCTTAAAAATTTCGGTACACCGAGCAAGGTTAAAGTCATTGTTAACGATAAACCTGTTATTGGACAGGCTGGTTTTAATAAGCTCAGCGACGAGGAAAAAGAAAATAATTCATGTTATCCGCTTTCTTATCAAGTGGATTTGTCGGAGGGATTCAACACTATTAAAGTTGAGGTTACGGACTATAAGGATTATATTTTTGATAAGCAAATTTGCGTTTATAGTCTGCCGCGGTATGATTTTTAACGCTAATTTTTTTTACTTTTTAATTAAAATAATGTATTTTTGCCCGAAATAAAACTTTTATAAAAAAATGGATATATTTTCGGACAAAAATACTTTGGAACTTCTTACGGTTGCAGCCGAGTATTGTGGTTTTATTGAAAAATCGGATAAGTTTTCAAAGAAAGATTTTATTGGCAAATTGCAGAAAATTTTGTCGCTTGTTTATCTGAAAACTTCTTTAATTGCGGGCGAAGCCTTAGAGGATTTTGAAGGCGAAACTTTGGCTTTTCTATCGGAGTACGAATATGAGTACATCAAACGCAAGGTGAGCGAAAAACTTTCAAGTTCAGATTCTTATATTGGTGTGTTTCAGGGTATTAACGCCGATGACGAAATCGAGCAGGTTGAAATCTCAACTTGTATTACCGATGTTTATCACAATCTTAAAAACTTTGTTGAAAATTTCAGAACTTTCTCTGAAGAGAATGCCATAGCCTCAAGAGCGGAACTAATCAGCGATTTCAAAGAGTATTGGGGTTACAGACTTTTATCGGCATTGCAGGCATTGCATTATTTGTTGTATTTCGTTGATTTAAAGGATGATGACGAAGAATCAGACAACGAGGAATTGCCCGAAGACGAAAACTCTTCTAAAAAAAGCTTTTACGGCTCTTTCGTAGAAAATTATCACAAAAAAATATAAAACAATATGAAAAAACGCATTTTACTTTTAACTGCTTGCGGTTTGCTTACCGTTTCTTCCATGAAGGCTACCGGTATAGAAAATCCTGTTCCGTATGTTGTTTCCAATCCCGTGGAGGTGCTGAAAAACGATTATGACACCTATGGAAAAAAACTCGGAACAACTTTCAAAGGTACTGAAGATTTGAAACTTCTCAAAGAAATAGTTTCGTGGCTCGGCACACCTTATAAATATGCCGCTTCCAACAAAGGCAAAGGTACTGATTGTTCGGGTTTTGTTTCGGGCGTTTTCAATAACGTTTACGGCATAAAATTGCAAAGAACCTCCTCTTCTATGGTTGTTAATGTTAACAAAGTGGAACGCAACGAATTGGAATGTGGTGATATTTTGTTTTTTGCTAACGACAAAGGCAGTATTTATCACGTTGCAATTTATCTTGCTAACGATGTTTTTGCACATTCTGCAACTTCAAAAAATATCGGTGTTAAAACTGATAATCTTAATTCAACTTATTACAAGAAAGCTTTTTATTGCGCCGGTAGGGTTAAATCCCTTGACAAAAGGTCTAAAGCTCAAGACAAGGACGATGTTAGCAACGTAGTTATTAACGGTGATAAAAACAAAGAAAATTCCAAAGGTAAAGCCGATAATAAGACTTCGGTTGAGGATTATTACGAAACATATTCAAAGGATTTTGGCGTAAAATTTAAGGGAAGCGAGGATTTAACGATTTTAAAAGAGATTCATTCTTGGCTTGGCACACCTTATAAATCGGGACTTGCTCAAAAAGGCATCGGAGTTGATGCTCCGGGTTTTGTCAGCACGGTCTTTGAGAATGCTTGCAACGTACTTTTGAGCCGTCAACCCGACAAAATGAAGAAAAATCTGACGAAAACCTCCAAAAACAAATTAAAATTCGGTGATGTCGTCTTTTATAAGAAAGGAGAGTCATATCCGATTATCGGCATATATTTGTCAGACGGGAAAATTGTCTATCCTTCTATAAGTAAGGGTGTTATGGTGATTGACATGAAAAACGTAAGCTTCTCAATCAATTATATGGGCTCGATTTCAGCATTAAATTATTAATCGGCTTTAATTTACTGATTGAAAGTTATATAAAAATAAATTCAAAAAAAAATGCAAAAAAATTTTGTTGATTCGAAAAATCTTTCTTACCTTTGCACCGCAATCCCGGGAAAACGGGTAACACAATGAAGTTTGAAAGATTTGGTTCGGTAGTTCAGTTGGTTAGAATATCTGCCTGTCACGCAGGGGGTCGCGAGTTCGAGTCTCGTCCGGACCGCCAATTTTTTCAAAACAGAAAAAGTTGAATGTTATTTGAAAGAAATTTATTTTTAGTAGAAAAAGTTAGATAATAATTATTGGTTCGGTAGTTCAGTTGGTTAGAATATCTGCCTGTCACGCAGGGGGTCGCGAGTTCGAGTCTCGTCCGGACCGCCGATAATTTCGCAGCCGGGAAAATTACCCGAAGTTAAAGGGAAGAAACGATGAGAGAGTTTTCTTTTTCGGGAATATTTGGCAGCATTCTTTTTTGAGTT
>JAFYDK010000125.1 GCA_017544805.1 Bacteroidales bacterium | reverse complement strand
AACGTAGACTTTCAGCGTTTTGCCGAACTCTTTTTTTGCGACCTCTTCCAAAAAGTCCCAACGGCTAACGGGTGATACCCCCTCCCCTGCCGAAACGATATTTTTGGCATCGTCAAGGGGTAAAAAGTCAAAATAATGCCAGAGATTTTTAACGTCTTTTGCATTGAAAATCAGGTCTTTCAACTTTTCAGGAGAAGCGGTATATTTGGTGTCAACAAAATTTTTACCACATTCGGGGCACTTTTGTCCGTGTTGAAACCACTCTTTGAAACTCTCAATTCTGTGTCCGCAATTCTTGCAGACAAAATAATATTTTTTAGCCATTTTTACTCTGTTTAATTATTTCTAAATTTTGCTGCACATTCATCGGATATTCTTGTTTTTTCCTTTGCTGCATCGGATTTTGAATAATCAGCACCTTTGCGCAAAAATCTTAAACCAGACATAACAAAATCAGGCAACGCTTTTTCGGGGTCACGTTTTTTAAGATTAAGACCTAAATGAAATTTTTGAACGATTGGAACATAGTAAGTTTCAACAAATTCGATAAGACTTCCGTCAGGGTCTTCGACATAAGTGAAATGCCCTGAAGCGCCGCCCATATCAAAGATTTGCGCCTCGCTGTTGTAAGCCTCTGGGTTTGAATCGCATTTAAATTCAACGCCGAAATTTCGGCAATACTCCTTCAAATCTTTCATGTTTCTGACATCGAAACAAATCTGAATAAAACCCGGATCACCCCAAAGATGAGTCGTAAAATCATAAATATGTTTTAATTCACGGTCAGAATCCACGAGTTGTACGAGTTCTATTTCGGAAGCGTTCAAAAAGTTAGAGAACGGACCTTTGCGTTTTTGTGAATGTCCGAGAAGAACTCTACGGTATTTTTCTTTTCCGCCGGGCAGTTTTGCGAAATCCTCAAAAACATCTGTTTCATCATAAATTACGGTATCATAACCGAGAATATTTTTGTAAAATTCTTTTGACTTTTCAATATCGCTGACACCAAGTATCGCACCAAAAGCGCCGCCGGTTTTTGATTTAGTTTCGTTGAAAACAATATCGCTTTCAACGACTTCAAAAATGTTTCCAAAAGGATCTTTAACGAAGAAATGTTCTTTACCGTTAAGAGTTTTAGAGAAACTCGAAAGTAAAGAAAGATTGTCGTTTTTGAATTTTAAATAAGCGGCAGCAACATTTTGACATTTGATTTTACCGATAAAAATACCGAGATCACCCAATTGCGGTTGAAAATCAAGTTCATGCGGGTCTCTTGAAGTGTATTGCCAAATTTCGAGACCACCACCGCCCTGCATATTATAAGCTAAAATAGTGTGCCGTGATTGCGGCTGATGATTTGTGTAAGGCTGCATTAAAGCGGCTTCACCGGGAGCATCGCTGAGCAGCACGTCAAAACCGAAATATTCTCTGTACCAGTCCCACGCCTGATAAACGTCAGTAACACCAATACCGAGTTGCTGTATTCCGCTGATTGAAAATGCCATTTTTGATAATGAGTTTTTTTAAATTTTAATTTTTTATAGCGCAAAGTAAACAAAAATTTCTGAGATTTCAAGAGGATTTTCAAAAAAATAAAAAAATTGCAGTTTTTTTAAGGGTTAACTTTGAGAAATTTCCCAATAACCGTTTTTGTTAGCACCAATACGGCGGAGAATGCCTTCGTCTTGAAGTTTTTTCATATTTGACTTGATACTTTT
>JAFYDK010000124.1 GCA_017544805.1 Bacteroidales bacterium | reverse complement strand
TTCTAACAAAAATACTTATACTCTGTTTTCAAAAAGTATTTTAGCGGTTCAAGACATTTATGTTAACGGTGAAAAAATTGCTTCCGGCATAAAACGTGATGAACCTCAGAGTTTTACCCTTGATAGTAAACTTTTGAAAACCGGCAAAAACGAGATTTTCTTCATCGGCAAAAAGATAAAAAAATCTTATCAATGGGACGAGCCGAACACAGACCCCGGCGTTGTCGGCGTAAAAATTCCTGCGAAAAATTATTCCCGCAACCTTTTCAGCGGTAAGGCGTTAGTTATTCTAAAAGTCAAACCCGAACATGGCGAGGTGGTTTTGAAGGCCGTTTCTGACGGATTGAAAGAAGGAAAAATCCAGATAAAATAAATTTTAAGAAAGCGGTGTGTAATCAAGCCGATTGCGCACCACTTTTTTTTTATGTAGATATTAAAAATTGAGGAAATAATCAATTAACAAGAAATGAATAAATTTGTGGTTTTCGATTTTGACGGTACGTTAGCCGACACGTTTGAATTAGGTTCTAAACTTCTGAATTTATACGCTCAGGAGTTTGGTTATAATAAAATTGATTTTGAAAAACATAAAAATTCTTCCGCAAAGGAGTTAATAAAACTTTCGGGTGTGAGGTTTTGGAAAATTCCTCATCTTTTGCGTTTTTTTAGAAAAAAATCTCAAGAAAAAGCTGATGAAATAAAACCTTTCAGCGGTATTATTGACCTAATAAAGCAGTTAAAATCAGAGAATTATAAATTAGGCATTATAACAACAAATTCTTCTCAAACCATTGATACTTTTATTAAAACCAATGGTTTGGAAGAATATTTTTCGTTTATTAAAACAGAGGTTTCGCTTTTTGGGAAAAAACGTGCTCTGAAAAAAGCTTCAAGGTTGAGCGGTGATTTTCTTTACATCGGCGACGAATTGCGTGATATAGAGGCTTGTAACGCTGCCAAAAAGAAAATTATTTCCGTTTCATGGGGTTTCAATTCCTTTGAAATCCTGAAAAAAAACAATCCTTTCGTAGCAAAAAATACTCAAGAATTGTATGATTTAATAACTATTTTTTCAAAGCAATAGGTATTAAAATTTTGTCTTCAATGAGCGAATGAATGTTCAAATCGAACTGAAATTCAAACAAAGCCGTAAGAAGTTTTCTTTTTAAACCGTTTTTGTCAATAAGGCGTATGTGCTTTAATAACAAGTTTTTAAGGTCGGCAAGTTTGGTTTCGATGTCGCCGTGATGGATTTTGGTTTTACCTTTTTGAGCGTTGTCTTCAGAGCGCAAAAGCGGAAAAAGTTTTTTCTGTTCGTAGTCCAAATGTTTTTTTACCTCCGAAAAATACGATTCAAAAAACTTTTCAACCATTTTTATATCGTCCGTTTCGTTGATTTCTGAAAGTTTTTTGATGTAGTATTTTATTTCTGGATACATTTCGTCCAAATAATAACGGTGCGCATTCTCCAGAAAATCAATGATTTGATTTATGTCCTCTATGGTTTTTGGTTCATAGCAGATTTTTTCGCTGCCGTTATAAAGATTGCAAAAACAAGCAAATATTTCGGGATTAATGCCTCTTAAACGGCATAATTCCTCAATAGTCAAATCGGCAACCGTAAAACCGGTGCCGAAATGTTCCATTAGCAATAGAATCCGAATGTTTTTTTCAATCAAATCGTGTAACTCCATTTGCGGAGTTATTGTGCCGACTGTTATAATGTTAGAAGTCATCTTCGTCTTGTTTTTTCTTTCTTAAAACTGGATTTTGTTCCGGGTGGTCGTAACCTAAAATGTGGAACATATCGTCCACGGTTTGCTCGTCCCTGTAACAATAATCTTTGAAATTGCCCGTTGTTTCGTCCCTGTAAACTACGATATGTTTAGGCGAGGGGAGAAGACAATGTTTTATTCCGCCGTAACCTGCTATCGAATCCTGATAAGCTCCTGTATGGAAAAATCCTATATACAAAGGCTCTGTTTCGGTGTTTTTGTACGAAGGCAAAATAACGTGCTGATTCATATCTTCGGAGTTATAATAATCTGAATGATCGCAACTTATGCCGCCGATATTAACTCTTGTACATTCGTGGTTCCATTTGTTGATAGGCAAAAGTATAAATCTTTCGTTAGCACTCCAAGCATCGGGAATTGTGGTCATAAGACTATTGTCGATTATGTACCATAATTCGGTGTCGTTTTGTTGTTTTTGGTCTAAAACCTTGAAAATCACTGCGCCCGACTCTCCGACAGTATATTTTCCGAATTCTGTTATGATATTCGGCTCTTGAACGTCTTCCGCAAGGCAGGTTTCTTTCAAAATCCTAACAATTTCACGGATGATGTATTCATAATCGTATTCAAAGCCGAGTTGATTGCGTATTGGGAAACCGCCGCCTAAATCAAAATCTTCAAGTGTCGGGCAAAGTTTTTTGAGTTCGATGTATTTTTTTACCGCTTTACCGAACTCTGTCCAATAGTAAAAACTGTCTTTTATACCGGAATCAATGAAAAAATGGAAAAGTTTAAGTTCAAGATTTTCATTGGGTTTGATTTCTTTTTCGTAAAATTCTGCCATTTCCGAAGCTCTCATTCCAAGTCTTGAGGTATAATAAGCGGATTGAGATTCCTCGTCAATTGCCATTCTTAAACCGATTTTGATTTTCGTTTTGGATTTTCCGGCATATTTCAAAACTCTTGTCAGCTCGCTTTTGCTGTCAAGAACGATGATGGAATTTTCAAAACCGTCTTTTTGAAGTTTAACGATTTTTTCAACGTATTCGTCCGTTTTGAAACCGTTGTGAATGATTTTCGTCTTAAAATCAATTTGTCCGTTTTTGTAAAGGCAACGAATCAAATCAATATCGAAAGATGAAGAGGTTTCGAGTTGTACATTGTATTTAAGAGCCTCACTTACAACATGATAGAAGTGGCAACATTTTGTACAATAACAATACTCGTATTTACCGGAATAATTATTGTTTTTGATTGAACGGTTGAAAAGATTTTTCGCGCGTTTAATTTGTTCACCGATTCTCGGCAAGTACATAAGACGGAAAGGTGTTCCGTACTTTTCGATTAAATATTTCAGCGACACACCGTGAAAAGTTAGATACCCGTCATGTATGTCAAACCCGTCTTGCGGGAAATAGTAACTTTGCTCTATTAAATCAAAATATGTATTTTTCATTTTAATTCCTTAATATGACGGCTCAAAAGTAATAACAATTTTTTATTATAGTATAAAAAAAACAATATTTATTTTTGAAATTTTGCACCGAAAATTTTGCTTTTTATAAAAAATTACGTAACTTTGACAAATTGTAGTATATAAATATTTTTTTTAACCATGAAACCTATTGAAGATTCAGAGTTGATTATAAACGGTGATGGTTCGATTTTTCACCTTCACCTAAAGCCTGAAGATATTGCCGACAACATTATTTTGGTTGGCGACCAAAACAGAACCGATGTTGTTGCTAAATTTTTTGACACTACCGAATTAACGGTTCAGAATAGGGAGTTCAGAACCGTAACGGGTTATAAAAACGGCAAACGCATAACCGTTGTTTCTACGGGTATCGGAACGGATAATATTGATATTGTTTTGACCGAGTTGGACGCTTTGGCAAATATTGATTTCAAAACCAGACTGCCCAAAGAAGAGCATAAGACGTTGAATATTGTCAGAATTGGTACTTGCGGTTCGCTTCAGGCGGATATTCCTGTGGGAGAGCCTGTTGTAACGGCTATTGCCGGAGGTTTGGACGGTTTGCTTAATTTTTATAAAGATAGAAACAAAGTTTGTGATTTGGAACTTGAAAGACTTTTTCAGGAGCATACCAAACGCAGCGAACTTTTGGCGAGACCTTATTTCGTGGAATCCTCGCCGGAGATTTTGAAAAAACTTTCAAAATTTCGTCAAGGCATAACACTTTCTGCGCCCGGTTTTTATGGTCCGCAGGGGCGTGTGGTAAGGCTCGGAATCATTGACGAGGATATTAATTCAAAAATCGAAACTTTTGAGTACAAAGGCCTCAAAGTTAATAATTACGAGATGGAATCTTCGGCGATTAACGGTTTAGGAAGGCTTTTAGGGCATAATACCGCAACGGTTTGTCTTGTGATAGCTAACCGCCGTTGTCATAAATTTGCTGACGGTTACCGTAATGCAATGCCTAATCTTGTGGAGCAGGTTATTGATGTTTTAACCAAGTAGAAAAGAAAGAAATCCTTTAAAAAAAATAACGGGCGGTAACTTTTTTGTTTTTTTTCAAGTTTACCGCCCGTTTCATTTTATAGTTATGGAAAAATTATTTTCCTAATTTTAATTTCATTGCTTCGATGAATTTATCTGCCGTTCTTGCTTCGTTTGATGCGGGATAATCGGCTTTGATTTTTTCATAAACGTTTAATGCGTCTTGATATTTCTGAGCTGCTTCGTAAGAAATACCCAATTTTTGCAAATAAACGGGAGCTATAAAATTGTTGTTTTGAGCTTTAGCGATAGCTTTTTGATAATAACCTTGAGCTTTGTCAGCCATGCCTTTTTCCATGTAAGCGTCGCCTAAAAGTCCTATTGAAACGGGTTCCAACATCGGGTCGGAACTTGAAAAATCTTCCAATTGTCTGATTGCTCCGTCAAAATCGCCGAGATTCATATAACAAACACCGGCATAATATTTTGCGTTGTTAGCGGCTTTGGTACCTGAATACTCTTTGATAATTCCCAAAAATCCGGGATAGCCGTTGTTGTCGCCGTTGAGTGCGAGATTGAATGAATCTCTTTCAAAATACTGCTCTGCCATAAACATTTGAGATGCGGCTTTGTTTTCTCTCGGAGTTTTGATTAATTTTGAATAGGCCATAATGCCTAAGATTACAGCAACAACGATACCGATTCCCATAAAGATTTTTTCTTTATTTTTTTCGATATATTGCTCTGTCCTGCCTAACGAGAGTTCCACGTTTTCCAACTGGTCTTGATTCTCGTTTTCGTTAATTTCTGTATTTGCCATTTTTTGTTTTAAAATATTTCTTTTATAATTTTTTCGGGTGCAAAATTAAATTTTTAGTTTGTATAAACAAAATTTTTTTTACAAAAAAAATCCCCAAACAGTAAGTTGTTTGAGGATTTGTTTGAAGTTTCTCTTTTTTTGAAAAAGAAAAACTTACATTCTTTTTTCTTTTATGCGTGCTTTTTTGCCGGTAAGTTCTCTTACGTAGAAAATTCTTGCCCTACGTACCGAACCTCTCTTGTTGATTTCAACTGAAGAGATAAACGGAGATTCTACGGGGAAAATTCTTTCAACGCCTACGCTACCAGACATTTTTCTTACAGTAAATGTTGCGCTGATGCCCATACCTTTTTTCTGAATGACAACGCCTCTAAACTGCTGAACTCTTTCTTTGTTGCCTTCTTTGATTTTGTAATTAACGGTGATTGTATCGCCGCTGTTGAATTTGGGCCATTCTCTTTTTTGAGAGTACTGTTCTTCAACTACTTTTAATAATTCCATGGTCTTATTATTTATTTATTAACGTTATTTCTTTAAAAATTTCGGAGTGCAATATTACGGACTTTTTTCTGATTTGCCAAATTTTTTTTCAAAAAAAATAGTTTTTCAAGTAATTTTTTATTTGTCGTTTCTAATAGGTTGGTTTTTAGTGTGTTAATAATACAATTTAACTTCATCGAAAAGTTTTAGGGTTTGAAAATGAAAATATTTTCCTACCTTTGCACCTTGTTTTAGAAAAGTAATGACTTTAAAAAAATGTTTGTACCGTTTAAAAGAATCGTTTTGTTTGTTTTGACTGCGTTATTTTTAGTCTCTTGCCTTGTTAATTCTGGTGATGAGCATTTAGCGTTGAATTCTGCACCTACGGGTAATTTTTCAAAACTTCAGACACCTATAATATGTGCATATTTGCATATCGGCAACCGTAAATTGGACTTAAACTCTTTGAGACTTGACGGGGTTAATATACTCAATCTTGCTTTTACTAAGATTACAAACAATCGTATTGGGCTTTTGCGTCCTGAGGATGCTCAAAATTTTATGATTGCCAAAAAGCTCAAAAAATTGTACCCAAAAATGAAAATTTTGGTTTCCGTAGGCGGTTACGGGACCTCTAAAGTTTTTTCCGACATGAGTCTAAGCGCATCTTCGCGTTCGGTTTTTGTAGACGATGCAATCCGTTTTGTTAGATATTACGGTCTTGACGGAGTGGATGTTGATTGGGAATTTCCGGGTATGAACGTTCAAACCAGAGATACCGACAGAGTAAATTTTACATCGCTTTTAACAGAGTTGCGCACTGCATTCGACAAAGCTTCAAAACAGGACGGCAAAAAATATTATTTGACTGTTGCAGCCGGAGCATTTGATATGTATCTGACTTACACTGAGATACGTAAAATTGAGCCTTTGACGGATTATTTCTTTGTAATGACATACGATTTTTTCGGACAATGGAACAAGACTACGGGACATCATACGAATCTTTATTTTTCATCCTTAAAACATAACGGACACAGCGTTGATAAAGTGGTCAAAAATTATTATAAAGCCGGTATTCCGAAAGAAAAAATTATAATAGGTGCCGCTTTTTACGGACGCAAATGGAAAAATGTTGAAGCTGTAAATAGCGGACTTTTTTGTAAGGGAACGGGTGTTGGCTCGGTTGCTTTCCGTCAGATTCCCCCGCTTTTGAAATCGGGTAAATATATAAGGAGTTGGGATTCGTCTGCGTTGTCGCCTACGCTTTACAATCCGCAAGACAAAATTTTTCTTTCATACGAGGATATGCAGTCTGTTAAAAGGAAAGTTGATTATATTTTTATCCATGATTTGGGAGGAATAATGTATTGGGAGTATTTTTCGGATTATGATTATATGCTTTCAAAGTCTATAAAAGAGGAATTTGAAATTCACCGCGGCGGTTATCCGAGAATTAGTTTTCCCGGTAAGAAATAATTTGATTATTTTAATTTATTGATTGAAATAATCCTTTTAAACTTTGTATCCGATAAAAAACACGGTTAATTTCTATTAAAATAAAGTAAACGCCTTTTTTAGTTCATAAAAACTTTTTAAATTTGCACCTTAGAACTATATTATAAGAATTCTATGAAAAAAATAGTAAAAGTATCTGATATTGAGTGCGGTTCAGACAAATTGTTTTTGATTTGCGGACCGTGCGTTATTGAGGACGAAGATATTATGATGAAAACCGCTGAACACGTTAAGAAAACAGCGGAAAAACTTTCACTTCCTGTGATTTTCAAGTCTTCGTTTATGAAAGACAACCGTTCGAGTGTGGATTATTATTTAGGTCCGGGCTTAGAAAAAGGTCTTGAAATGTTAGCAAAGATAAAAAAAGAGTTTCAAATGCCCGTTCTCTCGGACATTCATTATCCCGAACATATACAACCTGCCGCAGAGGTTCTTGACGTGATTCAGATTCCGGCATACCTTTGTATGCAGACGGGACTCGTAACTCAAGCTGCTAAAACGGGAGCTGTTATCAATCTCAAGCACGGGCAGTTTCTTGCACCCGAAAACATGATTAAACCCGTTAAAAAAATTGAAGCTTGCGGCAACGACAAAATCATTTTGACCGAACGGGGTTATACTTTTGGTTATAATGATTTGGTGGTTGATCCGAGAAGTTTTTATCATTTAAACGAAACGGGTTATCCGACAGTTTTTGACGTTACGCATTCTATCAGAAAATACGGAATTCCTTCTGCTGATCCAAACGGCGGAGCAAGACAATATTTGAAAACTCTTGCAAGAGCAGGCGTATCAAGCGGTGTTGATGGTATTTTTATTGAGGCACACCCGGAACCTGAAAAAGCAAAATGTGATGCGGCAAGTCAGTTGAAACTTTCCGAATTGGAAGAGTTCCTGAAACCGCTTATCGAATTGCACGAAATTGAAGTTAAATACAGATAAAAATTTAGATAAAAATGGAATTATATCTTGATTCGGCTAATTTGCCTGAAATTGAAAACGCCTTTAAATTAGGCTTTTTGACGGGTCTTACAACGACTCCGACTTTTATGCACCGTGAAGGTTACAACGATGTTGACAGCATAATTTTAAAACTTTCAAAAATTGTTCCTATCCTTCAGATTGAAGCATTGGGCAGAACCTCTGATGAAATTATTTCCGAGGCTCACCGTCAGAACGATTTAGGACTTGACAAGAATAAAACCGTTTACAAAATTCCGGTTTCATTGGAAGGCGCAAAGGCTTGTCATATTCTTAGAAGTGAGGGTTATATGGTTAATATGCACCTTATTTATACGATTCAGCAGGCTTATATTGCAATGCAGGCCGGTGCAACCTACGTTTGTCCTTTGGTCGGCAGACTTCAAGATCAGGGACACGATGCCTTATCGCTTGTAGAACAGTGCGTTAATGCTGTTAATAAATACGGTTATCCTTCAAAAATTATGTTTTCTTCGGTTCGTAACCCCGAACACGTAAGAAACGCTTTGAATATCGGCTGTCATACGATAACAGTTCCGTGGAAAGTTCTTCAACTTTTGCCGCAAAACAATTTCACGACCCTCGGCACAGAGCAGTTCTTTGAAGATACAAGACTTATGACAATGAAAGTTAAAGACGTTTACCGTACGGAAAACGCTTGTATTTCTTTCAACAGCACTATCAACGAGGCTTTGGTAAAAATGACACTATCAAAACTCGGTGCAGTAACGGTTGTAAAAGAAGACGGAAACATTTACGGTGTTTTCACTGACGGTGATTTAAGACGTTTGGTTGAAAAAGAAGGCGATTCAGTTTTAACGAAAAAACTTTCTCAACTTCCTGAAAAACAACCTGTTACGATTGATAAAGAGGCTTATTTGATTGATTCGTCAAAACTCTTCAAGCAGTACAAAATTGACACTTTGGTCGTAACCTCTGACGGCAAACCTTGCGGTATGTTGGATATTCAAGATTTGTTGTAAATGAGAAATTTAAAAAAATTTGAAGATAGGGGAGGGGAGTTTTTAATTCCCCTTTCTGATTTTAAGAATAAAGCCTTGAAAATTAAGGCGATAATATTTGATTGGGACGGAGTTTTCAATTCTGGCGTAAAGGGCGACAATGTTTATTCAGGCTTTTCGGAAGTTGATTCCATGGGGCTTAACATTTTGCGCTTCGGTTATACTTTGTTTAGTGGAAATCTTCTTATTTCTGGCATTATAAGCGGCGAAAACAACCCTTCAACGGAAAAATTTGTGAACCGTGAACACTTGAATTTCAAATGTTTAGGTTTTAAAAATAAGATTGAAGGCTTAACAGAGGTTATGAAAGAATTTTCGTTGAAACCTCAAGAAATTGCGTTTGTTTTCGACGATATTTTGGACTTGACGGTTGCTGAAAAATGCGGTTTAAGGTTTCAAATTCACCGCAAATCTGCTCCTATGTTTAGCGATTATGTAAAAGATAATCATTTAGCGGATTACGTAACGTTTTCTTCGGGAGAGGAGTTTGCAGTGAGAGAGGTTACAGAATTATTGTTAGCCGCTCTTGATGTATATCCTGAAGCTGTAAAATCCCGCATGGATGTCGACGAAAAATATTCCAAATACATAACGGAGAGAAATTCAATAAAGCCGAAAACTTATTCCCCGAATACAAGTTATTAAAAAAAGGAATGACTGAAAAGATACGAAAATAAAAACGGGCGAAATCTTTTTCGCCCGTGTGCTTTTTTATTTCTTTTAATTATTTCGATGAAGTAGTTTTAGCGGGAAGACCTGCTACACTGAACGTTCCGTCCGTAATTGTGAAAGTATCTTTGTTGCTGTTCATCATTGTCGCAGAGAACGAGCCCGTTGAGTAAAATGACAATGTTGTTATCGTAACAGTTGCGGACGTTGAGAACCAATATCCATTAGATCCTTCGGTTGCATCGTTTGCTTTATAAATAATAAGTGCATCGGTAGCAATGTCGTCAACAGCATCAGTTGCCACGTCTTTTACTGTTTCTGCAACGCCTTCTCCTGATAATAAACTTATGATTGCATTTGTAACAGTAGCATTGGAAACACCTTTAATAGAGGTATTTAACGTGTATGTACCAGAGGTAGTGCCTTTAAGTGTTATAAGCAACTGATTTTTATCTTTGGTTCCGTAAATTATTGTATTACCATCAGAGGTACCCAAAATTGATTTCAAAGCAGATGCTGAAGTACCTGACTCAGACGCACTTTGTTTAAATCCGGCAGCCGTGGCATTGAAATTATCAGAAACACTACCTGAGAACGTTGCTTTAATACCGTACCAATTGTCATCACCATCCTTGTCTTTTTTGCAAGACGTGAACATTGTTGCTGCCGCTAAAACGAACAGCATAAAGCTTAATGTTATTTTTTTCATCTTGTTTTATGTATTAATTGTTTGTAATAAAAATTATCGACTGCAAATATAGCCATTTTAATATTATTGGCAAATATTTTTCGTTTTTTTTTACCTTTCTTTTATAATACCTTGTCGGTAAGCCATTAACAATTTCCTTAAATTGTCAATTTGAACTTGAAGTTCTTTGCCTCTGTCGGTGTCGCGAACCAACATTCTGTGGTATTTAAATTCTTCAAGTTGAACCCTCGAATGAATGTCCGTTCCGTCTTGAACAGCTTTTTCCTTACTTTCAAATGGCTCGTGCTGAACCAGTTGCAATCCGTGAGAATTATAAATCAAAGTGTAACCCGCTATGCCCGTGGTTTTGTGATACGGTTTTGAAAAACCTCCGTCAATTACCAAACGTTTGCCGCCCGCTCTTAATGGTGATTCACCTAAAGTCGTTTTAACGGGAATATGTCCGTTAATTATTCTTGACTTTTCGGGGTCAAGTCCGAACTCTTTTAAAATATAGTCGCAAGTTTGAGCAGTGTTTGCAAGTTCATAATAAGGACCTTTTTCTTCTACTGAAAGTTCAGGGTCTTGAATAAAATAGCGTTCAAAAGTCGTCATTTTGTCCTTATTATAAAGCGGCGAGTCTGGTCCGCACCAAAGATACCACATATAATCTAAGGCGAGATGTTTTTCCTCCGTTTCAATCGGTGAAAAATATGCCTGACGGATTATCTTGTCAAAATGTTCCATCAAGGCTTTGCCTTTGTATTTTTTTCCTTTTATTGTAACCTCTTTGAAAGTTCCGTCCTCGTTGAGCGGAATAGCGGCATGATACAAAAGGCAGTTGTTACGAACCAAAAACAAACTTCCGTGCTTGTAAATGCAACGCAAATGGTTTTGAAGTTTTTCGCTGCTGGTGAAAGAATGATAAAGTTGAATCATCAGCTGTTCTTCCTCAACGCTTAGTTTGTACGGGTCTTTTGGGTCGATGGTCGGAAAATTTTTGTCTTTTAATTCATAAGTTTTGCCGTTAATTGTTATCGTACCTTTCTCATAATCAATTAAATGCAAGAGTTTGCGGTCGTTCATTCCAAATTCGGGACGGCGCATTATGGTTTGTCCTTCAAGTTTGAATTGAATAATCGAAATAGCTTTGTGCATTTTTGCCATCAGTTGCATTGAGCGGCTCATGCGTGAATTTTCTTCAAATTCGCAACAAGCCTGAAAGATAGAACATTTGTCTTCTCCGTAAGTATCAAGGGCAAAGGTTGCAAGCGGCAAAAGGTTAATCGAATAGCCTTCTTCCAATGTTTCAACGTTGGCATAACGGATTGAAATTCTGACAACATTAGCAATCAACGCCAAATTTCCGGCGGCTGCACCCATCCACGAAATATCGTGGTTTCCCCATTGAATATCAAAATTATGATAGCCGCAAAGAGTTTCCATAATATCGCAAGCTCCTGGTCCGCGGTCATAAACATCGCCCACAACGTGCAGTGTATCAATTACTAAGCGATGAATTAAACGGCAAATTGCTATTATGATTTTTTCACTTCTGCCGATGTCTACGATAGTGTTGATAATTTGTGAATAATAGTTTTGTTTGTCGGGCGAGTTTTCTTCTTCGTGAAGAAGTTCCTCGATGACGTATGCAAATTCCTCGGGCAGAAGTTTTCTGACTTTGGAATGAGAATATTTGGAGCTGACAGTTTTTGCTACTGCAACTACTTGATACAGAGTAGTTCTGTACCAATCGTCAATATCTTTTTCTTGATTTCTGATAAGGGCGAGTTTTTCGCTCGGATAATAAATAAGTGAAAGCAAAGCGTTTTTGTCGCTTTGCCTCATTGTCATTCCGAAAATGTCGTCTACTTTTCTTCGGATAACGCCCGAAGCATTTTTCAAGACGTGCGTAAAGGCGGTAATTTCGCCGTGAAGGTCGCTCAAAAAATGCTCCGTTCCTTTAGGCAGATTCATAATTGCCTCAAGGTTAATTATTTCCGTCGAACAACTCGATGTATTTGGGTATTTTTCTGACAAAAGTTTTAAATACCTTTCGTCTTCAATCAGTTTTTCAATCGGGTAATTATTCATTTTTAAAGTTTGGTTATAATTTTATCGCCGAAATCCTGAACGCAGTTGTTTCCGTATTGTCTGTGCGAGCGGATTGCAACACCTATTGCATTGTATTTGTTGCTTAGGATGTTTTTTCTATGTCCTAAAGATGCAGTTCCCTCGTCTACTAAAAGTTGCATTACGATTTCTATTGCTCTTGCATATCCGTAACTGCAATTTTCTGCTATAGTGTAACTGTCGTATAATTCGTTAATTCTATCGTTCCAATTAGTTCCGTCAGAGGAATTATGACCGATTAGACCTTTGCTTCCCATATCTTCGGCATGAGCGGCGGCGGTTTGACAGAGTGAGGCTTCGGGATAGAGCATCGGCAGATTTTTTGTCGTTGCTAATGTTGAATACAAAGAGGAAATGTAATTGCTTGTTTTGTTTTTCAAATAAGGTTTTGCATAATATTCCATGAATTTGTTACCGTCGAGACGTGCTAAATTGCACAATTGAATTACTTTTTGCTCTTCTTGAGATAGGGTAGTGCCTTTAGCGGTTGCGGCTTTGTCCAATTCTTCTTCTGTAAAATTATCTACCGTTATGTTTTGAGAGTTGTTACTATCATCGGTTGTTTCAGAATTGTTGTCTACAACAACGTTTTCAGTTTTGTCTTGGTCTTCTAAATCGCACGCATAGCCAGTGAAACAGATTGTAGAAAGACTTACCATAAAAATTAGAGTTTTCGTTTTCATGATTTGGTGATTTTTAGGGTTTTTAATTATTAAAAACGCCGCTCAAAAAATTGACCGGCGTTTTCTTGTTATTTATTGTTTTCTAATCTCGTGTATAAAAATATCTTTATCTAAAAAAAATGGACGGCAATAAAAATTAAATATAATGTGGTGCTTTTTTTATAAAAAATGGCACCGCAAATTAAGTCCGAATAAAACTTTGTTTTTTACACGAAGTTTTATTCAGCAATCTCTACCATTTTGAACGGTATTTTAAGGATTGACTGATAATCTTCACCGGCCTCTAACATATCCTCATCGTCTTCTTCGTAGTACCAATTGATAACAACCTCAGCTTTGCTTTTGCTGTGCAGGTTTTCCAATTTTTTGAAAACGTCAAGTATACATTTGGACGAACTTGTATTAAAATATTCCAATTGTATTATTACGTTTACCGTACCTTGAGCAATTTCGGAGTATTTGTCAAGCCATTCAACCAAAGGTTTATAAAATTCGATAGAATTTTCAGGGATAGAACGTCCTTTAATTTCTATCTGACCTGTTTTCGCATCAAAAGAGATGCTTGGAGTCTTTGGTGTGCCTTCTATGTTTATTGAATCCATTTTTTTTAAAATATAATATCTTTTGAGTTACTTAGGGCTTTTCATGCCACTTTAGTTTATGTGTATTTCCAATACGAAAAAACTGTATTGCGAATCGTATTTAATGAAATCGTATCCTAATTTGTTGCCGGACATTCTCGCCATTTCTATAAAGCCGAGACCGCCGCCGCCTTTTTCTGAAAACTCATCGTTGTTTAGCACTCTTTTGTAAAGCTCCTTGAGCTCGTAAGTTGAGAGATAATTGAGTTGTTCAATTCTGTCTTTTAAGAATTGAATAGTTTTTCCCTTAACAAAGTTGCCCGTGGTGATTTTGAAAGAACCTTTTCCTTCTTTTACTAAGGTGCAAAACGCGTAACGGCAATTTTCATCAAGATGAAGACTTTCCGAATAATCTTTCGGAGGAATTTCCAAGTGATGATATAAGTTTTGCAATGCTTCAACTAATATATTGTATAGTTTGCGTACTATTTTAACCGCTTCACCATTCTGTAAAAGCGAATCCTCAACCTTACTTAGAAACTCGGTGATAACCTCAGATGTTATTTCACCCTCATGAGCTGCTATAAGGTTGCCTTTTTTTACTTCCAAGTAAATGCTATGTATATCCGCCTTCATAAATGGATTACAAATTTAGTCATGCATTTTCAACACACAAATATAAAGATATATTTTTGAAAATTGCAAATTTTTTACCAAAAATATTTAATTTTTTCAGTATTTTTTATGTTTAACTTTTTTTTATTCTTTGTATTGCTGTTACAATGCGTTAATTTCCTGATAGTTATCAGGTTTAATACAATCCGAGTTTAAAGTCTTTATTTGAGAATTTCACCTCAGCGACTTTAGTCGGTTGTATTCCGATGGCTTTCGGAAGGTCTTCATAGTCAGAATGAATCCAAACTTTTGCGCCTTTGAACACTTTTTTAGCCAATTTTTCGAGAGTTGCCGTCAGTTCTTTAGTTTCGTCTTGTTTGTAAACGTCAACTTTCGGAGCCAAAATGATAGCCGTATTTTGTCCGTCCGGAGCATCGATGTCTACGGGGGCAGATTTTTCTACGGTTATGTATTTGTCCAACATTGCTTTTTTGATGTTCTGATTAGCGGCTTTAACGCTCAATTCGTCAGAATCATAGCCTAAAAGTTTGAATGCAAATTCACCGTTGTGTTTAATTCTGATTTTTGTTGAAGATTTTATGTCCTGCCACATTTCAGCATCGAAATCTCTCCAAGTGAAAAATCCGAAGTTTTCTCTACAAACTTGGGCGGGAATATTGTATGCAAACATTGCAGCCTCAATAAGCAGAGTACCTTGACCGCACATCGGGTCAATAAAATTGGTGTTAGCCTTCCAGCCAGAGAGTTGTACAAGACCGGCAGAGTAAACTTCATCGTATTTTGCATTAACGCTTGATACTTTGTAACCTCTGTGCGAGAGACTTTCAACCGAAGAGTCGAGCAAGAATTTACATTTATTATCTTCCGTTAATTCGATAACGATTACCACCGACGGGTTCTGAGTATCATGCGGAGGTGTTTTGTGCGATTTTTCGTTGAAATAAGCGGTGATAATTTTGGTAATTTCCGCTTTGATTTCGGCGTTGTCGTTAATGATTGGCGATTTAGAAGAAGCCTCCACTCTAAAACTTTTGTAGATGTTGAGTATTTTGCTCCAACGGTAGTCTTTGAATTGTGCCAAAAACTCTTCTTTGGATGTAAAATCAAAACACATAACCTCTTTGTAAATTTTCAAAGCGGTACGCAATTCGTAATTTGCCTGATACAACAAGTATTTGTCGCCGGAAAACGTAACTCTGCACGTATCGGTATCTACATCTTCTGCACCCATACGCATCAGTTCGCGTCCTAACACATCTTCAAGACCTTCATAGGTCGTTGCAATCATTTTAATAGTTTCGACTTCCACTTTTTTAAAAGTATTTATTTATGTCCGTAATTTTTTAATTTAAATTCTCCGCAGATGTTTTGTCTGCGGTTTTAGTATTTTGCTTTTTAGATTTTCTTGTTGATATTTCCTCAATAGCGCATAGCGTTACAACACCTACAATCATCAATGCGATTGCGATAAAAGTGTCTGAGGTTAGATCGGGCATATATTTGTTGTAGCCCTCTACAATCGGTTCGCCGTGCGAGTTGAAGACTTCATGACCGTTTACTTTTTGGTAAATTTTTTCTTTCCACGGCCAAATAAATCCTAATGAACCGAAAACAAAACCTGTTAAAACAGCAGTTGTTTGTTTTCCGTATTTTTTCATCAGCCACGACAAAAATCTTGCGAATGCCAAAAATCCTATCGCTGCACCGATTGCAAACGGTAAAAGAATCCTCATATTTTGCCACAACGCTTCGCTGCTGTCAAAAAGGTGTGAAATCGAATCTACGACCACCAATTTGTAGTTTCCGAGTAGAATTAGCGTGTAACTTCCTGAAATTCCGGGTAATAACATATCGCAAATTGCAATTGCGCCGCAGAAAATCAAATAGAAAATATTGTCGTTTTCGCTTGCGGGAGTCAGAATAGAAGTAACGTATGCCACGCTTGCACCCAAGAGAGTTAGCAATATTAATTGAGGAGTAAATTTTCCGATTGTTTTTCCGATGTAATAAACTGATGCTAAAATAAGACCGAAGAAGAATGCCCAAACGTAAATGCCGTCATTGAATTTAAACAAATATTCCAAGACTTTTGCGGCGGTAAGGATACTGATACCTTCGCCCAAAAACAAAACCGTTAAGAATAACAAATCAGTATGTAAGGCAAATTCTTTGAATTTTAATTGTTTCAAAAGTTTCAGCGCCTCTAAATCGAAGGATTTGAGCGCATTGACAAATCTTTCAAAAATACCTGCAAGCAATGCTATCGTACCTCCGGAAACACCCGGTACAACGTTGGCAAGCCCCATCGAGAAACCTTTGAAAAACAATATAATGTGTTTTAACATAAACAATTGATGTTATTTTTGACCACTTAAAGCAGCCTTTTATAAGTGCAAATTTAGAAAAAAAAATTCTGTAAAAAAATATTTTTTCCCCTTATATTGAAGTTTTTTTTCTAAAATGTTTTTTTTAGCGATTTAATGCTCTTATAATCAGTGATTTATCTAAATTATGATAACATAATTTTTTTTTGATTTTTTTTAGGATTAATTTTTTATGTACCTTTGTACTTTGGATAGTTAAAAATTGAGTTGAAATTAATTTAATTACTTGATAATAAGTATGATAACATACCTTCAGACAGAGAATTTGTCAAAAAGTTTTGCAGATAACGTTTTGTTTGAAAACATAAGTTTTTCGGTGTTAAAAGACCAAAAAGCAGCGTTAATCGCAAAAAATGGAGCGGGAAAGAGTACGCTTCTTAATATTATATCGGGTCTTGAGAGTGCTGATTCGGGCGAAGTGGTTTTCAAAAGTGGCATTTCGGTCAGTTATTTGAAGCAAGAGCCTGATTTACAAGAGGATTTAACGGTGGGAGAGCAGATATTTTCGGTTTCCAACCGTTTGGCTCAAGTTGTCGGGCGATACGAAGCTGCATTGTCTTCAGGCGATTATAAAAAGATAGAAGAGGCTCAAAATCAGATGGATGCGTTTAATGCTTGGGATTATGAGGTGCAGATGAAACAGATTTTGGGCAAACTTGATATTAATGATTTTGATAAGAAAATTTCAATGCTTTCCGGCGGTCAGAAAAAGCGCATTGCACTTGCTGATGCACTTATCGAACAGCCTGATATGCTGATACTTGACGAGCCTACCAACCATCTTGATACTTATATGATAGAGTGGTTGGAAAAGTATTTGAAAGAAACCCGCACGACTCTTTTGATGGTAACGCACGACAGATATTTTCTTGATAATGTCTGCGATTGTATAATTGAAATTGATGACAACAGAATTTACAGCTATTCAGGCAATTACAGTTATTATTTGGAGAAAAGGAAAGAGCGTTTGGAGGCTTTTAATGCGGCTGCCGACCGTGCTGAAAATCTTTTGAGAAAGGAATCTGAATGGATTTCCCGTATGCCGAAAGCCCGTTCGGGAAAAGCAAAATATAGAATTGATAGTTTTTATAAGTTGAAAGAGGCTGCAAAGCACAAATCCGACACCAAAAAAGTTGAAATTGCAACTGGTTCAGCCCGTCGTCTTGGAAATAAAATCTTGGAAATCAAGAATATAAGTAAAAGTTACGGCTCGCAAAAACTCATTGAAAATTTTTCGTATTCTTTTCAAAAGGGCGACAAAATCGGCATTGTCGGACGTAATGGTTGCGGCAAATCCACTTTATTAAATATATTGATGAAAAATATTCAGCCGGATTCGGGATTTTCTGATTTCGGTGAAACTGTTTGCACGGCGTATTATCGTCAGAGCGGCATTGAGGCTGACCCAGAAAGCCGTGTTATCGACGTTATAAAAAAAATTGCCGAAGTCATTGAACTTTCAGACGGGCGCAAACTTTCGGCATCGCAGTTTTTGGAATATTTTCTTTTCCCGCCCAAAATGCAATATGCCCCGGTTTCAAAACTCAGTGGTGGCGAGAGGCGTAGATTATATTTGATGACGGTTTTAATGCAAAACCCTAATTTTCTGATACTTGACGAGCCGACAAATGATTTGGATATTATTACGTTGAATGTTTTGGAAGAATATTTGGATTCGTTTTCGGGTTGTTTGATAGTGGTTTCGCATGACAGATATTTTTTGGATAAGGTTGCGACATCGCTTTTCGTTTTTGAAGGCGACGGCAAAATTCGGAATTTCCCGGGAAATTATACCGTTTATCTCACTGAAAAAGAGGAAGAAAAGGCATTAGCGGTACAAAAAAACGTTCCGAAAACAACCTCAGAACCAGTTAGAGAAAAAAAACGGAAAAATTTTACGTATAAATTGAATCTTGAATATCAGCAATTGGAAAAGGAAATTGCAGCATTGGAAGAGGAAAAGCAGCAAATTGAAGCTCAGCTTTCAGGCTTAACCTCTGATATTGAAGAAATTACAAAACTTTCTTCGCGCATGGGCGAGATCGAAAATCTGCTTGAAGAAAAGGAGATGCGTTGGTTGGAAATAGATGAAATAAGAGAAAGTGATAACAATTAATCACATAAAAAAAGAGCCGTAAAAATTGCGGCTCTTTTTTTCAAAAAAAGTTTTTGCTAATTTTTTTCTAAAAAAGTTAAATACGGCTGACTTTATTTATCAATTCTTATGCTGAGTATGTAGAAATAATTATCGTCGTCTATTTTATGGAACGCATACGAAGGCGGATAACCGCTTAATATGGTTGATTGAATAATTCCGATATTGCCGCCGCCGTTAGGACCGGATTGCGGTAATGAGCGTTGCTGACGTTTAAATTCGCGCAGTTCGTCTTTTGATTTTTGGATTATTAAATCGCATTTTTCCGTAAGTTTTACGTAATCGGTATGATCAACGAGGTTTCCCGTAATGAATTGGAAATGGTCGTCATATTCTTTTATGAGCATCAGACCTACACCGGCCGACCTATCGAGACCGATTCCTGTGGATTTTTCTTTTGAGTACAGATAAATGTTTTGGCTCAATTCTATAAAAATTTTAAAGAATTTTTTGCCTCGTTTTTTATCCTCCCAAAGCGAGTCCTCGATGTTAGAGGCCAACAATGATAGTATTTGACCATCAAAAGGACCGATGTATGAAATCACTACGTTGTTTTCAAACATCGTGTCGAAAATTTCTCTGCTGTTAATTAATGCCATATTTTTGACTTTTTTAGATATACTTTTATAATAATTGTATTGCAAAAATAGTGATGTCGTCGTTTTGTTCGGCATCGCCTTTATAATTGTAATACTCTTGTTCCAAAATTGTTTTTTGTTCGCTTAACTCTTTGGTACATATACTTTTGAGTAAGTTTACAAAGCGGTCTGAACCGAATTTTTTGTTATTCGGATCAAACTGATTGATAAAACCGTCGGTTGTCATGTAAATTTTGTCACCGCTTACCAAATTTCTTTCCGTAGAAGTAAATTCGGTAGTGTTTCTTCTTGACATGATTCCACCTATGGTTTTGCTGTCTGCTTTCAAGGTTTCAAAATCGCCGCTTTCTTCGTGATAGATATAAAGCGGACGTTTTGCGCCTGAATATGTTATAGTGTATTTTTCGTTTTCGTTTCTTAAAACCTTGCAAATGCAAATTTCCAAACTATCGTTGTTGTCGGTCGTGTCCTGTTTGAGGGCGGTTTTAAGACCGGCATCGAGCGAGGTTAAGATTTTTTCGGTGTCGTAAATTTTGTGTTCGACGATGATTTCGTTCAAAAGTCTTGTTGAAATCATACACATGAATGCACCTGCAACACCGTGTCCTGTACAATCTACGGCTGCCGTAAAAGTCATATCGGGATTATCCGGCACGCGTGTAAACCAATAGAAGTCGCCGCTGACAATTTGAAGCGGAATAAACAAACCGAAATATTTATAACATTTCGTGATATTTACCTCCAACGGCATCACGGTTTCCTGAATGGTTTTTGCGTAAGTCAAACTTGTGTTGATATGAGCGTTTTGCTCTTCAATAAGTTCTTTTTGCTGAGCTAATTCGTCCCTTTGAGCCGCTAAAGTCATACCTTGAGCCAAAATTGCATTTTCTTGCTCTTTAATCTGAGTGATGTCGGTATCAATGGTAACGAGTCTTGTGATTTCGTTGTTTTCGTTAAGAATCGGTGTAAGAGTGGATTGAATCCACAAATATTTACCATCTTTTGTCTTAATTTCCGATTCAAAAATCTTTGATTGACAAGAACTTAAACATTCGTCTTTGATTGCTTGAATTTCATTATTGCTTGCGTAAAGCGATGTCAAATTATCTCTTTTATGAGTGTGTAAATCTTCAAAAGTAAAACCTGACATATTGGTAAAACCTCTGTTAATCCATTCTACATTGCCTTGATTGTCCATGATAACAACGGCGTTATCGGTTTGAGAGGCAACGATTGAGAGTTTTTCCAATTCTTTGTTAATTTGCAAAAGCTGTTGGCTTTGTGCTTGAATGTGGTCTTTCTGACGGTCAACCTCGTCGTTAAGACGTGCGAGTTCGCGGTTTTTGCGTTTTCTTGAAATACTGCTTATCGTTGTGATAACTACAAGAACGAGAATGATTCCAGAGAAAATCAGCGCAACGAAAATAACACGTTTTTGGGCATTAATTTGTCCGGATTGTTGGTTCAGCATTTTTTCGTGTTCACCGATTTGTTTTTCCCTTTCTCTGATACGCTCCTGTTGTCTGCTCAAAATATCGCCTGAAACGTCAAGTTGCTGCTGTTTTTCTTTGATTTCTTGTTCTTGTTTTTTTAATGCGACATTGTTTTCTAACAATACTGCCGTTAATTTTTCAGCATCGTTAAGAAGTTTGTCTGCAAGCATTTTTTGACTTTCAATTTCTTTCTCTTTGTTTTCGAGTTCAAACTTCGTGAAAAGAATTTGTTCGCGTTTTATGTCGTTGTCAAGAGTTTGAACGGTGAGCTCATTGTTTTTTTGCTCTAATTGTTGCTCTTGAATTTTTAACATATTTTCTTTTTGTTGCAACTCTTTATCTTTACCGTAGTTAAGTTTTTTGAGGTCGATGTTGCTACCGCCTTGGGCTAACACTTTTTCTGAAATAGAAATTTTAGCATCTTCTGCTCTTTGAGAGTTAACCTCGAATTGTTCACCGCGGCCTCTGAGCAAGAGGTTTATCATACAGAAATTTCTCAAGTTGCTGTTTTGCGACAAAGAACTTGTAATAATTAAAGTGCTTTGATTGTCAAGTTTTGTGCAAATTTGCGGTAAATCGTTGCTGTAATTGGGATTCACATACAAGATATGAGTGTATGTAATTTCCTTTGTTTTTTTGAAATGAACTATTTTAAAAGGCTTTTTGTTAATAGTTCTAATATTTTTTTGCCTTTGAAGTTCGGCGAGTTCGGGTACGTTATAGCCGTAAACACCGACCAAGAAAGTGTCAATTTGTTCATGTTGCGGCCAAGTTACGTAATCGGAAAGTGTTAAAACCCACTGTGCCCTTTGCGCCTCGTTTCCTCCGGCTTGTTGGGCATAGGAAGTCCGTGCCGCCGTCAAAAAAACTGCCGCTAAAATCACCGCCGCTAACGACGGGAAAAATGATATGACGGATTTCTTAAACATTTTCCTTTTTTTATTTAAATTTAATTCCTATTACGGAAATATCATCTCTTTGTTCCTCAGATTTACGGTAATTATCCAAGGTCATAGCGAAATATTCGCCTTGTTTTTCCATTGGTTCGTCTTTGTATTTTTTCAGCATATTCAAGAAATTATCCGTACCGAAACGTTTACGTTCCGAATCGTTTTGGTCGATAATACCGTCGCTCGAGAGATACATGATGTCGCCCGAATGAAGTTTAATTTCCTGATTTGTGAATTCTATTTTACCACGTTTTTGCTGGGTACCGCCGATAGATTTTCTGTCGGCTTTAAGTATCTGAACTTCAGGATCTTCTTTCGTAATAAAATAGAGCGGTCTTTTTGCGCCGCAGTATGTTATAGTGTACTCTTTTTCTGAGGTTTTTTCAACTCTGCAAAAACAAGTATCCATACCGTCGTTGTTGGTACTTTGATCTTGTTTCAAGGCTTTGATAACGTTTTGATTGAGTTGATCCATGATGTCTCTTGGAGAGAAAGTCCTTTTAACGTTGATAACCTCGTTCAAGATTCTGTTACCGATAAGGCTCATGAATGCACCCGGAACACCGTGTCCCGTGCAGTCGAGGTCTCCGACAAATTGATAATTGTGTCCGTCTTCCTGAGCCTCCGAAAACCAGTAAAAGTCGCCGCTGACAATATCTTTTGGTCTGTAAAGAACGAAACAGTCGAAATATTTTTCGATTTGCTCTTGAGGCGGAAGAATTGTCTGCTGAATTGTCTGAGCATAGTAAATACCGGCTTTGATGTGCTTGTTTTGTTCCTCGATTTGAGTTTTTTGAATCTCAAGCGCATTTTTTTGTTGCAAAAGTTCTTCGTTCTGACTGCGGATAGCGGCCTCTTGCTCTTTAAGCTTGTTGATGTCGGTATAAATTGCAACCAACTGAACCACTTCGTTTTTGTCGTTAAGAATAGGCGTGAGGGTTACTTGGCTGTTGATTTTTTTGCCGTAACGTGTTACAGCCTCCGATTCAAAAATGATGGTTTGTTTGTTGCTGACACATTTAAATAATATGTTTCTGATACTTTTGTTAGCACTTACGTTTACGATATTTTCGTCTCGTTCGTTTCTCAAAAGTTGCAAAGTATAGCCGTAATATCTTGTAAAACCGGCATTTACCCACTCAAAATAACCGTTTCTATCCATGATGATAATGGCGTTTTGAGTTTTACCGGCAACGATGGAAAGTTTTTCGAGTTCCACGTTGATATGTTCCAACTGTTTAGCTTGATTATTGATTTCTTCGGTCTGTTTTACGAGCTCCAAATTCTTTTTTCTTAGAGCGATATTAGCTAATTTTCTTGCTCTCATGGCTCTGATAATCAATACGACAAGGAAAATTACAAGTCCGAGGAAAATAATGATACCTGTGATAACGGTACTGTTTTGGTTGATTTTCGTATTTCTGACTTTGATCGTTGACTCTTGTTCGCGGATTTTATTTTCACGTTGAGCCAACTGTTTTTCCTTATCTTTTAATTCGTTGTTAGCATCATCCAACTGACCTTGTTTGGTGTCGATTTCAACCTCTTGTTCGGCAAGTTTTTGTTTGTTTTTGGCGAGCATAGTTTGCTGAACCCTAACTTGTTCCATCAACATAGCAGCCTTAGTTCTCTGAAGGTCAATTTCTTGCTCGGTGATTTCCAACTGTTTAGCCAACTCGATGTTTTGTTCGGTGATGACTTTGTTTTCTCTTGTTTGATGTACAAGTTCTCTTTCTTTTTCATCAACCTGTGCTTTTAATTTGTTGAGTTGTTCCTCTTTGTTTTTGACCTCTCTTTCTTTTTTGGCGTATTGCTCTTTTAAGTCGAGGGTCGAACCGCCTTGATTTGAAAGTTTTTCCGTAACAATAGCGTCTGAGAGTCTTGCGTTTTTGGTGTTGATCTCGAACTGACTGGTTTTACCGTCTACTAACAAATTGAGCATAAAATACTTATCCGATGGAGCACGGTCTGTAATTAGCAGTGATTTTTGCGTCGTAGCTATCTCGTATACGGTTTCAAGTTCTTCGTTGTAATGATTATTAACGTAGAGAATATCAGTAGGCGTGATGTCTTTTATACGACGGAAATGTTTGATAACCAACTTTCTGTCGTTAATTTTACGTGTTTTTGCCAATTCGTTGAGTGAGTTCAATTCCTCGGCTAATGCTCCGTAAACACCGATGGTAAAAGCATCGGTAGTTTTGTAGTTTTTCCATTCTACATATTCGGCACACGATGCAATCCAATATGACCTTAGGATTTCGGGTGCAACTTGTCCGTAGGAAACTCCTTCTGCCGTTAAGAAAAATGCGGCTACAAGAACTCCTTTCTTAAGCCTTTTCAAAAAGGCTTCAAGCGCAGTATATTTTATATTTTGAGCAGTAAGTTGCATCTGAATTAACTATTTTTCCCGTTAGAAAACAATATACATGCCAATTTTATATTGCTTTGTTAAAAAAACGGGAAGTAACCCTCATAAATTTTTGCTAAATTATATATTTTTTTTCAATTAGTAAAGTATAAAACTACAATATTTTTATAAAAAATATTAATGTAAAAAATAATTGCTTTTTTAACCATTGAAAATCAGCATTTAAAGCGTTAAAATAATCAAAAAAAACATAATCATTTTTTTTTATGAAAACTCTGTTTTAACTTTGCGCCACTGAAATTTTTAGTTAGGTTTTTATATAAAATATTGATATAATGTTAATTGCAATTATAATACTTGTTTTAGCGGTCTCAGGCTTGTCGGCATTGTTGTATGTTCAAAGGCGGAATAATTATTCTAAAGTGTTAGAATTGAAGTCTGAATTGAATGCTTATTCTTTGAAAATTAATGAATTAGAAAAAAATAATGAAATCTTTTCTGCATCTTTGGAGCAGAAGGGTAGGATAGAGGACGAATTGCGTCAGCAGTTGGAGCGTTCAAAAGCGAAAAATTCCGGAATTATGAAACACCTTTTAGTATTAAGGAAAACAATTTTGCCGGAAATTAATTATATAAAGTCTGTTTTTCCGGATTTTTTTGTTTTGGATATGCCTTCAGAGAATGCGGGCGGGGATTTTTATTATTTTTATTCAAAAGACAATATCTCTTTGATTTGCAGCGGGAATTGTGGTGCTACCGGAATTAACGGTTTAGTTAAAAGTCTTTTGAATGTTGTTTTTTTGAAAGAGATTTCTTTGAAAAACGATTTGTCGAAAATTTCTTCGGGTCAGATTTTGGATATGTTGAGAGGAAAATATGCGCATTTATCTGATTCTGGGGAATTTTCAGAGGAGAATCCACCCGTAAATATTACGGTTTGCATAATTGATAAAAAGGAGAAAACTCTCGAATTTTCAGGAGCTTATTCAAGCCTTTGTCTTATTAGAAAATCCTATCCGGGCACCTCGCGCAAGGAGGTTGATGTTCATGAATTTGTCGGGGACAAAATGAATTTTGCTGTTTCGTTCGGACGTAGTAAAAACTATTCAACTGAGAAAATTCTGCTTGAAAAAGAGGATAAAATTTATCTTAAAACAGATGGTTTTGCCCTTCAGCGCAACCCGGAGGGTGTTCGATTCGGAGATTCGGCGTTCATGCAGATGCTTTTGAAACATTCTTCAGAGCCGATGATTCAGCAGAAAAACTCGTTTAAAGAGGATTTTGAGTCGTACCGCTTATCATGTCGGGCAAACGACGTACTTTTGATAGGCATCGCATTGAAAATAAAATCTTCGTCAGAAAATATTTCAAACAAGGAGGTTGACTATGAAAATGAAAAAGGCTGAAACCTTAGGTGATGTTTTACAACAATATTTAACGGCTCTCGGGGCGGACAAGAAACTCAACGAAATCCGCGTCTTGAACGAGTGGGAGAAAATTGCCGGCAAAACAATATCTCGAGAGACTGCGGACATTTATTTGAAAGATGGAGTTTTATTTCTAAAATTTCGCAGTCCGCTTATCCGCAATGAGGTTAATATGCATAAAACGATAATTCAAGAGCGCATTAACGAATCTTTGGGTTATGAGGCTGTTAATTCGATAAAAATCAAATAGTTATAGTCCTTTTTTTTAGATAAAATAGGGGAGATGCAGTAAAATTCATGCATCTCCTTTTTTATTGTTATTAATAATTATCTTAAAATCTGTTAAAAATACTCTATTTAACATAACCATTGATACAGAATAATTTTTTTAGGTTTTTAATGACGCGAGGGGGAGTTTTTTGATATTTTTTAAATTTTCTATTTAACATAATATTATTATCTGAGCTTTTTATTACGGGGGAGGAGTGAAAGAAATTTTTTGGCTTAAAGTAGTTTTTAACTCGTTATAATTGCCGTATATTATTTTCTGTGAATTATCTTTTTAGTACACTAAAATCCTACGAAAGAGCAAGATTTAGATTCTTTTTTAGAATTAGGCATTTGTACGGCTTTTGAGCGTTGTATGGCTTTTTTAAGAACTCTATTTAACATAATATTAATTATCGGACAAAATAACGGGGGAGAAGGAGCCCCCAAAAAAATAAAAAATCATGCAAAAAATTAAAACATTTTTACAAAGGTACGCATATCCCTAACGAGATATAAATCACCTGCCGTACCTAAATTTTTTTCGTCAAAAATTTGGTTATCTGCAAAATTATTTCCAATTTTGCCACAATAGAGGCGGCAATCAACAAATAAAATATGGTTTTCCCGGCGGTCAGCTCTGTTGATAGCTGTAACGTCTTCCCAATATTTTAGAAGACCGTCGTCTTTATATATTTTATATAAATCTTTTTTCTTTCTCTCTTTATTTGTTCTAACATAAAAAGTTTTTAATCTTTTTTCGTTAATCAAACACGGAATAAAAGTAAAATATATTTTTATGCCGTTGAGAGTTTCAAAACATTGTATAAAATAATTTTCTTTCCCTTTTTCAAAAATAAATCCAACAACGCTGTGTGGACTATCGGAAATTTGTCTTGAATGCAAAAAAAAACAGCGCAAATTTCTTCGCGCCGTTTTTTTTAAAATTATTTATGCGAGAAAAATTCTACAATTTTTCTAATTTTTCTTTTACTTCTTTCCATTTTGCTGTATTCTGGAGTTTGTAGTAAAGAGTTTTGAGGTTTTGCAAACAATCTTTCTCCGTAGGACGGATTGCTGAAGCTTTTTCAAATTCTTCTGCTGATTGTTCCCAATATTTTGTGATTTCTTTCTCTTTTGCCGCCGTTTTGCTGCCGTCTTTGTCTTCTGACAATGGAATTGAGTTTTTCTCGTTGTTTACCAAGTCTGCTGCACTATAATAAACAATACCGAGAGCAAAATGTGCGTCATAGTTTTTTGCATCCTTTGAGATTGCTTGGTTGTAAATAGATACTGCTTTGTTCATGCTTGCAAGATAATCCTTTTTAGTCTGCTCTGCATCTGCTTGTTTTTTCTCTTTTTCAGCGTTTACGCGAGCTTCTTCTTTGGGATTGTTACGGTTTCTGAACGCCAATTTTCTCAAAGAATCTGATTCGTTGAGCTCGTTAGCATATTTTGCTGAAAGATCGCTGCACTGCGTTACAAACATACTTGCTTTTACATTATAAAGGCTTGCATTTGAGGGATATTTTTCGATAGCTTTATCAAGATATTTTTCTGCCTCTTCCGTCTGTTTTTTGCCTAAATAATAGTTGATAACATCGTAAAGAATTTGCTCTTCTTGCGGATATTTTTCGTATGCAGTTGTAATAAGTTTCAAAGCTTCAGCCTCTTTGCCGTTGTCCATGTTAATTTGATAAATGTAATGGTAGCAACCGCCGGGTTGATAGTTTTTGTTAGCAGCCTCTTTGAAAAGTTTTTCTGCTTTTACCTTTTCATCACCTTGATATGCTGACAAAGCTGCGTAATATGCAATTTGTCCGTCGTTCAAAGATGTATCTTTGGGATCACGCGGAAAATCTGACAAGTTGTATGCGCTTTCAAAGTTTTTAGCAGCTGTTTTATAATCCAAAAGTTGATATGCGTTGATACCGTTTGTGAAATATGCTGTTCTGAGTTCTTTTGCAGCCTCCATTGTGGTTTTTTTAGACTTAAAACTGCCTTTTGCATCCAATTCGTCAGCTTTGCGGTATGCCTCTACAGCTTTGTCAAGAGCGTTGTCTGCAACTGTATAAGTCTCTTTCCACAACATTACCTGATTGTTTTGAATGTAATAGTTTATCGTCGGATAAACCCATACTTCATAATCTTCAGTACCGATTTTCTCACTTTTTTTCTCTGTGGGTGCTCCCATCATCAACTCCAAGTTGAAGAATGGACTTTGGTCGCATTTTGCAGCATACATTCCTTGATTTACACCTTTGGTATTTATTTTTGCTGACTCAAGCAACAATTTTCCACGGCTTTCCCACGTTTTGGAAATACTGCCTTTTTTAGCATCCTGAATGTCTTTGTCGCTGTTTTCAATTTTTGCTTTTGCGTTGTCAATCAGTTTTTTTGAATCTTGAGGCGTAGGAGCCTGTGAAAAAACCGAAGTAGCCGCCATTGCAGCAACAGTTAAGGTTAAAAATATTTTTTTCATTTTGATTAATTATTTTATTTTTTTATTGATTATTTTCTTCTGTATTGTTGTTCTCTACTTCCGGATTTGAAGAATTTTCTTCACCGCTAATAACCGTAACATCTGCATTTTCAGCGTTTTCGTCATCTTCTTCGTCTTCGGTCTTGGGAACCACGGCAATAGAGGCAATTGAATCTTTCTTCTTAGTGTTAAGTTCAATTAATTTAACACCTTGTGTCAGACGTGAAGCCGTTCTGATAATTTCGGCTTTTAGTCTTATTGTTATACCCGATTTGTTGATAATCATCAAGTCATCATTGTCGGTAATTTTATCAATTGCAATCAATTCACCGGTTTTGTCGGTGATATTAATCGTTTTAACACCTTTGCCGCCACGCGAAGTGATTCGGTAATCTTCAAGTTTTGAACGTTTGCCGTAACCGTTTTCCGAAACAACCAAAATATCGCCGTCAGAACCGTCTGATTTAGCAACGACCATACCGATAACTTCATCACCTTCGGGGACAGTTATACCGCGAACGCCCGTACCTGTTCTTCCGATAGGTCTTGCATCGGTCTCGTTGAAACGGACTGCTTTTCCGCCTCGGATTCCGATTAAAATGTCGTTGGTTCCGTCAGTTAATTTAGCCTCCAAAAGCATATCGCCTTCGCGGATATTAATTGCGTTGATACCGTTTGTTCTCGGTCTTGAATATTCAGAAAGCGGAGTTTTCTTAACGATACCGTTCTTAGTACACATTATAATATAGTGCGAATTTACGTATTCGGGGTCGGTAATAGACTTAACGTTGATGTATGCTTTCACGCTGTCGTCGCTTTCGATGTTCAAAACGTTCTGAATAGCACGGCCTTTCGAGGTCTTGTTGCCTTCCGGTATTTCGTAAACTTTGAGCCAGAAACATTTGCCTTTTTCGGTGAAAAACAACATTGTGTTGTGGTTTGTTGCCGAGAAAATATGGCTGATAAAGTCTTCGTCGCGAGTCGTAGAGCCTTTCGAGCCCTTTCCTCCCCTATTCTGCGTTTTAAATTCGGTAAGCGGCGTACGCTTGATGTATCCTAATTTTGAAATCGTGATAACAACGTCTTCGTCAGCATAGAAATCCTCAGGATTAAAGTCCTCTGAGGCAGCATATTCGATGTGAGTTTTTCTCTCGTCGTGATATTTTTCTTTTATCTGCAAAAGTTCTTCTTTTACAACTTCCATTTGCTTTACAACGCTGCCGATAACCTCGTTTAAGTAGTCGATGTATTTCATAATTTCATCGTACTCCTCTTTAATCTTTTCACGTTCCAAGCCGGTGAGTTTTTGAAGCCTCATTTCAAGGATTGCCCTTGCCTGAGCATCAGTCAAACCGAATTTCTCAATCAATCCTACCCTTGCCTCGTCAGGTGTTCTTGAAGCACGAATCAAAGCGATAACTTCGTCCAAATGGTCAAGCGCAATTAACAAACCTTCCAAAATGTGGGCACGCTTTTGAGCTTGTGCTAATTCGTATTTACTACGCCTTACAACTACTTCCTGACGGTGTTCTACGAAACATTCAATAATATCTTTCAAATTCAAAAGTCTCGGACGTCCTTTTACTAAGGCAATGTTATTGACATTGAAAGTAGTCTGTAATTGAGTGAGTTTAAAGAGCTTATTGACAACGACATTCGGAATTGCACCGTTTTTAAGCGTTACGACAATTCTCATACCTTTGCGGTCTGACTCGTCGTTAGCGTGAACGATGTCCTCGATTTTTTTGTCGTTAACAAGGTCGGCTATTTTGCTGATTTGTTCAGCTTTGTTAACCATGTAAGGAATTTCGTCGAAAATGATTTGCGGTTTGCCGCTGTGAGTATTTTCGATGTGGTATTTAGAACGGATAACAATTCTTCCGCGACCGGTCATGTAAGCATCTTTAACGCCTTGATAACCATAGATTATGCCGCCTGTGGGAAAATCAGGAGCTTTTATAATCGGAATTAATTCTTCGATAGAGATGTCGTTGTTGTCGATATAAGCAACGATCGCGTCAATGGTGTCAGAAAGGTTGTGTGGAGCCATATTTGTAGCCATTCCGACAGCGATTCCTGACGCACCGTTAACAAGCAAAAGCGGTATTCTTGTCGGCAAAACGACGGGTTCTTTGAGTGATTCATCGAAGTTCGGCACGAAATCTACGGCGTCTTTATCGAGGTCGATAAGCGTATCTTCGGCGATTTTTTTGAGCCTTGCCTCGGTGTAACGCATAGCAGCGGGTGAGTCGCCGTCCACCGAACCAAAGTTACCTTGACCGTCAACGAGGGGATATCTCATAATCCAGTCTTGAGCGAGTCTGACCATTGTGAAATATACCGAAGAGTCGCCGTGCGGGTGAAATTTACCCATGACTTCACCAACGATTCTTGCTGATTTTTTAGTCGGACGGTTAGCGAAAACGCCCATTTCGTTCATACCGAAAAGTACCCTACGATGAACGGGTTTAAGACCGTCCCTGACATCGGGCAACGCTCTTGAAACGATAACCGACATTGAATAGTCGATATACGCCGAGCGCATTTCTTTGTCTATGTTTACTTTAACGATTCTCTCGTTAATTTCGTTTGTTGTCTCTTCTGACATTTTTTCAATTAAATTTTATCTTTCTATATAACTCTGCAAAGGTACGGCTTTTTTGTGAAAAAACAAAAAAATAAGGGGAAAAAATCGAAGATTTTTATTTTGCTTTTTCCTCTAATTTTAGTGCTTCGCTTAAAATTTCTTTCATACGCTTTTTTAGGTCAGTTATATCCTCACCTGTGGGATTAAGTGTTTCTTTTTTGTCCTTGTCAATTGCTTTGAAAATCTTATCGTTACATAAATAATAGCGTTCAAAGGCTTCTGTGTTGTCAGGATAATTATGATGTATAAGGCAGAAGTACAGACAGTTATCTCTTAAATAGAGTTTGTAATTTTGCATCCAGCTATCGCCCCAAGAACATTCTACCATTACAAGGTGGTCATCTTGATAGTAATAATTATATTCAATTATATAGCCCGATTCTTCGTCCTGAGTTTCTGCATTTTTCTTTTTAAGGTTTTTGTCTAAGGCAACAGAGTTGTACATTTCACGGATTTTATCGGTTTTTTCTTTGTCTGACATTTTTTCGCATGATTGACAGAATCCGCCTTTTGCGTACAATTTTATTAATTTTACGGGGTCTTTGTCGTATTCGGCAAATTTGGGTTTGTCAGCCATCGTTATGCGTTTTCCTATATCGTATTTTAAATTTGTAACGGTAGATTTTGAACCGTAAAATTCAATTACACCGTTCTCAAATTCCATTGTTCTGACAAAAACGCCGTCTTTGCAAACATAATAATCGTCGGCTTGATCGGGATTAAACTGATATTTGCAGTCCATAACATCGTAAGTGGGAGAATATCCAACGCCGAAATTTACGCAACCGCCCGTGCAACAAAGCGAATAAGTGTACTTAGGGGAAAATACTGTTATCGTATCTATTTTGTTGTCTTTGCTTAAAGCAAGTTGAAATGCTTTTTCGCCTTTTTGACTGAAAACTACGTTGTTGCCGTTTTGTTTTTTGTCGAAACCGCCGAGAGTTTCGGGAACAAGACCGCCGAGTTTAAGCGATGCTAAGCCCTCACCGCTAAGGACACTCATCGAGCAGTTTTTGGGCGAACCGTTAATAACGAAATTTGAACCGTCCCAAGCGTATTCTATCCAAGCGTATTCTTCAAAACCGGCGAGAATTTTATCACCGCTAATTCTATAATTATAACCGTTTTTCAGGTTGTTAGAAAAATCGTTTTCGGTGTTTGCGACTAATAATTCGTCAGCTGAAGAAAAATCTTTGAACGACGGTTTTGGCAATAGGTCGTTTTTTTCGGTTAAAACGCCGTCTTTATAGGAAAAAACTTTAAATTCTTTGATGCTTTCTATAAAACCGTCGCCGAGAACACCGCTTTCTTCAGTTTGATAAACAATCAAATATCCGCCTGAAGAAATGTTTTGATAGATTGCCGTGGTGCTTTTATCAAGATCGAATTCTTCGGAAGTAAGCCCCGTAAAAACAGCTTTAGTTTGATCGGAAGTATCAACGGAGGGAAATTTCTTGTTTTCTGCGTTAATTTTCATAGCCGCTTCGTATGCAATGTTGTAAGACGGTGAAGTGATGTTTGTCGCTGAAGTTTCTTGTTTGGGTTGTTCTTCAGGCGTGTTTTGATTGTTGGTATTAGAGCTGCCACCACAGGAGACAAGAATAGGTAAAACAGCGAGTAAAGATGTTATCTTTTTCATATTGGTATTGTTTTTTTATTTTTTTTATGGGACAAATATAGAAAAAGTTTTTACAGTTATCACGAAAAAATAAAATATTTGTTTGAATTGTACCTATTTAATTATATTTTTGTGCTTAAAATTAATTAAAAAATTATTATGTTCAAAAAGATAAATGTAAATTTTTTTCTGATTGCATTTTTTATTTTTTCGTCATTTATAGCGAATGCTCAGAAAGTGCTAAATTACAACGAGTTTATAACGGTTGAAACAGAATTAAAATCTCAGTATTTTGATTTCAATAGAAAAATAATTATAGGATTGCCGCCCAATTATAATCGAATGACGGCTCAGGATTATGACGTTATGTATGTTTTTGATGCCCAAGACCGTCCTTATTTTGATCTTGTACGTTCTTTGTCTGTATTTATTGATACAAAATACGAAACAAGATTTATTGTGGTGGGTGTGCTTTCACCGCAAGACAAAGAATATACGCGTCAAGATGACTTTTTGAAAATAAAATATCCAAGCGGACACGGTGGTTATCATAAAAATTTTAGTCTTTTTATTCAAAATGAGTTGATGCCGTATATCGCTAAAAATTATAGAATTACGGACAGAAAAATTGCTGTCGGACATTCTCTTGGCGGCTCGTTTTCGCTTGAAGCGTTACTTGATTACGAGCTTTTTACCGATTATATTACCGTATCGCCAAATATGTTTTTAACAGATTGGTCAGTATCGGAACATCTTGTTAATTTCGATTATAACAAGCTGAAAAACAATCACTTTATTTTTGCCTCGGATGCTAACGAAGAACTTTTAGAAAAGTGGCAAAATTGGAAACCTGCCCGAGAAAAAGTCTACAATTTCTTTGAAACACAAAAGCCAAAACAAATCACATTTTATCACAAGACATACCCAACATCGGATCACATGACAACTGTGCCGCCGGCTTTGATTGATGGTTTCAAAACGTATTTTGCTTATCGTGATTCCGTTGACGAAATACTTACCCAAAAAGAGCATAAGGTGAAAATTTCGCTCGTCTCAAAAAATAAATTTATGAAAGACATTTACATTACTGGCAACCAGGAAGCTTTAAAAAATTGGAATCCAAAGGGCGTAAAATTACAAGCTGAAAACGACAGTATTTTTAGTATAGAATTAAAGTTAAAATTGCCGGCGCAATTTAAATTCACGCGGGGAAGTTGGGAAACAGAGGCTTACATCAAAAATTCGTCAATTCCCGGCAATCTTCGTATTGAAACCGATAAGCGTAAAAATTACATATTTGAAGTTTCATCTTGGGCTGACTAATGGTTCAAGTGGTTTTGAAAGAGCGACAAGATAATCACCGATGAATTATCAAATTGTCGGTGTTTTAATTATTTCCTATTTTGCCACAAAGTTAGTATTTCCCCAAGCAGCAAAAAAAAGGGGCGAGAAAACTTCATTTCTCGCCCCTTTTCAATTTTAAATTTCGCCTACACATACTCCTGCCAACTCTTGATCTTCAATCCCTCGACTCCTACTGCGCAGAAAGCTTCGATGAAAGCGGTGTGGTAGATTACCTTCGGCGTATATTGAATCTCTTTTTGTCTTTGGTTGAAATAGCCTTGGTTGTTTCAAGTATATCAAAAATAGCCGCGGTGTCATTAGCATTTAGAGTGCCGTAATATTCTCCGCTTTTTAATGTGTCAAACGATATGGCGAACAATACACCACAGTCAACGTAACTATCGTAGTCCAAATATTCAGGATAGTTCTTTTGTTTCAGGCAAT
>JAFYDK010000015.1 GCA_017544805.1 Bacteroidales bacterium | reverse complement strand
TTTATTTTAATAATCTGTTTGCCAATGTTTTCGGATTTCTGCGCATATCCCAAAAATCGGAAATTTTAATGTAGTTATCCTCTACAAAATATACTATTCGGTTAATATGGTCAACACAATAACTTCTATATTCTACCGGTGCTTTTTTCAATCTCGGCTCTACGATTCCGAGATTCGGATTGTTTTCTAAAAGTTTTGTAATTTTCAAAACCCTTTGAATGAATTTTTGACGTTCTTTATCGCCATATTCGTTTTGAATATATTCCGCAGTTTCAGAAAAAATATTGCCGGCACGTTCAGACCAAATTACTTTCATACAATCTCCATTTCATATTTTTCTTCCAACATTCTGAAAACTTCTTCGTTTGTATAGAATCTGCCCTCTGCAATTTGTTTGCGACCTTCTTCCGCCATCCTAACAAGTTCTTCATCTGAATACGGCATTTCAAATTTATCATTTGAGTTATCACTCAACATGGTAATTAGTTGAAGTATATCGTCTTTTGAAAGAATTTGTAACAAAAAATTGCTCAAATTTGTTAAAGTATCTTTGCTCATAATGTTTTTTGTTTTATTTTCTGCAAAAATAATTCTTTTTTCCAATTTTCGCAAAAAAACTTCTCCCCTATCTTCCGCCGCAAAATATCTTTCCAACTTTTGGAAAACACTTCATTAACAGCCAATAAGCAAAAACCAATGCCGCTGCCGTAAATAGAAACTCTTGGCCAAGTAGTACAAAAATTTCAAAACAAATAAAGAAAAATCTTTGCCGCAAACAAGAATTTTTGTAAATTTGTAAAAAAATAGAGAAATGCAAGATATACGTTGGCAGCAGAGATTCGCTAATTTCAAAAAAGCCTTGAAAAAACTTGCGGAAGGAATCGAACTTTCTGATACTGACTTTTCGGCAACAGCCGGTTTGTCGGATATTGTGAGCGAAGGGTTGATTCAGCGTTTTGAGTTTACGCATGAATTAGCGTGGAATGTTATGAAAGATTATGCTGTTTATCAGGGTGTTACAGAGATAAGAGGTTCACGCGATGCAATACGTTATGCTTTGAAAGAGAATCTCATTGATGACAGCCGTTGGATGGAAACAATTAATGCGAGAAATTTAACCTCACACGATTATAATCAGGATACAGCAAACCAAATGGCTGAAAATATCAAGAACATATATTTTAAATTGTTTTGCGATTTTGAAACCAAAATGGAATCTTTATGTACGGATTGACAGATAGAGAATTAGCCCTTATGGATAGTTACTTTTCTCAAATCACGAATTTAGAAAAGGTAATTCTCTATGGCTCACGGGCAAAAGGAAATTATAAAAAATTTTCCGATGTTGATATAACTTTATTAGGCAAAGAGATAGGTATTTCTGATTTGTTTAAGTTGCAAGACCTCCTTTATGAGAGCGATTTGCCGTATATGTATGATGTTTCGCTTTTCAAATCGCTGACAAATCCCGATTTAATAGACCATATCAAACGTAAAGGAATAGTCCTTTGGGAAAGAAAAGTCTCTTAGGACTTATTCCGCGTAAAAAAAATATAAAACCAAGCCGCTACTGACCGTATTGCCGTTTTGTAACCATACAAAAATACAAAAAAAATCTGTTTCCCTGATTTTTCCCGTACAAAAAATTTTTTTTCTTTCATTTTTAAAAAATTTTATACCTTTGTATTTTAATTTGAACGAAATTGTAAAAAGTATGCTGAAAGGAAAATATGTCATCGGGCAGAAAAGCGGTTCAAATTACGAACCGAAAAATTTTAATTCGCCCTTAATAGAAACAAATGACAGTTTTTTGAAGCGGTATTTGCCTATCTTACTGATAGTTATAATCACGGCAATAGTTTATTCGTTCTCTTTGGGAAACGAAGCTACGAACTGGGACGATGATAAATACATAGGCGATAATCCACTTTTGAAAACTTTTGATAAAGAAACCATCTCGAAAATGTTTTTCTCCGAAGATCCCGGCGAAAAATATTTCATGGGTAACTATCACCCGCTCACGATGCTCACGCTCAATATGAACTATCAAATAGCTGAAATCGGTGCTAACGGCAGAGTCCTCCCCTACACGTATATCATAATTAACATCACACTGCATTTGATATCGTGTTTTTTGGTCTATCTTGTTTTTTATCAACTATTTAACAAACGCCTCTACCCTATCGTTATTGCACTTTTGTTCGGAATTCATACCCTGCACGTAGAAAGCGTAACGTGGATTGCAGAAAGAAAAGACGTTCTTTATACAATGTTTTACTTTTTGTCGCTATATTGCTATATTCTCTATAAAAAGCGACATAATGTAATGTTTTATATACTATCTGTTATCATCTTCATTTTGAGTGCGTTATCTAAGGGACAAGCTGTGTCATTAACAATAACTCTTTTTCTCGTAGATTATTTCTTAACAGAGGACTATTTGAAGGTAAAAACGCATATCAATAAGATTCCGTTCTTTATAATCTCCATAATTTTCGGTCTTATTTCGGTGAAAGCGCAAGCAGCTTCGACGGCACTCGCTGAAACAGACCAATATGAAGTGTATCAGAGGATTGCATTCGGTAGCAACGGATTTTTACAATACATTTTACGGTTTATTTTACCGGTAAAATTAGCCTGCCTCTACCCCTACCCCGATATTTTGAACCGCACAGTTCCGGTTATATATTGGCTTACGGTTCCTGTGTTTATCGCCGTGATACTCTTGAACTTCTTTATGTACAAAAAAGATAAAATTTTCACCTTCGGATTGATGTTTTTTATCGTCAATATAGCTCTGTTATTGCAGTTTATCCCCGTAGGTAGTGCAATGTATGCTGACAGATATTCGTACATTCCGTCGGTAGGATTATCGGTTTTAATGGCGTATCTGCTTGATTTACTGATAACTAAGTACAAAAATAGCGAAAAACTTTTATACGGAATTTTCGCTGTTTATGCTATTATGCTTTGTATTATGACAGTAAACCGCGAAAAAGTATGGCAAAACAGCCGTACACTATGGTCAGACTGCGTTGAAAAGTATCCTGAAGCCGTTATAGGTTGGAACAATCTCGGCAGTTATATCAACATGATGGCAGACTCAACTCTCAAAAAGAAAGACGATAGCGAATATCTTAAAAATAAAAAGCTTGCAATAGATTGTTTTACGCAGGGAATTAAGAATAAACCCGATTATACGCATGCTTTTTACAATAGGGGATTGGCTGAAAACGATGTTTTTGAATTAACCTCAGATACAACTTACGAAAAGTCAGCTTTAAATGACTTTTCTAAGGCTTTGACCTACGATTTGAACTTCGCGCCGGCGTTCCAGAGTAGGGCAGCGATTTACGATTTGTATTCCGAAAGGTTCACTAACATTAACAAAGATTCATGTACGTATTACTTTGCGTTAGCTTTAAGCGACTACCAAAGAGCTTTGGATTTGAATCCGACTCTCTACGACGTATACATAAATAGGGGAGTGGCTTACGGAAAATACGGAGATTTCACCCGTTCGATTGAAGATTTCAATACGTATATGGAAAAAAATCCCGATAACGCATCAGCATATTCTAACCGCGGTTTAGCTTATAACGGTCTGAAACAGTACGACTTAGCATTAAAAGATTTTGCAAGATCCATAGAATTGGATACAGCAAACGAAGGAGCGCATTTCAACCGCGCCATTACGTATAGGGCGATAGGGGATATCGAACCGAAAAAACGTAAGGAATATCTACTTTTGGCTCGAGAAGATATTTCACGATGTATAGAATTGAATCCGAAAAACGGATATTATCATTATCTACGCGGAATATACTCGGCGAATATAGACCAAAAGGAAGAGGCGTGCGAAGATTTTCATTTAGCAGTCCAAAAAAACTATCCAAGTGCACAAAAATTAATAGATCAATTTTGCAACCAATAACACGGTTTTTCCGTATAAAATATTGATGGAAAATTGTGAAAAATTTTATAATAGTTTACAATGACAACGACTTCAAATTTATTGAAAACGGTATTAACGATGGTCATAATCCTATTTCTGACTAACATCGTTACAGCGCAGCAGATTCCAAAAGATTCTGTAATTAACTGCGTGGATACCAATAATTTGAAACAAGGTTTGTGGGTGTATTATTATGATACGCTACAGACCAAGGTGGCTTGTATCGGAAAATATACTGACGGTAAACGTCAAGGCGTTTGGACGGAATATTACAGAAACGGTAACAAAAAAAGCAGTATTACATACGTAAATAACGTTCCATTCGGCTATGCGCAGTTGTTTTATGAAAACGGAAACGTTTCAGAACAAGGAACTTGGAACAGAATCGGTTGGGTAGGAGAGTACAAGTTTTTTTACAGCAACGGCAAAATAGCCAAAGAACTCAATTACGATGAAAACACATTACGTTCCGGTCAGCAGCGTTATTATTCCGAAAACGGTAAAATCACGATGTCCGGCTATTGGGAAGGCGGTTTGGCGCAAGGTCTTGTGGCTGAATATTATGACAGCGGCAATTTAAGGTGCGAGAGTCAGTTTAAACACGGAAAAATCAATGGAATTGCCAAAGAGTATTACGAAAGCGGCTCGCTTAAAGCCGAAATCGTATACAACAATGGTATTTACGATGCCGTATCGTCGAAAACTTATCACGACAAAGGCAAAGAAATCGTTGTGGCTGACAATAATTCAAACAAAAAGCCGGAGAAAAAACTTGAAGAAAAATCCGAACAAACGGTTCTTGCAACTTTTACCGGTACAGGTTATCACAAAATATACACTCTTGACAAAAAACTTGAACGCGAAGGAGATTTTATCAGAGGCGTTCTCCAAAACGGAAAACGTTATTACTACAACTCCAAAGGCGATCTGATAAAAGTTGCCGTATACGAAAACGGCAGAATTGTCAGGATAATAGAAAAATAGAATGTTTAATACAATTTTTTTATAATGAGTAACTTATTAATTTATAATTCGTTAACAAGAACAACGCAAAAATTTGAACCGATAAATCCTCCCTACGTAGGAATGTATGTTTGCGGACCAACAGTTTATGGTCCGGCACATCTCGGTCATGCTCGCCCTGCTGTAACTTTTGACTTGATTTTCAGATATTTACGTTATCTCGGATATAAAGTTCGCTATGTTAGAAACATTACCGATGTCGGACATCTTGAACACGATGCAGACGAGGGCGACGACAAAATCGCTAAAAAAGCAAAACTCGAAAACCTCGAACCCATGGAAGTCGTTCAGACTTACACAGAAGATTATCACAAAAACATGAGGCTTTTGAATTGTTTGCCACCGTCAATCGAACCGCACGCTTCAGGCCATATCATTGAACAGCAGCAACTTATCGACAAGATTTTGGCAAACGGTTATGCTTACGAATCTAACGGTTCCGTATATTTCGACATAAAGAAATACGCAGAGAAATACCGTTACGGCAAACTTTCAGGCAGAAACGTTGAAGACCTTTTGGAGAAGACGCGCACGCTTGACGGTCAGGACGAAAAACGAAATCAATGTGATTTCGCGCTTTGGAAAAAGGCTTCACCGGCACACATCATGCACTGGCCGAGCAAATGGAGTGAAGGTTTTCCGGGTTGGCATCTCGAATGTACTGCCATGAGTACCAAGTATTTAGGCGAATATTTTGACATTCACGGCGGCGGCATGGATTTACAGTTTCCGCATCACGAATGTGAAATCGCACAATCGGTTGGAGCGTTAGGTCATGATGCCGTTAAATATTGGGTTCATAACAACATGATAACCATCAACGGCAAAAAAATGGGTAAGTCTTTGGGCAACGCTATGACTTTGGAACAATTTTTTGCAGGCGAACATGAACTTTTGGAACAACCGTATTCGCCGATGACGGTTAGATTCTTTATCCTTCAAGCGCACTACCGCTCAACGTTGGATTTCTCTAACGAGGCTTTGCAGGCTTCAGAAAAAGGTCTTGAAAAACTTCTTTCAGCCGTAAAAGCGTTAGAAACACTTACGCCGGGCAAAACATCGTCATTCTCAGTGTCAGAATTCAAAGAAAAATGTTTTGACGCAATAAATGACGATTTTAACACGCCGGTAATGATTTCACATCTTTTTGAGGGCGTTAAACACATAAATCTCATAAAAGACGGCAAAGAAAGCCTCAATGAGGCCGACTTAAACGAACTGAAAAAACTCTATAATGATTTGTGTTTTGAAATTCTCGGTCTTAGAGCCGAAGAAGAAAAGTCTGATAATAGCGAAATCATTGGATCACTCGTAGATATGATTCAGCAGTTAAGACAACAAGCAAAAAGTGAAAAGAATTACGCGCTTTCTGACAAACTTCGCGACGAGCTCAATAGGGCAGGAGTGAAGATAAAAGACACAAAAACAGGATACGAATGGAGTTTTTAATAAATTAATTTAATTTTTTCTAGTTTATGATTCGGGCGGATATTTTTATCCGCCTTTTTTGTGTTTTTTAGAGTAAATTATAATTAACAATATTCTACATTTAAACAACAATAAATTTTTACGGTATTTTTTTTCAAAAAAAGTAAAAAAAAGGTGCTAAAAAATTTGGTTATATAATAATTATTTTATACTTTTGTGTCGTTATCAGATAACAAACAAATATTTGTTTAGCGCACAAAAAAAATAACAAGATTGTCTAACCACTGAAAACAAAAAAGGAGGGTTGTCTATAGAAAAAAAACTTGACGTTTAAATTAAAAATGATAGTTCAATTTAAAGAAAAAAAGCCTTACAGCTCGGAACCTGTAAGGCTTTTTTGTTTGCATAATTTGCATAAAATAAGAAGAATTCTGAAATTATATAATCGAAAATAAAAATTCAAATTAAGGCCCTAAAAATTCCATTTAAACTCAAAACCGCCGATTAACTTATACCGATAACTTTTTCAATAAAAATGGCGTAAAACTCAAAATAAACAGCTTTTTTTTAAAACATAAAAAAGATGTTCTCAATAAATAAACCTAATGTTTTTGGGCATTTTAATACGCATTGTGCCGTGGGTATGCCCCCACGGTAATATAAGCTGACAAGTGCCTAATTCGTTAAACCAATAATCACTATCGGAAAAAACAATAAAAAACGCTTGCTTTCAACCTCTGGAAATTCTTATATTCACAATGTCAAAAAATGAAATTTAAATTTTTAACAATTAAAATATTAATAATATTTGAATATGAAAAGATTAGCATTATTATTTGCAATTTTCCTTTGTGGTATTACCTCAGGAATTGCACAAGAAGGAAATTCTTATAACGGAAGTTTAACTTTTGGTATAAGAGCAGGTTATAATTTATCAAATGTAGCATCATTTATTCCGCATAATGAATCTTCGGAAAATAGAAGTGCGGCAAATTTTGGAGTAATAGCAAATATAAAAATAAATGACAATGTAGTGCTTCGTCCCGGTATTTATTATTCTATGAAAGGAGAAAATTTTCCTGACCATAGTGAATGGAATACTTCGTTAAACTATTTAGAAACACCTTCGTTAGTTGTTTTACAGAAAAATTTAACTGAAAAAATAGGATTAGAACTACAAGCCGGCTTTTATTTTGCATACGGAGTTTCAAGTTGTTATAAGACAGAAGTAGGTAGTAACCTTGCATCTGACGGTAAGTTTTATCCAGTTTATGAAAAAGTTTATCCGTTTAAAGAAAATAAATTCAAACGTTTTGATTGGGGTGTGAATTTAGGTTGCGGAATTAATTTTCATAATTTTTACTTTGGTGCAGCATACGAAGTTGGACTATACTCGTTTGATAGACCAAATAATTTCAATCATTGTTTTATGATAAATATTGGTTACAATTTCTAAATCTCAACAAACTAATTATTTTTTTCCAACACCTGCGATAATAAGTATTTTTGCAGGTGCTTTTTTTTATTATTCAAACAATTCCGAAATTATATAATCAGAAATGAAAATTCCATCTAAATTTAATTTCAAATAATTAGAATTAAGCTCAAAATATTCAACAAATTCTCTACTTTTAACTTTTTTTATAAAACTATCAAAAAACAGAGGAAAACAGCTTTTTAAAGCAGAAATATTAAGCCCTTTACTCGTTCTGAGCCCTAACATAATCTTTTCGTTGAAAATATCTGTCGGCGTTAAAACCTCGTTTTCCTCAAAAAGTTTTTGCTCGTCTATCTGTTGAAAATACTCAGGCAAGCGGCAGCTGTTCCAAGACCGTGAATTATTATAATACGAATGTGCCGAAGGACCAAAACCCAAATACGGAACAAAATCCCAATAATTAGAATTATGACGGGAATGTTTTTCAGGTAAAGAATAATTGGAAATCTCATAATGATTATACCCTTGAGATTCCAACAAGGAATGAACTAAACGGAACTGACGCAAAAAAAACTCATCATCAGGCTTATGAATCTTTCCGCTCAAAAGTTTTTTATAAAAAATCGTATTATCTTCAATACCAAGACTATAAGCCGAAATATGCGGGATTTTTTTATCAGCAAAAAACTTCATGCTCTTCTCAATTTCCTTTTCCGTCAATATTTCATAACCGAAAATATAATCAACGGAAAAATTATCAAAACCGTATTTTTCACATAAATTCAAATATCGATAATTATCTTTTACAGAATGATTTCTGCCAAGGTATTTCAAGCCCTGGTCGTCCATCGCCTGAAACCCCGCCGACAAACGGTTTATAAATCCGGAATTTTTCAAAGCAGAAAAGTATTCCTCCGTAGCGTGTTCAGGATTAATCTCAATCGTACATTCCAAATTTTCAGAAAGCTTATAATTATCACGAATTGTATTAAAAATAGTTTCAATCATTTCAAAGGGTAGGATAGAGGGTGTCCCGCCGCCGAAATATATTGTCTGAATCGTTTCGTTTTCAAAAAGATACGATTTTAATATAATTTCTTTAACTATATTTTTCATAAACACAGCTATAAAATGATTATCTTTGCCGCATTTAACGGAATAAAAATCGCAATAACCGCATTTCCTTACACAAAAAGGAATGTGCACATACAGTCCCGACATGTTAAACAAAATTAAAAATTACAAATTCAGTATTATATGGGCAGTGATAATGCTTATCGGCTGCACCATAAAAGTAGATCTTCCTCACGATGAAGACCCTACAAAATTTCATATTCCGCACGCTGACAAAATAGTCCATTTCGGCATTTTTTTCATCTTATCAGCATTAATAGGATTTGAAAAAAAGATTCTCAAAACCTCCGATAAAATAAAAATCATTTTAATTGGAACTGTTTACGGTATCCTAATCGAAATAATTCAATACTTTATACCATGGCGCGGATTCGATTATTTCGATATGCTCGCAGACAGCATAGGAGCGATTTGCGGAGTTATGACGCTCGCCGCGGGGCGTTCCCTTTTGAAAAAGGGAACCGGAAAACTTTTAAGAGATATTAATTAGGGAAAGCCCCAAAAGGCTTTCCCTAATTAATATCTCACAAAGTTCTTTGGTTCTTTCTTTCAAGAAAGAACAGCCCCCGCGGCTTGAGCGGTCTTACTTCACCGGAATTTTTTCTATTCTGCGTTGATGTCTGCCACCTTCAAATTCGGTGTTCAAGAAAGCCTCAAGTATTTCTACGGCTTCGTCTTTAGAGATAAAGCGAGCGGGCAAAGACAATACGTTAGCGTTGTTGTGAGCGCGGGCGAGGCGTGAAATTTCTTTATTCCAACACAGAGCTGCGCGAATACCCTGATGTTTGTTAGCGGTGATAGAGATACCGTTACCGCTTCCGCAGATAGTTATACCGTAGAATTCGGGATTTTTTTCAACGTTTTCAGCAAGGGGGTGAGCGTAGTCTGCGTAGTCGCAGCTATCGGCAGAATTAGTGCCGAGGTCTTCCACAACAAAACCTTTTTTTACTAAATAATCTTTTAAAAAGAGTTTCAACTCATAGCCGGCATGGTCAGATGCCATAAATAATTTATTGATTTTCATACGTTTATAAATTAATTTATAATACTTTTTATAATTTTTTTCGATAATGTTAATAACTGTTTAGAGTACAATTAATGCTAATGTACTGAAAACTACACATTTAGCGTTTTTTTTAACACCAGTTTTAAACATATTAACACTGTGATTTTTAGCAACTTACAAAAGTTATCAACATAGTATGTTGATAGTGTGTTGAACAAGTGTTTAAAAAGTGTTGATAATGTGCAAAAGTACATTAAAAATAAAAATTATCAACATTTCTTTTCTGTTTATCCACAGGATTCAACAAACAAATCAACATTTTTTTCAACACTTTCGAGAAAAAGTTTATCAACAATAAACATCAACAGCGAAAGTTGTTGATAGTGTTGATAACTTATGTAAGTCATTAAAAATCAGCATTTAGTTATCAACATTATCTGTTGAAAAAAGTGAATGAGTGTTAATAATTACACTTTGCAAAAATAACCAAAAAAGTTATCAACACTATCAACAAGTAATAATAATCATCAAAAAAATATTTAAAAAATATATTATTTTTATTTTTAGCGAAGAAGGGTGGTGATTTTTGGGGAATTTTTATAGAGGAGAAAAAACTTTTTATGATTTTTATAAAAATAAAATTCGTGATAATGGTTTTTATAATCACAGAAATAAAAAATTCATAATCATTATTATAAAAATCATAAAAATAAAAAATCATAATCATTATTATAAAAATTATAAAAGTAAAAAATTCATAATCATTATTATAAAAATTATAAAAGTAAAAATTCATAATCATTATTATAAAAATTATAAAATAAAAATCATAATAAAAATTATAAAAGCAAAAAATCATAATCATTATTATAAAAATTATAAAAGCAAAAAATCATAATTATAATTATGAAAATAATGGAGATAATTATAATTATGATTATAAAAAATATAAAAAAGTAAAAATTAAAATTTCAGTTTTAATGAGACATCAGTGCTGATGTCATAATGTTTGTAATCCTCTGTCGGGAGCTTGCTGCGGTATTCGTAATTGAAATTTACGTCAAGAAAAACCCTTGAACTTATTTTTGACGAAAGTTTCGTGATAGAGGTTACTATGTAATCCGAAAAATCTTTTAAGGAGGGCTGATAAAACGTGTTGTGAACAATCGAAAAATTTTCTCCGATTTTCTGTTTTATTTTCGGCCTTACTGAAAGTCTTAAAACCTCTCTGTCAAGTTGATTTTCTTCCGGCGTGTAATCCACGTTGTCATAAACCAATGCTATGCTCAGTGAATAATCGCAGATGCTCTCTTTTGTGAAAATTCTGTATTTAGCACCTGTTAATGCACTCATTTTCAAGTCGTAACCTTTGTATTTGTTGGTTAGAGTTTCAATGGCTATGAACGGTGACCAGCGTCCGTACTGATACAAATCCAATTTTAGACCTGAGTTAAAACCTTTGTTTGTTTCTTTTTCGTCTTCTCTTTGATATACGAATTTGTAATTTATCTCGCCCGAAATTACACTGTCGTTGCGCTGAAGTTCTGCATAATTTTTTGCCGACATGTTTTCAACGTTTCCGGAGTTTTGCGAAAAACCTGCACCGAGTTCAAAATCCCATTTTTTCTGTGCATTTGCTTTTAGTCCTAATGCTGTGATTAACAATAAGATATAAATCTTTTTCATCTCTTTTACTGATAATTTTTTTTGCAAAGGAAACATTTTTTTTGCAGAAAAAAAAATCGTACTTTTGCCGCTAAAAATTCAGAGGATTATGGGCAAAATTAAACAACTTGCATCTCAGACTTTTATTTACGGTTTGAGTTCTATTGTGGGACGGCTTTTAAATTATTTGTTAGTTCCGCTTTACACCCGCGTTTTCGTGCCTTCGGAGTACGGAATTATAACCGAAATGTATACTTATGTTACATTTTTGATGATTCTTTTAACTTACGGTATGGAAACCGGATATTTTTATTTTTCCAAAACGCAAAATAATCCCGACAAAGTATTTTCTACTGCTGCAACTTCCTTATTTATAACGAGTTCAGTTTTTGTAATTGCCGGGCTTCTTTTTTCGGGACAGATTGCTGAAATTTTGAATTATCAAACCCATGAAAATTATATTTCGCTTTTTGTGATAATTCTCGCTTTGGACGCTTTTACCTCCATTCCTTTTGCACGGTTAAGACAACAGAACAAAGCTTTGAAATTCGGTATTTTTAAGCTCATTAATATTTGTGTTAATATTGGTTTGAATTTGTTTTTTATCTTGTATCTGCCTAAAACCGGATATTATGACGAAAATTTTGGTGTTGGATATGTCTTTTTGGCGAATTTTATGGCAAGTCTTTTAACGCTTTTGCTTTTCGTGCCTGAATTTTTCAAAGTTAAATATAGTTTTGACTTTGCATTGTTGAAAAATATGCTTGTTTATTCTTTACCGCTTTTGGTTTCGGGTTTGGCGGGAATGATTAACGAGTTTTTTGACAGAGTTTCCATAAAGTTTTTTTATACCGTTCCTGATTCTATAACAGATGCTAACAGTTATATTCTCAGCGAATTAGGTATTTACGGTGCTAATGCTAAAATTGCCGTTTTGATGACCTTGTTTATTCAGTGTTTCAGGTATTCGGCCGATCCGTTTTTCTTTTCTAACAAGGGGTCTGTAGATTTCAACGATTTGTTTGCAAAAGTAAATAAATATTTACTGACCTTTGGATTATTCATTTTTTTGGGGATTATGTTCTATTTAAACGTGATTAAGTATTTTGTTGATTCATCATACTGGTCGGGCTTAAAAGTTGTCCCTTTCCTTTTAATAGGGCATTTGTTGGTCGGATTGGTTTATTTGCAGTCGTTTTGGTATAAATTGAATTCCAAAACGGTTTACGGAATTTATATTTTTATAATCGGTGCGGTGGTAACTATTGTTTTGAATTATATTTTCGTTCCCTTGTACGGTTATGTTTCATGCGCGGTTGCGAATGTGGCTTGTTATCTTATAATGTTGATAATTACGTTTTTATGGGGAAAAAAATATCTTGTTTGCGATTATGATTTCAAGAATATGATATTGTATACCTCTTTGGCGGCCGTTCTTTACTTTGTATCATGTTTTACAAAAGAGCTTGAGTTGGTTTGGGAGATTATTGTTAATACTTTGCTGCTTATGATTTTTGCAGGCGTGGTTTTCAAGAGAGAGAATTTGGGACCGATGTTTGCTAAGCTTATGCACAAATTTAAACGTTAATTATGTTGATAACTTTTGTAATTGATTAAATATCAGTATTTTATATTGTTGATAAAATTTTGTTGATAAAAACGGCGCAGATGTTTTTTGCTGTGGATTTTATTATTATTTTTGTGTATTAAAATATTGACAATTATGCAGATAAAAGTTATTAACAAGTCGAAAAATCAGTTACCCGAATACAAAACTCCATATTCATCTGGTTTGGATTTATGTGCGGATTTAGATAATGATTTGATTTTGAGACCGTTACAGAGAGTTTTAGTTCCTACGGGATTGTTTTTGGAATTGCCTGAGGGTTATGAGGCGCAGATTCGTCCGCGTTCGGGGCTTGCTTTGAAGAACGGAATTACTGTTTTGAACTCGCCCGGAACTATTGATGCTGATTACAGAGGTGAAATAAAAGTCATTTTGATTAATCTTTCTGATTCAGATTTTACTATTCGCAGCGGTGATAGGATTTGTCAGATGGTAATTCAAAGATTTGAACATATTGAATTTTTGGAAGTTGAAAATCTTAATGAATCGGATAGGGGAGCGGGCGGTTTCGGTCATACCGGTGTGTGATTATCGGCGTTTTTTATTCTCAAAAAAAACTTGAGATTTGGTGTGTTAAATTATTTTGCTTTAATCATTTATCTATGAATATTATTTTGGGGTTATCATTGTTTTGTCTATACTTTTGTTTAATAAAGTTTGTTTCTTTTGGGGAAAGAAAATTGTTTTGTCGTGTTATTAATTGATATTTTTTCTTAAAACTGAAAAATTATTTTTTATAAATGCCGATTTATTTGTAATTTTGTGAGAATTATAAACTTGCGTTAATATGCGGTAGTGATTATGAAACTTTTTTTTATTATACTGCTTATATTTGTTTTTTCTAAAGTTGATGCGCAGAAAAACATTGAGCAAAAAGTTCCTGATGAAGTTGAATTCAAGAACTTTTTGTCGCAGGCTGACATTTTCCTCTTGAAAGGTCAGCCTGAAAAAGCTTTGTCCGCATATAATTCATGTTTGAAACTAAATCCTAATTCTGCTGCGGCAAATTTTCAACTTGCGAGAATTTATTACAATTACAAGGACTTTGATGCAGCAATGAATTTTGCAATCTCGGCTGTGAAACTTCAACCTGACAATTATTGGTACAATGTTTTTTTAGCAACAGTTTACGAGACGACCAACAATTATTCTGAGGCTTTGAAAATTTATGAAAAGCTGATTCAAAAAAATCCGACTTATCAAGATTATTTGCGGTTGGTAAATTTTTATACGCAGTTTAATAAATTTTCGAGTGCGATTTTTACACTTAATAAGATTGAAGAGATTTACGGTTATGATTTTGACCTTAGTTTGAAAAAAATTGACATTTTCCGCCGTCAAAATAAGTTTGACGCAATGGAGAATGAATTTTGTAAAATACTTTTGACAGATTCGTCTAATTTGTCTTATCTTGGAATGTTGGAGGACTTCTATTTATCGACTTCCCAAATATCTAAGGCTCAATCAGTTCTGAAAAAAATGAAAAGTATTGATGACAAAAATCCTTTGTCATATCTCGCTCAGGCTTATTTCTGTCGTGCGACTGCCCAGACGGAATGTTTCTATCAAAATCTCATTGAGTCTTTTCGTAGCGAGGAAATTTCAACTAAAGAGAAGATTTCAATCATTCAAGACATAGTTATGAATTCGGAAAATTTTTCGGAGGAAAAAGTTTCCGAGCTTTACGATGCTGTTTTGAAAACTTCCGGGGAAAATTTTGAAGTCTTGTCTTCGTATGCGGATTTTTTGATGGTCATAGAAAATTATGACAAAGCCGCCGAGGTCTTGAGGCTTTGTACTAAAATCGACAAATCTGATTTTTCGCTTTGGAGAAAAATTTTCAAGGTTTATGTTATGACTGAAGATTTTAGGAGTTTGAAATCTGCTGTCGAAGATGCTGAAGAATATTTTCCTGCTCAAGTTGAGGTGATGTTGTATTCAGCGGTTGCCTTTATGAATTTGAAGGATTTTTCCTCTGCTGAGGATATGCTTTCTCAAGCCAGGGATTTTGGAATCGAAATGACGGATGCTGCAAATCTGTTTTATTTTTATTCTGGCGTTTATAATTATAAGATAGGAAAAACGGACGATGCTTTTAAGTGTTTTCAGCAATATTATAATCTTAATCATTCCGATTATAATATTTTGGCTCAATATGCTTATTATTTGGTTGATTCTAAAAAGGATTTGCCTCTTGCTCAAACGATTATAAAACAATGCGTTGCTTTTGATAATTTTAATTATTACTTTCATTATGTTTACGCGTTTTATATGTTTAGAACCGGAGATTTGAAATCGGCTCAATACTTTATCGAGAAGTCCAATTCGCTCAATGCTATGAAAAAATATTACACGTTTGAACTTGCGGGAGATATTTTTCAAAAGGCGGGTGATTGTGAAAGAGCCGTTTCGTTTTGGTCTTTGTCATTGAGTTACGGCTCTGATAAAGAAACTATTGATGCTAAAATTAGAAATTGTAAATAATAATTTAGGATATGAAATATTTTTTTAGAATAGTATTTTTTGTTGTGATTCCGCTTTTGTTTTTGTCTTCGTGTAAAGGCAAAAAGAAGGCTGATAATAATCATGACAATAAGCAAAACGTTACGGTTTCTTCGGATACGGGTGTTGATTTAAGCAGTCCTTTATATCTTAAAGCAAAGGATATGTATCTTAATCAAGATACGTTTTCTACTGTTGAGATAAAGTTTGATTTAAAACTTCAGTTGCCGGACAAAAATGTCTCTGGTTCAGGTACGTTACGTATGGCGAATGATTCTTTGATGTGGCTTTATATAAAGGCATTCGGACTTGAAATAGCTCGGGCAAAATTTACGAAGGATTCAGTTTTTGCTGTTGTTAAACTCAAAAATCAATATTTCAAAGGCGATTATTCGGTTTTGAAAAAGTTTTTTCCCGTGGATTTTGACTTTGATATTTTGCAATCGGTATTTTTGAATAAGTTTTTCTTGTTTCCGAAAAATTCGGTTGAAAATCTTTCATATTTTACGCCTGAAGAGCAGAGTGAAAAATTGATTTTATCATCGGGTGAAAAGTTTGCTCAGAATTATTCGATGATTAATAAAATAACGCTTTCTACCCAAAAGAATAGGGTGGAGGAGAATGTGGCGGTTACTGTGCAGTCGCAGAAAGGTATTAAAATAAGATACGCTGATTTGAAAGATTTTGGTGGACATCTTTTGCCTTTCCAGGTTGTTTTTGAAGGTCAGGGCACGGATTTTTCCGTAGCGTTTGATTATCAAAAAGCAGTTTTTGGTAAGGCGTTGCAATATCCTTTAACGATTCCCTCTACTTATAAACCTTTTGAATTTTAGTCGGATTTTTCCTTTATTTTAATAAAAGGAGGAAAACTATAAGTGAAAATGAAAAAATGAAGAAATGAGAAAAATATTTGTAATTGTTTTAGTTTTGTTTTGTATGAGTTCTAAAGCGCAGGTCGGTTTAGAGGAGCAGACAGCGTATTTGGACAGTGTTTTAACGGGATTAACGGATATTAATGATACTGATTTGTCGCTTAGTATTTTGGACAGACAGTTGGATTTGAAGAATTCTGTTATATCGAAGTTAAAATTTCAGATTGAGCAGGTTGATAAAGACATTTATAACAATGAATTGTTTTTTCAACGGCTTAATTCTCAGTTGGATTATGAGAAGGAGATTTATAAATCGCTTATTATAACGGCTTGGAGGTTGCGTGACAAAATGTATCAGAATTTTGATATTTTTTCGTTTGACAACCTTTATAAAACGTATAGGCAATTTCTTTATATTAAGTGGCTTAAAGATTACCGCTTAAAGAAAATTAAAAGGATAAATGCTTTGAAAGCGGAAATTGTTGCTACCGTTGAGAAGTTAGATTCTATTAAGGCCAAGAAAAATAATTTGGCGGAGAAATTGGGCGTTGAGCAGTCGTTTATAAAGCGTTATAGTACCTCGCGGAATTTGATTGCTAAGAATTTTTCGCAGAACAAGAATGGAGAAATTTCACGTGAAATTCTTAAAAACAATCTTGATTCTATCGGTACATCGGCTTTAGCTCCTATAAAAACAGAGTCTGATAGGCTTTCGGCATTATTTGAAGTTCAGAAAGGTTATTTGATTTGGCCGGTGCATAAGGCTGTTATAATTAAATATTTCGGCGAATCTAAGCACCCGGTTTACGAGAAAGTAACTGTTAGAAACGACGGTTTGGACTTTTGCGTGCCTTCTCAGGCTAAGGTCAGATGTGTTTATAACGGAACGGTAACAAAAATTGTAATTTTGCCGCAGAATAAATATTCTGTTATAGTTAGGCACGGAACGTATTTTACGGTTTATTCCGGGCTTGATCATATAAAAGTTTCTGTCGGCGACGAATTAGAAAAGGAAGATACGATTGGCGGTTTTGATACTCAAAGCAAAAACAGCGTGTTTAATTTTCAGATTTGGCACGATTCCAAAGCGCAAAATCCGTATTATTGGCTAATTAGAAACGTAGATAAAGATAAAAAATGAAATCGAATTTTTCTGTCATAGAGGCTAAACTCAACGATTTTATCCGAAAATTTTATTCAAATAGGATAATAACGGGAGTTTTATTGTTTGTGCTGATATTTTCCGTATCGGTATTTACGCTTTTTATGGTGGAGGGATTTTCGTTTATGCAGCCTTCGGTAAAGACAATTTTGTTTTATTTTGCTCTGTTTTTGTTTTTATCGGTCTTTGTTTTCTTTATTTTGATACCTGTTCTGAAAATTTTCAAACTGATTCCGTATTTAAGTTATCAGGAGGCTTCGGATATAATTTCGCGTTATTTCAACGATTCTAACGGTGTTTTAACAAATATTTTGCAATTAAATTCGCTTGATGACTCCAAATCCGAATTGTTGATTGCTGCTATTAATCAAAAAATTGATAAAATTTCCCCGTGGAATTTTACTACGGCGATTGATTTTAAGCGAACGACTCGCTTTTTGATACAGTCTTTAACAATTTTGGGTTTGTTGCTTGTTTTGAGTTGGTCGTTTTCTAATAGAATTCGTCAAGGCGCAACACGTTTTATGGATTATTCGACTTATTACGAAAAAGAGAATCCGTATACTTTTTCGCTTTTAAGCGATAATTTGCAGTGTGCTGCCGGTGAAGATTTTTTAGTTTTAGTTAAGATTGACGGTCCTGATGTTTTAAGGGACGTGTATCTTTCCGGTGAGGATTTTTCTGTTAGAATGAATTCTGACTCTGCGGGTTATTATTCTTACAATTTAAAGAACTTGAATTCAAATTTGAATTTTCACGTAAATTATTCGCTTTACCGTTCTGAAAATTTTGGTATTGAAGTTTTTCAAAAGCCTCAGATTTTGCGTTCGTCTGTTCAGGTTTTACCGCCTTCATACACCAAAATCAGCAGTGAGGAATTTGAAAATACAGGCGATTTAACAGTTCCTTTTGGCTCTAAAATTGTTTGGAATTACGAGATTTCTTCCGTTAAAAATTTTCAGTTTTTTGCTGATTCTTCCAAGGTAGATGTTAGTTTAAAAAATAACGAAATTCGCATCGAAAAAACCGCCAAAAAGAGCTTTGATTACAATTTTGTTATTGATGGAGAAAATTCTTATAATCAGACATCTGAATTGTTTCACGTGAACCTTATTCCGGATTATTATCCGACTATTCAAGTTGTTTCTGCTGTAGACTCTACAGTTGCAAATGCCTTGTATTTTTCAGGTCATATTTCAGATGATTATGGTTTTTATTCTTTGAATTTTGTGTATTTTGACCCTGACGAGCCGGAAAAATTACATTTTGAGAAAATTGATTTTAATGAGAGTCTTTCTCAGGATTTTTTCTTTTATTATGATTTTTCTAATCTTAAAAAAACGGTTTCTTATTATTTTGAGGTTAGGGATAATGATAATATTTCCGGATTTAAGTCTTCTAAGACGTCTTATTCTGTTTATACGGCGGTTTCAGATCAAGAAAAACAGGATAGAATAGATAATCTTCAGTCTTCGATGGTTGATAAAGTTGAAAAAGCGCAATCGCTTTTGAGAGAATTAAATAACGATTTGAATGATTTTCAAAAATCGGTGGCTGCTAATAAAAATTTGTCGGAATGGGAAAAGAAACTCAAACTTGATAATTTAATGAATAAGCAAGATAAACTAAAGAGTCTTTTGGAAGAAATTTCTGAAGATAATAAGTTTAAAAATGCTTTTGAAAATCAATTATCGTCTGAGGAAAACGAGGAATTACAGAAAAAACAACAGCAATTACAAGAATTATGGGATCAATTATTGACTGACGATATTAAAAAACTAATGGACGAAATTAGTGAATTAGCAAAAAAACTGTCAGAAAAAACGATGCGTGAGAATGTTCAGGATTTAAAATTTGATTACAATCAGATTTCCGAGCAATTAGATAGAAATAATACGCTAATGAAAATGTTTAACATCGAGAATAAGCTTCAAAACATTTCTAATGAGATGTTGAACTTATCTAAAGATTTGAGTGATGTTTCCAAGCAATTGTCTGAACCAAACAAACTTTCTGATGCACAGAAAGAGCAACTTTCTAACGATTTAGAGAGTATTAAACAGCGTTTTGAACAAGAAAAAGATAATTATAAAAATCTCCAAAATCAAAACGAGGAATTAGGCGAAAATAAATTGGATATTCCGCAATTGGAACAAAAGTTCGAGGAAATCAAAAATGAATTAAATAGCGAATCTGATAAATTAAACGAACTTTTTGAACAAAACAAAATAGATAAAAATCAAAAATCTGATTTTAAAAACGAAAAATCTAATGATAAAAACTCACAAAAAAGTGATACTAAATCAGATTTTAATGATGAAAATAATCAAAATAATAACGGTGATGAGTCTAATAAAACAGATTCACGTGAAACAAAGTCTGATAATAGACAACTTCAAGAGCAAATGCAAGATACGGCTGATGATTTAGAGCAAATGTCAAATGAAATGCAAGGACTTCAGCAGCAAAACGGACAGAAGAAAAATCAGGAGAATATTAATGATATTCGTCAAATTTTGGATAATTTACTTACGCTTTCGTTTGCTCAGGAGGATGTGATGAATACTGTTAAAACAGGTTCTAATTATCTTGGTGCTTCTATACCTAAGCAAATTGAAATAAAAAAGGATTTTTCTCTGGTTGTGGATTCTATTTATGCTCTTGCAAATCGTGAGCCTTCGTTAGGACATACTGTTTATGAGAAAATTTCGGATATTAATTCGTATCTTGGAAAAATTGAGGGTGAATTGAATGAAAATCATAAGAGTGATGCTTTGCGTTATCAGCATAATGTTTTGGTTGGTTTTAATGATTTATCTCTTTTGTTTTCTGAAATTCAAGATCAAATGCAGAATCAACAGAGTCAGTCGCAGTCATCTTCTTCGCAAGAAAATTCTTCAAGAAACTCTTCAAAAAATAAGAAACAAATGGCGGAGCGTCAGCAAAATATGCAGCAGATGAAAAATCAACAGCAATCGTTGAAAGATATGTTGCAAAAGATGTTACAGCAGCTACAAAAGGGTGATACTCCGAAGAATCAGCAATTAGTGCAATCGTTGAAAAAAATGGAGATGTTGCAGCAGCAATTGCAGCAGTTGCAAAATCAAGGTGGTAATACACCAAAACAGCAGCAATTACTCAATCAAATGAATCAACTTATGGAAGATTCTAAACGCGATATTGTTAATCGTAATATTAACAAGTCGCTTATCGACCGTCAAAATGCCATATTTAATAAATTATTGGATCTTGAGACGGCCGAGAAGCAACAAGAATATGATGAAAAACGCGAAAGTAAGCAAGCGTCAGATTTACAGCAACAATCAAAAGAAGACTTGAAGCTCAAATTCAAAAAGTTTGGTACGAAAGAATTTCTTAATTCTCCCGTATTGAATTTAAACTTATTTTATCAAAATAAGTACAGTGAATATTTGCAAAATATAGAATAATATAAAAATGTTTCACATGAAAACGTCATTATCATTCGGTTCTAATCTCGAAAAAATTTCTTCTGTGGAGAAATTTATTGATTCTGTATGCACAGAATATAATATTTCTGAAGAAGTTTATGGCAATATTTTGATTGCTACAATTGAAGCGGTAAAAAATGCTGTTGTTTATGGCAATAAAAATGATACCGCGAAACCTGTTACTGTTACTGCTTATATTGCCGACGACGAGTTGGTTGTTGTAGTGAAAGATAGCGGGGAGGGATTTGATTATGAAAACTTACCTGATCCGACTTTACCTGAGAATATCGAAAAAGATTCGGGTAGGGGAGTATTTTTAATTAAAAACCTTGCTGATAAAGTTGAATTTTTGGATAATGGTTCAAGGATTAAAATGGGTTTTAAATTGCTTTAAGATATAATGATTGACTTTAATTTTGAAGATATTGAATTTAAATTACCGGATAATTCTTTATTAAGAAACTGGATTGAATATACAATTCGGAATGAAAATAAGGAATTAGGTAATATTTCTTATATTTTCTGCTCCGATGAGTATCTTTGGAATATGAATAAACAATATCTAAATCACGATTATTATACCGATATTATTACGTTTGATTATGTAAAAGACGATATAATTTCAGGTGATTTGTTTATTAGTTATGATAGAATCTTGGATAATGCAGAAAAGTTTAAAGTTTTACGTGAAACAGAACTTTTACGTGTTATGATTCATGGAGTGTTGCATTTGATAGGTTATGATGATGTAACTGATGAATTGGAGGAAGAAATTCATAAGAAAGAAGATTTTTATATTGATATTTTTGAGAAGAAGTTTAGAAAATGATGATTGAAGAATATGATATAATCGTTGTTGGTGCGGGACATGCAGGCTGTGAGGCTGCGTATGCTGCTGCAAGGCTTGGTGTTAAGACCTTGCTTATTACGATGGATATGACAAAATTTGCTCAGATGTCTTGTAATCCTGCTATTGGTGGTATTGCTAAAGGGCAAATTGTACGTGAAATTGATGCTCTTGGTGGTTTAACGGGTGTTGTTACGGATATGAGTTCGATACAATTTAGAATGTTGAACCGCTCAAAAGGTCCTGCAATGTGGTCGCCGAGGTCGCAATGTGATAGAACGAAGTTCTCGATTAATTGGAGAATGTTGCTTGAAAAAGTACCGAATTTATATTTTTGGCAAGATACGGTCAAAAATATTGAAGTTGAAAATGGCGAAATTCAAGGCGTTGAAACAGTTTTTGGTGTGAAATTTAAATGTAAAAAGGTTGTTATTACAGCAGGAACATTCTTAAATGGATTGATGCACGTTGGCGAAAATCAAGCTGTCGGCGGTAGGATAGGGGAGATTCCTGCTCGTGGTTTAACTGAAGCTTTGCTTAAAGCGGGTGTTAAAACCTCGAGGATGAAGACTGGTACACCTGCGAGAATTGACGGTAGAACGATAGATTTTTCGGCGATGACACCTCAAGATGGTGATGAAAATCCCGATTCTTTCTCGTTTATGGCACATAAAATTGAACGTTTGCCACAGAGAAAATGTTATATTTCTTATACTAATCCTAAGGTTCATGATGAATTACGTAAGGGTTTTGATCGCTCTCCCTTGTTTAATGGTACTATAAAATCTACAGGACCGAGATATTGCCCGTCAGTGGAAACAAAAATCGTTACCTTTGCTGACAAACAATCACATCCTGTTTTTTTAGAGCCGGAGGGTACTGATACGTGTGAGTATTATCTTAACGGATTTTCTTCTTCATTACCATTTGAAGTTCAGTATGCTGCAATTAGACTTATTCCGGGCTTGGAAAAAGCGAAAATTTTCCGTCCGGGTTATGCTATAGAATACGACTATTTTGATCCTACACAGCTGTATCATACATTAGAGTCAAAGGTAATTAAGGGCGTTTATTTTGCTGGACAAGTAAACGGAACAACTGGTTACGAGGAAGCAGCGTGTCAAGGTTTGATGGCAGGATTGAATGCTGCACTAAGTTTCACGGGAAACAAAGAGTTTATTTTGTCAAGGAAAGATGCTTATATTGGTGTTTTAATTGATGACTTAGTGACTAAAGGTGTTGATGAGCCTTATAGGATGTTTACTTCGAGATCGGAATATCGTATACTTTTAAGGCAAGATAATGCTGATGAAAGGCTTACTGAGAAGGGTTTTGGTCTTGGGTTGGCTGATAAAGAACGTTATGATTTCTATCAAAATAAGAAACAAAATGTTGAAAAAATATTGGAATATTGTAAAAATACTTCTGTTTCTTGTGATAGAATTAATGGTTATATCCAACAAAAAGGTGGAAAACCGCTCACTCAAGGTAATAAATTGAGTGCGATAATTTTGAGAACGGAAGTTAATTTGGAAGAATTAAAAGATTTATTTCCGTTTTTGAAGCGTTTTGATAGATACGAAATAGAGTCTGCGGAAATAAAAATTAAGTATCAGGGTTATATTGACAGGGAAGAGGCAACCGCTGAAAAATTATCCCGTTTGGATTATGTAACAATACCTGATGGTTTGGATTTTGCTTCTATACTTTCTTTATCAACGGAATGTCGTCAAAAATTAGCACGTATTAAGCCGAAAACGATTGGTCAGGCTTCAAGAATTCCCGGTGTTAGCCCTGCTGATATCAATACGCTTTTGATATATTTAGGACGATAAATTTTTCTTTTGAGAGAAAAAGAATTTTATATTTACACTTTTTGTTTTGATGGTGTTGGTTTTGTGAATAGAAACTTTAAAAAAAATGGAGGCAATTGTGATGGAGTATAGTGGAAATATTGTTGATGTTGTGAATAAAGAAATCTTTCAGGGAAAGATTTTTGTTGAGGACGGAGTTATAAAAAAGATAGAAAAATGCGATGTGCAATCTTCTAAGTTTATATTGCCCGGTCTTGTGGATTCTCATATTCATATTGAGAGTAGTATGGTAACACCGCAACGTTTCGCTGAGGTGGCATTGCAGCACGGCGTTGTTGCCGTTGTTACAGATCCTCATGAAATCTCAAATGTATGCGGTGAAGACGGCTTTAATTTTATGCTAAAAGATGCCGCACTTTCACCGATGAAAATATTTTTCGGGGTGCCTTCATGTGTGCCTTCTACAAGTTTTGAAACTTCAGGAGCAATACTTAATGCTGAAAGTGTGAAAAAACTTTTAAAGAAGGACAATGTTGTTTGTCTTTCTGAAATGATGAATTTTGTTGGTGTTTTGAATAACGATAAGGAAGTTGTTGCTAAAATTAACGCCGCAAAAGAGCTTAATAAGCCTATTGATGGTCATGCTCCTGCTATTTCTGAGGCGCAAGTTAAACAATATGCTGCTGCCGGAATATCTACCGATCACGAATGTATGACATTAGAAGAGGCTCGAGAGAAGATAAAATACGGCATGAAAATCCAAATTAGGGAAGGTTCTGCTGCTAAAAATCTCAATGCTCTTGCTCCTTTATTCAAAGAATCACCCGAAAAATTGATGCTTTGTAGTGATGATTTTCATCCTGATGATTTAATGAAAGGATATTTATTTGAGCGGGTTAAAACGTTAGTAGGAGAGGGGTACGATTTTTTTGATGTTTTAAGAGCCGCTACTCTTAATCCTATAAAGCATTATAATCTTAATGTCGGATTACTTCAAAAAGACGATTCTGCGGATTTTGTTATTGTTGATGATATTAAAAATTTTAACATTTTAGAGGTTGTTATTGATGGAAAAACTCTCATAAAAGACAAAAAGAAGTTTTTTGAAGTAACAGACAACAAGCCTATAAATAATTTTAATTGTAAGAAAATTAAGACGTCTGATATTGAAATTAAATCAAAAACCGACAAAGTTCGTGTTATAAAAGTTATAGATAAAGAACTTTTTACGGAAAGTTTCACGGGAAACTTAGAGATAAAAGACGAAAAAATAGTGTCTGATGTAAAAAAAGATATTTTAAAAATTGTTTGTCTTAACCGATATAATTTAAATTCAAAACCCGCGATAGGTTTTATTAACGGATTTGGTTTGAAATTCGGAGCAATAGGAAGCTGTGTTGCACATGATAGTCATAATATAATTTGCGTAGGCGTTGATGATAGTTCTATTGTTAAATGTATTAATAGAATAATCTCAAACAAAGGTGGGCTCGCAGTTGTAACAGGTCAAAATATTTTCGATATGCAACTCAAAATCGGAGGTATTATGACCGATACTTCTTGTCAGGCTGCAGCTCAGAAATACTCAAGCCTCTCAATTCTAATAAAAGCCCTCGGTTGCAAACTTACAGCTCCATTCATGACTCTCGCGTTTATGGCTCTGCCCGTAATCCCTAAACTCAAAATAACCGATAAAGGTTTATTTAATGTCAACGATTTTCAATTCGTTGATGTAATTACTGCCGCTCAAGCCGCGGGGGCTGTTCTTTCTTGAAAGAAAGAACCAAAGAACTTTTAAAGAAATATGAATTTGGAATGCCCTTAAAGGCATTCCAAATTCATGTTTCCTAAAAGTTTTCCGGTTCCCTTTTTCAAAAGGGAACGCCCCGCGGCGAGCGATAATAACATTAAAAGAAATGGATAAAAATACGTTGGAATATAAAGTAAAGACTTTACCGTTTAGTCCTGGTGTTTATAATTTTTTGGACAAAAACGGTACTGTTATTTATGTTGGTAAGGCGAAAAATCTGCGAAATAGAGTTTCTTCTTATTTTCGTGAGAAAAATCAAGTTGGTAAAACTGCTATTTTAGTAAGGCATATTGTTGATGTTTTGCATATTTGTGTTGATACGGAGACTGATGCTTTGTTGTTGGAGAATAAGTTGATTAAGCAGTTTCAGCCGAGGTATAATATTTTGTTGAAGGATGATAAGACGTATCCGTGGATTTGTATTTCTAACGAGGATTATCCGAGGGTTTATTTTACGAGAAAGAGAATAGCAGGGGAGGGGATGTATTTTGGTCCTTATACTTCGGTTGTTGTGATGCGTAATGTTTTGGATATGTTTAGGAGGTTGTTTCATTTAAGGACGTGTAGAACGCCTATGACAGAACAACTTGTTAAGAATGGAAAATATGACGTTTGTTTGGATTATCATATAAAAAACTGTTGTGCTCCTTGTATTGGTCAGGTTAGTAAAGAAAAATATAACGAGTATATTGCGACCGTCAGAAAAATTCTTAATGGTAAAACTGCGGAAGTTATCAGTATGATGCGCTCTCAGATGGCGGAATTAGCCGAAAAAATGGAGTTTGAAAAGGCTCAGGAAATAAAGGAGAAATATGATGTTTTAATTTCTTATCATGCTAAAAATGTTATCTCCGTTAATGTGCCGAATACTGTAGAGGTTTTTTCTATTTTGTATGATGCTGTAGACGATTTTTATTATGTCAATTTTATGAAAGTATCGCAAAGTTTGATTTTGCGGTCTTTTACGAGGGAGATAAAAGCTAAGGTGGATGAAGATAAAAAAGATATTCTTTTGACCGCTATGGCGGATATTCATTTTTCTGATTTGAATATCGGCGACAAAGCGGATGAATTGATTTTGCCTTTTGACGTTGATTTTGGTTTTAACGATTATAAAATTACCGTTCCTAAAACAGGTGATAAAAAACAACTCTTGGAATGGTCAGAAAGAAACTGCAAACTTTTTATGGCCGAGCAACAAAAACAACGCTCGCTGATTGACCCTGATAAGAGCGTTAATAATTTGATGAAAACAATGCAGAAGGATTTGCAACTCGATGTTGAGCCAAGACATATTGAATGTTTTGATAATTCAAATATTCAAGGTACAAATCCTGTTTCGTCATGCGTGGTCTTTAGAAACGGAAAACCATACAAAAGAGATTATAGGCTGTTTAATGTTAAGACCGTGGAAGGTCCTGATGATTTCGCTACGATGCGGGAAGTTGTTTTTAGACGTTACAAACGTTTGCATGATGAAGGTAAACCTTTGCCACAGCTTGTAATCGTGGACGGAGGTAAAGGTCAGTTGCGTTGCGCTTACGAAACTTTGAAAGCTCTCGGACTTTATCCGAAAATAGCTTTGATAGGAATTGCTAAACGTTTGGAAGAAATATTTTTCCCCGAAGATAACATTCCGCTATATTTGGATAAGAATTCCCCGACGTTGAAGGTTATTCAACATTTAAGGGACGAGGCTCATAGATTTTGTATAACGTTTCACAGAAACAAACGATCAAAAGGAATGATTCATTCCGTCTTGGAGGATATTGACGGCATCGGCGATAAAACAATCGCAAAATTGCTTTCTGAGTTCGGTTCTGTGAACGCTGTTTCCGCCGCATCGCTCTTAGAACTGAATAAAGTAGTGGATTTGTCTAAAGCTCAAAAAGTTTATGAATACTTTCATAAGGATTCAAATGATTGATATTCAAACTTTTAAATATTTTTTGAGGAATTAATATCTTGTTTTGGTTTCAATGAAAAAACTTTTATTGAAGTAGGGTGGGGAAGATGTTAAAGAAAGCGGGATATTATTTTTTTATTTTATGGTAAAAAAAATGTCTTGGATTTTTATAAAAAAATTACCCTTTTGGGGTATTTTTTCTAAAGAATTTTTTATATATTTTTGGGGTGCGGATTTTTATAAATAGTTTCCGTAAAAATACTTTTTGCGCAGAAAGTTTTTTTATTACTAAATTTTAATTAAAAAAAACGATGAGAAAAAATTATTTGTTTTCAGCATTTGCAGTTTTGATGTTTGCAATACTGTGCGGTATTTCGTGCCAAGAGGAAGAAGTAAAAATTTCTGAAGAAAATTTTACGAGCAGTTATGTTAATGTTGATTCCGTTTTGACTATTGATGGTAAAAGAATGGAATGGAAATTATCTATTCCGCCGAGGAAAAAATCATTGTCGAAAGGAATATTGGTTGATGAAGCAACCTATTATGCGAGTTTAAATGAATATTTTCCGAATGATTATAAACTTATTGATACTATAAAATTTACCTATAAAAAGAAAAATTATAGTTATAAAGTATTAAGAGTTGATAGAAAATCAGAACCAGGGAAATATTTTTATGTAATGATTGACAATTTGGATGTGAAATTAGATACTGCGTGTTGGGCTTATGCCGATGATGAATCCTATGTTAAAAAGTACGGAAGACTTTATACGTGGAATTCTGCTAATGCGCTTGCCAAAAAAATATCAATGAAATTACATGTTTATGATAAAGATAATCCGACTAATAAGTTATTTGATACAAAATTGCCGGTTGCGGCTAAAATTCTTTCTTTTCAAGATGTCTGTGATATCATAGAATGTGATGGAATAGGAAATATGCCGTATAACGGTTATACAATTGATGATAATGAATTATCTCCGGGGCATGGCAATTATGATTTCCCTTTGTATTATTATGATGTTTTTATCGGAGGATTGGAAGGTTCTGATGACGACTATGATTATGAGCGTGGTGAGCATACTCTTGCAGGTTTGAGAAATACAGGGCAACAGCCTAAATGGGCTTGGGATACTTGGATAAATGGTTGGTATACGGGTTTAAATGAAGTTGGCTATATTTGGCTTAGTACTTGAATCGCAAATGACCCGGATCATTTTCCTTTGGAGGTAGATTATAATGATGATTATAATTACGTGGCGTTTATTAACGCTCTGCATTGGAATCAGTACGGATATTCTATTCGTTATGTATTTGAACCTCAATATAAATAGAGTGAATATGAACGGACTAAATATTTTTTTTATGACTGCAATTTTTATTGCAGTCATTTTTCATTCCGTGAATGTTAATGCGCAGGAATATAATAATTGGTTATTTCCAGGTGGTACGGTTTTGAATTTTAATACTTCTCCGGCAACAATAATTTGTAATAAAAATGAGGAAATGGCTACGGGTATATTATATGGTCATACAGTAACAATTTCTGATGATAATGGCGAAATGCTTCTTTACGGATATGCGGACAAAAAATTAAATAGTTTTATGATAAAAAATTTCAAGGGAGAAACAATTGTATCATATAAATGTCCTTATGTAAAAAATGTGATTGGTGCTAAATTACCTCAAGGGGGATATTATATTGCTTTTGTTCCATTCTATTTTAATGGAAAAGGTGAATTATGTGTTTATAAATTTGATAAATATGGTAATTTTGAAAATGAATATATATATGATGATGTTTATTATAGTTTTTTTATTGATATTCTTCATTTGGATAATTTTATATCTCTTATTGCTTGTTGTGGAGATAAAATTAAAGTATTTAAACTTTTGCCAGACGGGTGTGTTCTTTGGCAAACTTCTGATGTTATATTAGATGGTTTTTTTAGTAAGATGACTCATTCGTATGTTATAGAGCATTCTTTGGATAATTCGAAAATTATTGCTACGATTTATGATATAGTATATGTACTTAATTTTGACAAAAATAGCGGAAAACTTTCTATAGCTCACCGATTTGAAACTAACAAATTCAATAGTATGGCGTTTTCAAAAACTGATAAATATTTTCTAATTATTGATGACAATAAATTGAAAGGGTTTAGATATGATGAAAATTTTGATTTTAAACTTGAGAATCCTGAAATAGTTTATGATTTGCCGAATGAAAACGATAGAGTTTGTAATCGTTGTTGGGAAATGGCGATGGGAGTTGATGGTAAATTATATGTACACTACCAAAATGCTGATTTTATAATTGTTCTTGACGGTATAGAAACTGGTAATATATTGAAAGAAATAATTCAATCGGATTGTTTGGATATTTCTTTTTTTCCTCGTATTTCGAGGTATAAAGATTATCAGACTTGTAATGCCCGAGCTGAATTTGATAATGCTTCAGTTTGTAACGTAGCGTCACTAAAAATAACTCTTTCGGGTACAGCTCCGTTTGAAGTTTTTTATACTCTTGACGGTCAAGAAAAAAGTTTTAAAACATCAAAAAAAGAATATGTTTTGGAATGTGTTCTGGGTAAATATCAAATTACGAGAGCTAAAGATGCAATGTGCGAATTTTTTCCGCAAAAAAACAATGAAATAGAAGTTTTTCCCGATATTAGTGTTCCGAAAATCATCGAAAAAAACTAAAAAAATTACCCTTTTGGGGTATTTTTTCTAAAGAATTTTTTATATATTTTTGAGGCGTGAATACCCTAAAAAAAATTAATGTATGATGAAAAAAAAATTGCTTTTAACATTTTTGTCGATGCTTTGTTTCGGCATTGCAAATTCGCAAACGGAGGACTTGAAACTGAAGTTGAAAAACGTTTGTACCTCTCAAACAAAAAATTATGCTGTTGAAGACCCTGAAGATGATATTGTTTATCATTGGTCTGTTACGGGCGGGATTGTTATCGGAAGTAAATCAGACGATATTACTGGCAACGAGATTTCGGTAAAATGGGCTGATTCTCAAGGTAAGGGAAAAATAACCGTTTACGGCGAAAATCCCGATACTAAATGTACTTCAGAGACTATTGTTTATTCTTTGGAAATAAAAGAAAATCCTTCCGTGAGCTTTGATAACTCTATGGTCTGCTTTGGTGAACCGCTTAAAATTATTTCTTCTGGTAATGCTCCTTTTGAAATTTTTTATACTTTAGATGACGGTTCTGAACAAAGTTTTAAAACTTCCGAAACCGAATACGAACTGCCTAATGCGGAAGGAAAATACAAAATCACGAAAATAAAAGATTCTTTCTGCGATTTTTCTCCCGACAAGGACAATGAGGCGGAAATTCTTCCTATACTGAAACCATTGAAAATAGTTGAAATCTTAAAGAAATAATTTATGAAAAAATCTGTTATTGCATTTGTTTTATTGCTTTTAATGTCTTTCGTTTCTATGGCTCAGGATGTTGTTTTGAGCCTTGTTAAAGATGAAACCGTAAAACTCTCTATCAGCGGTTTTGCGGATAAGAAGCAGTCTGAATTTTCATGTAATTATATTAGCGGCGGAAAATATGAAATCGTTGATAAATTCGATATGAACAGCGGTATGATGTCGCTGAAATTTCTTGAAGCAGGTTCGTATGTTTTTGATTTCGAGGAAAACTTTTTGGGGTGCAATCATATTACGACAGTTAAGTTTGAGGTAAAGGACGAACAAAAGCATGTTATACCTGAACCTCGTCCTGACCCGGGAACAGATCCGACACCCGAACCAAATCCCGAACCAGAGCCTGAACCCGAACCTGAACCGAATATCGACCCGGAACCTGAACCAGACCCTGAACCCGAACCAGGAGAAATCGTTGAGGAATTAAAACTTTACGTTCCTAATATTTTTACTCCTAACGGCGACGGTAAAAATGATTTGTTTCATTTAAGTTATAATTACAAACCTCAGTCTTTTAGAATTGATATTTTTTCCCGTAGCGGTAAGAGAGTTTATTCTTCTGAAAATCCTGATTTTAAATGGGATGGCGGGAATTGTTTGTTTGGAACTTATTTTTATGTTATGAACTATTTGGAAAACAATTCTCCGAAAAAAGTTTCCGGAATAATTATGTTAGCTAAAGATTTATAAAAGAAAAGAAAAAGAGCCGTAATAAATACGGCTCTTTTTTGCCTCTTATTTCCCTTTTCTGAGCGAAACTACGAGTGTGTAAGTATTATTATAGGGTTTTGAAAAATCGATAATTTTAGCGCGTTCTTCGGTGATTGAAAAACCCGACAATGACATATCGGCTTTTCCTTTTTCAATATACGGAATAATGTCAGCAAAGTTCATTTTTTCAAATTTTATCGGGCGTTTTATTTGGTCGGCAAATAAAGTGGCTAATTCTACTTCAAAACCCGAAATTTTATCGCCAACCATTAAATTGAAAGGCGGATAATCTCCTTCCATGACTATTGTCAAAGGAGTTCCTGATTTTGTTTGAGCCTCAGGAACGGGGAGTGAGGACGGCATTGTCGTTGAAAACCATTTTTGGCGGATTTCGTTGAGTTTTCCGCTGTTGTCCAATTCCGTGATAAACTCATTGAATTTTTTTTTCAATTCTGTGTTGCTTTTGTTGAAGATTGCACCCATCGGAACAGCAGGTGTATTAGCATAAGTCGTATCTATCGACAAGCCGCCGGCAAGAACTACCGTTGCTGTAACGTCTTCGTCAATACCGTAGTCTGCTTCTCCTGATACGAGTTTTTTATAAATATCAAAAAAAGTCGGTACTCGGGTTACGTTGTACGAAGGGTACTTCTCCTTGAATATTTCATCAAACGTCGTACCTTCTTGAACAACTATTTTTTTCCCGGAAAGTTGCTCAAAATCACGGACTTTGCCATCTTTATCTGACGAACAATCCGTTAATAATGCAATAATGAAAAATGCAATACTTGCGTAAATCAATTTTTTTTGATTCATGATTATTTCGTGTTTAGTTAAAAATTAAAAATAATATAGAAGTCTAAAATTTACTGTGCTTAAATCTTCGCAAAATATATCATGCCATTGAGCTGCAAAACTCAGATGTTCTCCGAATGTTTTTTGTGCCGATAACATTCCGTAAAAATTGCTGTCAGTCGTAATTTTTTCTAAAGTTTTGTCGCTGCACCAAAGTGCTTGAGCCTCAAATTTCCATTTTCCGGGTAAGCGTAATGACGGAGCAAGACGTGCATAACCGTATGAAAGATTTTCTTTGTGATAATTCTTGTTGTAGAAACTTCCGCCGCAAACAAGTGTTAAAGCTCCTTGCGTAAATGTAAGGCTCGCGTCGATATTGGTAATGCCGCAAGAGGCTTTGTCGTTTGTCCATGTTGCAACGGGAATGTCTTTGAAAGTATTTTCCGTGTCGATAACAATATCATGAGTATCAATATAGCGTCCGATAATCGAAGCCCATATTTTTTGACAGGTATAAGTGTACGAAACGCGGTAAACGTCAGCCGGTTGATAATCAAGATTAGGATTTCCTGTTGTAATGCTTTTGCCGTCAGTATCAAAATGCAGATAATTGTGAGTATCGTAAGAGTTAGGCGTTACAAAACGTCTGTAATATGCTCCTTGAATTTGATGGTGATAATTGGGTTTTAGAATGGCACTTGCCACTGCCAGATTATAGGCGGGATTATTTTTTTCTTTTGTATCGTTGATGTCGTTTTTGTAACCGTAATGGAAAAACATAACGCGGTCGCCAACAGAAAATGACCAAGGTCCTTTGGAATAATCGAATTGTAAATAAGCGTCGTTGTTGTAAGTTTCAAAGCGGTCTTTTACTGCGAAATCATTAGTTAAATCTTTTAATTGGAAGGCCGTGGCGATGTCTTGTCTTTCTATGTTGCTTAAAGCGAGTTGTTGTTTGAAGTTAAGATTAGTGTTAGCATAATCGCCTTCCCAACCTGCGCAAAGGTCCAAACCCTCAGCAATAGGAGTGTTGAGCTCCACGATATAGACTTGCCAAACTTCTTTGTTGCGTTGTGAATTAGCCAGTGGCTCTGATGATTGTGAAACAAAGCCGTCATCGTAATATTCCACATCGGCAGAGACTGTCAGCATCGTTCCTTTTTCGTTGAAAATTCCGTCATATTGAATTTGTCCGCCGTAAAATCTTGAATCTGTGAAACCATCCCAAGAGCTGTGTCCGTAACGAGCGGCAATATCGTACATCAAATTGTGGTTTTCGTTGAGTGCAGTGTTGATTTTGACTGCGCAACGTGAGGTGGCATTGTAGTTTCCTAAACGGGAATCATCGGTTAAACTTGCCGTAAGCAGAACATCTGTCTTTCCGTTTCCGTAAATTACGTTTGCGATTGGGGCATGTTTAAGACCTCTTGTATTACATTCGCCGCCGATATAAACATCTTTTTCTAATGCGCCTCTTACCATGTTGATGTCAATAACCCCGCCGAGGTTTTTTCTTCCTTTCATAACATCGGGGTTGTCGCAGACTTGAATTTTTTCAACGTATTTGGCTTTTAGGGTTGAGAGAAAAATTCTTATGTCAGCCTCGTAATTGTAGTTTTCTACGCGGACTACATAACGGTCATCAAGGTTTTCGTAATTGCGGGAGAGTGCCTCCGGAAACATCATTAAAAGATCCATGACGGAAATGTCATCGTTTAGAGCCATTCTTTGCGGAAATATTAAAACTCTGTCAGCACGATGTTCTATGACAGGCTCTTCTGATACAAGTCCGTATTGGTGTTTTTCTTCATCATAATTTTCTTGCGCAAGGATTTCTGTGGTATTAATCATTGCTCCTAATGATAGGACAAGGGCAGTTAATTTTTTCATTTTTCTATTAATATTTGTTAAAGTCTATCGGGCAAAGGTAAAAAAAAGAATTTTATCTGAAAATTTTTTTTATTGTATATTTGACCTTTTATTATTAAATTTGCGAAAGTAGTTAAAAGAAGAAAAATGGAAAACCAAAACTATTTACAATATCCCGAAATGATGTCGGGAAGAAAAATTTTGTATGTTCACGGCTTTGCCTCTTCGGGTGCAAGCGGAACGGTTAAAAGCCTTAGAATTTTGTTGCCTAATGCCGAAATTATTGCTCCTGATTTGCCTGTAAGTCCGCTTCAAGCCATGGATTTGTTGCATAAAATCTGCGACGAACAAAAGCCTGATTTAATAATCGGAACTTCAATGGGCGGTTTTTATGCCGAACAGTTATACGGTTTTTACCGAATACTTGTTAATCCCGCCTTTCAGATTGGCGATACATTGAAATCTCTTCACGGCTTGGGAAAACAAAAATGGCTCAATCCCCGTCAAGACGGTCAAACTGAGTTTTGGGTTAATCAGGACATTATGGACGAGTTCAAACAAGTGATGAAAAACAGTTTTTCAAACATTTCCGTTGAGGAACACAGAACACTTGTTTACGGACTTTTTGGCGACAAAGATCCGCTTGTTCATACTTTTGATATGTTTGCCGGAAAATATATGAACGCAATAACTTTTGACGGCGAACACCGTCTTAACGACAGCATTTTGCAAAATTCGGTTATTCCCGTGATTCATTGGATTGACGATAAATTAAACAACTATCAGCGGCAAATTCTTTATATTGATTTGGACGATACTTTGGTGGATTTTCATAACGGGGTTCACAAATGTACGGATGCTGAGTTAAAACAATATGAAGGTCATATTTGGGATATTCCGGGTTATTTTTCAAGGCTTGAGCCTATGCCGAGTGCGGTAAAAGCGTTTAGGACATTGTCGTTGAAATACGATACGTATATTCTTTCGAGTGCGCCTTTTGCTAATCCGTCCGCTTGGTCTGACAAATTACAATGGGTAAAAAAATGGTTAGGTGTGCCGTCATTTCGCCGTTTGATTTTATCGCATCACAAAAATTTGAATTACGGGGATTATCTGATTGATGACCGCATTTATAACGGTGCAAATGAGTTTATGGGCGGTTTTCTGCAATTTGGACAAGCCCCGTACAAAACATGGGACGATATTATGGAATTTTTTCAGCATATAAATTAAGTACATCGGGGAGTGTTTTATCATAAAAAGCGTTGACTTAAAAATATGAGTCAACGTTTTTTTTTAAAGTGAACGACAATTTTTTATTTAAAACATAATTTTTTAGATTTTCAATAATTATTGTTTATATTTGTCCCAAAAGTAACTAATATTTTCTAATTAAAACTATCTAAAAAAATGAAAAGATTATTTTTGATTTTTATAGCTTTTGCAGCAATTTTGAGCATGGCTTTTACTAACGCTTCAGAAATTCCGACTTCTTTGGAAAAAACTTCTGACGGCGATGTTTACCGTTACGGCGAACATACGTATCAAGTCAAGGGCGATTTTAAAAAGGATAAAATCACGACTTCAGATTTCAACGAGGTTGTTTTTTCAAACATTCCTTCCGATTATGCCGAATTTGAAAAAGTTTACAAGGAGTTTCTCGGTAAACATATCAACGGCACTGCTGCAATGATGATAATGGCAATGGAGATGTATGGCAGGGACAAAACCGTCGGAGAAAAATGTATCCGCCTTATTAACACTCCTAACAATGTATCTTCGGTTTTGAATATTCTCAAAGACCGTTTCGGAAATTACGGAAGTTATTCTCAACGTTATATTCCGGCGGCATTAATGGACGGAGCTATCAGAACCAATTCTTATGCTCCGACAGAGCCTTATACGATTAAATGTCAGGGCAGTGCTAACGGTATCAAACCGATGACTTTCCCAAAATACGGAACGGTATACTATATGTACGTCCTTGGCGGCGGTTGGGATACTCATCAGCGTCAATGCGAAATTGTGATGTTTGAAGATGACGAAGAATTAGGATTATACAAAATGAATAATTGTCCTTCGTTTTATACACAATGTCAGCAGATTAAAGGTGAATGGAAAGGTTTGAAATAAAATAGGTTTAAAATAAAAAAAAATCCGGCTATATCCATAATGTTGCGGGTATAACCGGATTTTTTTTAAGTTTTTGTGGAAATTAATAAAAAAACTATTCTTGAGGTATTATTAATTTAATTTCAGCGGTTTTTTCACCGATTTCCACCATTTTTTTAACATTATCCTCTCCGAAACTCAATGCGTTAAAACCGGTTAAATCGGGATGTATGTAATTGTTAGCATGAGTTTTGTTGTTCTCGTATTTTTCTAAGTCGGGGCGGGTGTCATAATATACTTTAACAAGTTCCCTTGCCTCTCCGAGTATTGTTTCTGAGGTGTGCGGCAGTTTGAGGAGTGCCTTAACTGCGGGTTCCAACTCCGGTGGTACAAACGATTCACCATCTTGACGTAGGTCTACTACGATAGTGTATTCTGCGCCCATATCCAAAACAACATCTACGGGGAGATTGTTGTAAAAACCACCGTCAACGTATGTATGACCGTCGATTTTTACGTTATCGTAAATGTACGGAATTGCAGAGGATGCCATAACGGCCTCAAGTACAGAACCTTCCGAAAGAACAACTTCTTTTAATTCTTTGGTATCGGCGGTTACGCAGCGGAAAGGAATTTTTAAATCACTAAATGTAGAAACGCCTTTGGCCTCCAGTAATTTGCCGACAATTTCTCTGATTACAGAACTTTTTTTAGCTTCTTCCTTATCAAGCGACGAGAAAAAATCCTCCAATTCTTGAGCTGTATATCCGGCAGAATAGAGCGCGCCCATTATTGAACCTATACTTGTACCTGAAATATAGTCTACTTTTATGTTGTTGCGTTCTATTACTTTGAGTGCACCGATTTCTACTGCGCCTTTTGCTCCGCCTCCGCTGAGTACAAGACCAACTTTCTTGTCGCCCGGAGTGAAAAATTCTTCTGTTTCTACTTTCTCGTTGTCTTCATTGTCATCTGACGGATCACACGCTATTGTTGATAACAGCAAAAACATCAGGAGCAGATTAGTAAGTTTTTTCATGGTGTTTGTTTTAAAAAGATTATTCTACTGTTACTGATTTAGCTAAATTTCTCGGTTGATCAACGTTGCAACCTCTCATTACGGCTATGTAATAACTTAGAAGTTGCAAAGGAATTATCGTTATTAATGCACCGATAGCTGTCGTAAATTTTGGTACTTCAATAACGTGGTCAGCCATTTTTGATATTGTTTCATCGCCTTCGCGTACGATAGCGATAATAATACCTTTGCGGGCTTTTACTTCTTGAACGTTGTTTACGATTTTGTCATAACCGCGGCGGTTTGCTGCAATTACGACAACAGGCATTTTGTTATCAATTAAAGCGATAGGTCCGTGTTTCATTTCTGCTGCCGGATAACCCGTTGCATGAATGTAACTTATCTCTTTTAATTTAAGTGCTCCTTCAAGTGCTATCGGATAATAGCAACCGCGTCCTAAATAGATGAAATTTGGCGAATTTTTGTAAAGTTCGGCAATTTTTTTGACTTGGTCGGGTTTTTCCAAAAATTCTTCTATTTTTTGCGGAACGGTGATAAGTTCGTTCAAAAGGCTCATGTACATTTCGGGAGCGATATTATATTTTGCTTTTCCGATAGAGAGAGCCATCATCGCCAAAACCATAACTTGCGCCGTAAAAGCTTTTGTACTTGCAACACCGATTTCAGGACCGGCATGAGTATAAACTCCGGCGTGTGTTTCTCTTGAAATACTTGAACCTACAACGTTACAAATACCGATTACTGTTGCGCCTTTTTCTTTTGCGAGTTTTACGGCGGCCAAAGTGTCAGCCGTTTCGCCGGATTGCGAGATAGCGATTACTACATCGTCAGAATTGATAACGGGATCTCTGTAACGGAATTCAGAGGCGTATTCCACTTCTACGGGTATGCGTGAATACTCTTCAAAAAGGTATTCGCCCATAATTCCGGCGTGCCAACTTGTTCCGCAGCCTACGATTATGATTCTTCTTGCGTTCATAATCTTGGACATTACCGGCATCAAACCTCCTAAAACGATAGAATTGTGAGTTAAATCTACACGTCCGCGGATAGTATCGCTTATGGATTTCGGCTGTTCGTAAATTTCTTTCAACATAAAATGTGAATAGCCGCCTTTTTCTATTTCGTCAAAATTGAGGTCTACGGTTTGAATTTCGGGCTTTATAACGTCGTTCTTAATGGTTTTAATATCGACTTTGCCGTTACGTGTCAAAACCGCCATATTTTCGTTGTCAAGATAGATGACGTTGTTAGTGTACTGAACGAAAGGAGTAGCATCGGAGCCGACATAAAACTCTTTTTCGCCTACACCGATAACAAGAGGACTTGAATTTCTTGCAACAATTAATTTATCACATTCATCAGTACAGATAACGGCAATTCCGTATGCTCCTTGAACCTTGTTCAAAGCAAATCTTACGGCGTCCGTTGCTGAAACTTTTCCGAACTCGTAAATATATTCAATGAGGTTTGCCAAAACTTCGGTATCGGTTTCGGATTTAAAAGTATAACCTCTATTAACGAGTTTTTTCTTCAGAGTTGCATAGTTTTCGATGATACCGTTGTGAACGATTACAAATTTGCCCTTCATTGAGATATGCGGGTGAGCATTTATATCGTTAGGCTCGCCGTGCGTTGCCCAACGGGTATGTCCGATTCCGAGAGTTCCTTTTTTAGGATTATCACCGATGAATCTTTCCAAATCCGAAATTTTACCTTTTACTTTGTAAATGTGAGGCACGTTTGCGCAGAAAACTGCAACTCCTGAAGAGTCGTAACCTCTGTATTCCAGTCTTTTAAGACCATCAATTAGTATAGGATAAACTTCTTTGCCTCCTATATAGCCAACAATTCCGCACATAGTTTTTTCTTAGTATAAATTAATTAATGTTAATGGTTATTATTTTTCGTAAGTTATATATTCTACAACAAGTCGCATAGGCTTGTCAGAATGTTTATTAGTATTAATAATGCTCCGGCTGAAATCCGTAACAGGATTTGCCGGATAGAGATACACAGAATATTTCGGCGTTGAACCCAAAGAGTATGTTTTTAGCATATCGACAATTCTTGCCGTTAAATTTATGCTATACTGATGATTCTTTTCGTCAATACTAATCGGTACTATGGTAGTAACGTAGTTTTGCGTTTTTAAATATTCCGGAAAATAAAAAGTATTATCTTCACCCTCTATGCTGCCTACACAAACGAGTGAGGGTATAGCAGGAAAACTCTCTTCTTGGCTTACTTGGTTTTCCGCTAACGGCGCAATTAGTTGAGCCCTTAAAATCGTATAATATTTCCCGTTGAGATTGTTTTTATTCAATTCTTTCAAATTCGGAAAATCCAATCTTATCTTTGTTCCTACAAGCGATTGAAGATAAGCGTATTGATTTTCCGTTTCAGTATTGAAAAAATCATTATTAAACGTAGTTGAAGAATAATCGTGTTTTATGAGATTGATTCTTGCATCGTCGTTTGCAATTGAATACGAAACGTTGCGTGGGTTATCTTCTTCATCGGGCAGATGATAATAAACCGTATAGCCGGTGTAAGAGCTTGAATATGAGAATCTCATAATAGAATTTCCTTCTGTTGGAAGAAAATACAATCCGCAAATATTCTCGTCAAAGGTCGTATCGCGTGTGGCTTGCAAAATTTTATTGCCGTATTCCACGTCGAGTTTCGTTTTAATCAGCGTTTCAGCGTTTTGCGGCGAAAATTTGAAACTTCCTACCGGTTTTTCCGATAAATAGCCGCTGATGTCGAAATCAGAATAATAAGTTGTGTCGTAATAAATTTTTTTCTCTAACGGATAAACATCTATGTTACATTCAGTTATTGTATCGCCGTATGAAGGATTACTTAAATTGAATCCGAGGCTCAAAATTACTGAGTCCACAATAGCATTATCTTTGTAAGAGCCGTAAGAGGTATTTGAAAATTTTGCTGCGAATGAGGTTTGTGTTTGTCCGAAGACAGGGTCTTCCATCATTCCGACAAGCAAATAATTTTGATTTGAAGAAACTAAAGCTTTTTCTTTCTCCGTATAAGCATTTACCGTAACGGTATCAATAATTTTTATTGCGGCAATATCAGAGGCGGGAATAATATCCGCACCCATTTTTTCTTCGTTGTCGCAACCGTTTGTAAGCGATAACACAACAAACGAGGCTGCTGCAAAAATAAAACCGTTTTTCATTATGTAGTCTTTCTCTAAATTGCTGATTTTCTTTTTGTCTTTTTCTCGTTTTCTTGAGGAGCTCCTTCCGATAAAATCATATCATAAAAATCGGAATAAGCATCAACGTATGTGTCCATGTCGTGATATTGTAAGTACGGTTTGCCGCATTTTTCGGTGTATTCTTTTACGGCAGGGGCAATATCAGGGTGTCCGAAAATTACGGCATCGGACATATTGATTGCTAATTTTGAAAGATTTACGAAGTCGGGAGTTTCTCTTACGACGTCCAAATCTTTTTCTTGAACACCGTCTACTTTGAGTTTCTTTGCAAAATTTTTCGGAAAACAGCCCGGATAGTCGTCATTATAAACGGAATATACTACTTTTGATTTCGAGAAAAGCGGGTCTTCCTTGAAAGCGTTTTTCAAATAAAGCGGTACTAACGAGGTAATCCAGCCATGGCAATGAACCAAATCGGGTGACCAACGCAATTTTTTTACCGTTTCCAAAACTCCGCGTGCAAAAAATATTGCTCTCTCATCGTTGTCCTCAAAATACTTTCCGTCTTTGTCGGTAACGATTCCTTTGCGTTGAAAAAAATCCTCATTGTCGATGAAATAAACCTGCATCCTTGCTGATTGAATCGAAGCCACTTTTATTATCAAAGAATGATCGGTATCGTCAATGATGAGGTTCATACCCGAAAGACGGATTACTTCATGGAGCATATTCCTGCGTTCGTTGATAGAACCGTAACGCGGCATGAAAGCCCTTATTTCCTTTTTCTTTTCTTGAATCCCTTGCGGAAGGTATCTGCCGATTATTGACATTTGCGTTTCCGGCAAATAGGGCGTTATTTCTTGTGAAACAAATAAAATTTTTTTCTTCTCCATAAAGTTAAGATTTCTTTGTAAAAACTATTTTAGTCTGCAAAGATAATAGTTTTTTTTTAATATTTTACCAAAAATAAAACGACTTTTTTTGTGTTTTTTCTTAAAAAATTGAAATTCAAGAAGTTATATTTCTGATTTGGGAATTATGAATTTGAAATCGCTACCGATTCCCGGCATTGATTCCACCCAGATTTTACCTTTACAAAGTTTTACGAAATGATATGCGATACCAAGTCCTAAACCGTTTTTGCCGTTTTCGTCTTTCACGAAGTTTTCGTCGCTGAAAATTGTTGACACTTGTTCCGGCGAGAGTCCCGAGCCCGTGTCGTAAACAGTTACTTGAGTATATATTTTGGGGTTTTCCGGATAATCAGAAGCATCAATTATAATATCGCCTCCGTGAGGTGTAAATTTAACCGCATTAGAGAGCAGATTGTCAATTGTAACCTCAATAAGTTTTCTGTCGGCATAAACGATATGATTGCCCGGATTCTCGTAAATCATTGTTACAGATTTTTGTTTTGCCAAAGGAGCGTAAATTCCTACGGCTGCTTTTATCAACAAATCAAGGTCGAATTTAGAATAATTTGCCGTGACGGAGTTGTTGATAATTTTGGAGCGCATTTCAAGTTTTTCCAAACGGTTTAATACAAAAGCATTATCGGTTTTGATTTTTTCTATCTCCGTCTTAATGGTTGTATTGGAAATTTCTTCGGAAAGTTTTTCTAACGCGTTGCCATTGTTAGTTAATTTGTTAATGAGTTCATCTAAAGTAAAAGTATAAAGTTTAGTCTGAACTTTCATTATATTTTGAGCTGCGTTCTTTTCTTTGTTTAAGATTTCGTTTTGCGCTTTTAATTGTAAGATGTTGCTAACTTTTGGTAAAAATTCCTTGAAATCTATAGGTTTTACCACATAATCTACCGCACCGAGCGAAAGTCCTCTTATCATTTCTTCGTTTTCGTCGATTGCTGTAACAAAAATTACGATAATATCAGAGGTTTCGGGTATTGATCTTAACTCTTGCAAAACGGCAAAACCATCCATACCGGGCATTGCAATATCCAAAAGTATCAAATCCGGGATTTTTTCTTTTGCAATTTCTATTGCCTGCTGTCCTGATTTAGCTATATATACGATATACCCTTCATCAAAGAATGCTCTATCCAAAAGTTGCAGATTTACAGGATTATCATCAACGCAAAGTATTGAAAAGTTCCTCATTTTCTCTTAATTTTTTATGAATTAATACTCCCACAAAAACCGACCCATTTTTTCTAAAGCCATGCCTCTGTGTGAAATTTTATTTTTTTCTTCAGAACTAAGTTCTGCTAACGTCTTGTTGAAACCCTCGGGTAGGAATATCGGGTCGTAACCAAATCCGTGACTACCGCGTTTTTCATTTGTTATAACACCGTGAACAAAACCTTGGAAGCTGTAAACTTTTCCTTCTAAAATCAAAACAACTTCAGTATGAAACTGTGCTTTGCGGTTTGTTTTTCCTTCCAATTCTTCTAAAAGTTTGTCCATATTTTTTTCAGGGTTTTTATCCTGACCGGCATAACGTGCGGAGTATACGCCTGGTTTGCCTCCTAATGCTTCTACTTCAAGTCCCGTATCGTCCGAAAAACAACTTTTTCCGTATTTTTTCCAAATGTACTCTGCCTTTTCCAAAGCGTTTTCGTAAATTGTCTCATGCGTTTCGGGAATGTCCTCAAAACAGTTTATGTCCTTGAGTGAAAGTATTTTATGATTTTTTATAATCGCTTGGGCTTCTGCAATTTTGTTGCTGTTGCCTGTCGCAAAAATTAATTCCATACCAGTTAAATTTTTTTTCTTGCGGGCAAAGTTAATAACTTTTTCTTTAAAATGCTATATTTTTTTCAATAATGCATCCGTTTTTGTCCTCAACCTTAAAAGAATATTTTCCTTTTGACATTTCTCTTCGGTTCAAATCTGTGTTTCCGTCCTCCCAGATAACATTGTAAGGCATTGCTCCGCCGCTGACGGAAATGATTGCCGAGCCGTCGCTTTTTCCTGATGAGGGTTTTTGAGTTTTCACCTCTACTGAGAGTTCTTTTTCTGGCCAAGTGATGACGGCTTTTTTCTCAACCATGCAATTTCCTGAGTCATAAACTTTTACGGAATAATTTCCGGCTGAAAGGTTTTCATGGGTTTCGCCCGTTTGATTGTTTTCCCAAACATAACGGTAAGGCGGTTTTCCGTTTTCGGCTTTAACGCTGATTTTTCCTAAGGCTTTGCCTCTGCACGGAGAATTTTCGGTTTCGATTTCTGCCGTCATTTCTTCTTCGGGTTCGGAAATTATTACGGTTTCGATTATAATGCAATTATTATGATCGGTTAATTTTAAATCGTAGTTTCCAGCTTTGAGGTTTTCAAATTTTTCGCCTTTGAGTTTGTTGTTGCAAGTAATGAGGTATGGCTCTGAGCCTCCTGAGCCTTTAGCGCGGATAATTCCGTTGTGTCCGTTTTTGCAAGTAACATCTGAGATTTCGTAATCAAGTTTCAAAATGTTTTGCGGGGCGTTTATCGTGAAAGATTTTTCGATGGCGCAGTTATGTGAATCGGAAATTTTAACGCGATAAACGCCGGAGGATAAATTCTTAATGTCTTTGGTTGTGGCATCGTTGCTCCAAAGAAAACTATATCCCGGAGTCCCGCCCGTAGGTTTTATCGTGATGCTACCGTTTTCTCCGCCCGAACAAGTAACGTGCGAGACTTCGCCTAAAGCCTCTAACTCTTTCTCTGGTTCGTGGATTGTTGCTGTGCGTGAGATTTCGCAGCCCCAATTGTCGATGACTTTCATGTTGTAAGTTCCAGCTAAAAGGTTTTCTGCTTTTTCCGTTGTTTCTTTGTCTTCGAGGAAATATTTGTAAGGTTTGCCGCCACCGCTGACATCAAAAATCAATGCGCCTTTAGGTTTTGATTTGCAAAGCGAATGTTCCACTTTCGGCGAAAACATCAACGGAACATCGGGCGCGGTAATTTCAACGGAGTCCCAAACAAAGCAACGTTGAGCATCACGGATTATGCAACCGTAAACTCCCGTACCTTTGTTTGAAATTTCTTCGGCTTCGGTATCATCAGACCAAACAATGTAATATGGTTTTGTTCCGCCCGTTACCACGGCTTTTAACGTTGCATCGTGTTCGCCGTAACAGCGGATGTTGCGGCTTTGAATTTTTAGTTTTAACTCTTCATTGGGTTCGGTGATTTCTATGGATTTAGTAATTTTAGTTCCCTTACTGTCTGTTACTTCTACGGAATAAACGCCTGCTTTCAGACTGTCAAGTTTTCTGCCGCGTTTTCCGTTCGACCATCGGAATTTATAATCGGGTGTTCCGCCCGAGACCAAAACCTGAATTGAACCCGTATTTTTGCCTTTGCAATTAACGTCAGTTTTTTCCAAACTCACTTCCATCGGTTGACGGTATTGATAACGTATTGTCGTGATATTGCCGTTTGCATCCGCTTCGGCTTCCATGACGGCTATTCCGCATTTTTTAGAAAACCAACGGTAAAAAATCTGATTCGTTTTGCTCGAAAATTCAGGCGCGGGCATCCAACCCATTAAACGCGAATTTTTGTATGCAACAATTTTTTTGTAAACGGTATTTTTTTCTCGGATTGTGTTGTAAGAATCCATGGGAGTTTTTATGATGCCTGAGGTATCGAATTCGGAATAATTGCTCATGTCGAGGTCTATGCGTACGGAATCGGCATATTGTTTTAAACCGTAACTTGAAACAAACTTTTTAGAAATGCTGTCATTCAAATAACTACCTACTTTGATAGGAAATTTATAAAGTGCGAGTTCCGTCGGAAAAACAAGTACGACGGTGGCTTTCAATCCTAAATAATCGTTGATAATTCCGTGCATTTTTATTTTGGAAGAATCCACGGTGAGAAATTCCATATTTTTTTTGGTTTGAAATTTGAGTATCTCTGCATTAGGAAACAAATTGCCGTAGCGACTGCGATTTTTGGAATAGAATCTCACAGTATCAAAACTTTCGGGCTCAAAACCGGAAATATCCCAGTTCATAGCATCGAGTTTTGAAACCGTCATTTCAGAATTCTTAAAATGTTTTACGGCATATATGAATCCGTCGCCGATATTGGCCATGTCGCCATAATCGAGTTCAATAGCTTGAGAATTAGCGTTATAGACGTTAATAATCAGTATTAAGGCGGCAAAAAATAGTTTTTTCAGCATTGTTAATGTGATTTGAATAACGAACATTTTACAAATGCGAAGTAAATATTTTTTTTTGAAAAAAACGTTTATTCGTTAAAAAAAAGTAAAAAAATATTTTCTAAAGATAAAAAAAAACACAATATTTGCTGATTATTTTTTTAGAAACATACTATAAAAAAGATTGTGAAATGCGGAATTTGATTTTAGCAACGGCGTTGACGGTAGCTGCATTTGCGGCGTTACCGTCTTTTGCACAAAACAAAAAAGTAGATAAGGCTCTGACTTATTACAATAGCGGCGAATACACGAAATGTCGTGAAATGCTGATAAAATATTTCCCGAAGATCAAAGACAGGCCTACAAAAGGGCAGGTTTCTTTTTATATTGGAGAATGTAGCAGAAATTTGAGCGATGCTCGTAATGCAGAAAAATGGTATAGAAAGGCTGTTCAGGCGAAATATTCCAATCCGCTTGCAACCCTCTATTTGGCCGATGCAATGAAAATGAAAGGCAATTATGAGGATGCTTCATCACTTTACAGTTCGTTTCAAGACCTTATGCCCGAAGACCCAAGAGGCGAACAAGGCGTAAAGGATTGTGAAACCTCATTGAAATGGATAAAAACTCCGACCCGTTATGAGGTTTGGAATGCCCGTTGGCTCAACGATAAGGAGGCTGATTTTTCGCCTTCGTTCGGCTCCGATAGTACCGAAATTTATTACACCTCGGCCAGAGAGGCAGCAACCGGCAACGAGAAAAATGCTAATTCAGGATTTTATTACACCGACATATTCTATTCGTCAAAGGATAAGAAAGGCAAATGGTCGCTTCCCGTACCAGTGGAAGGCGCAGTTAATACTCCTTTTGACGAAGGCGCACCTTTTGTAACAGAGGACGGAAATACTATGTATTATACCTCGTGCAAAAATTACAAAGGTCAGTCTTTAGGTTGTAAAATTTATGTTTCACAATTTGAAGAAAACCGTTGGGGCAATCCCGAAGAAGTTGTACTTTTTGCTGATAGTAGCGTTTCAGTGGGTCATCCTTGTCTTTCGCCCGATGGCAAGACTTTGTATTTCTCGTCCGATGCTAAAGGCGGTTTGGGCGGCAGAGATATTTGGAAGGCAACCAGAACCGGCAAAAATTCTTGGTCAAGTCCGCAAAATTTAGGTTCTCTTGTTAATACAAAAAGCGATGAGGTCTTTCCTTTTGCAGCATACGATGGAAGTTTGTATTTCTCCTCTAACGGTAGAGGCGGAATGGGCGGTTTGGATATTTTTAGATGTTACAACAAAGACGGAAAGGATTTGTGCGAGAACATGAAATATCCTATTAACTCCTCAGCCGATGATTATGGAATACGCTTTTTCAAAACTTTTAAAAGAGGATATTTCTCTTCTAACCGTGAAGGCTCAAGGAGCGATGATATTTGGGGATTTTATCTTCCTCCGATTCAAGTCAGCATCGAAGGCATAGTTAAAAACGAAGAAACAACCGTTGTTGTTACCGATGCTAAGGTCAAAATGACTTCTACTGACGGTACTCAACTCGAGGGCAAAACCGATAATGCCGGTAAATTCCGTTTTCAATTAACAGAAAACAATGATTATATGTTTATAACCGAAAAGCCGGGCTACCTCAAGGGCATCGGAAAAGAAACAACAAGAGGTCTTACTGAAAATACCGTTTTGCATCTTGAAATTTTGATGACTCCCCTTGCTAACGTTATTGAAATTGAAAATATCGAATACGATTTCAATCAAGCAACTTTGAGAGAGGAATCAAAAGTATCGCTTGATTTGTTGGTTGATATTCTCAACGTAAATAATACCATTACGATAGAGCTTAGAGCTAATACCGACTTTAGAGGTTCTGATGATGCTAATATGGAACTTTCACAAGCTAGAGCGCAGTCCGTTGTCAATTACCTTATAAGCCGCGGAATCAGCGAGGATAGACTTGCCACAAGAGGTATGGGCGAGACTAACCCGTTGAAAGTCAGCAAAAAAATAGCAGGAAAATATCCCTTCCTCAAAGAAGGCGATGTTCTTGACGAAAATTTCATCAACCGTCTTGAAAATAATCAAGATAAGGAAATATGTCATCAGCTTAACCGCCGCACCGAATTCAAAGTAGTGCGCACTGATTACAAAGAAACTGGTATTCCTTTTGGTGATGAATAAAATTATTGTTTTGTTAAAGATATTTTAAACCAAATATTTGAGAATAAAAATTACGTTTGTGGTTTGAAAAAAGAGAGACGATGGCTGACATCATTGACAAAAGAATTGTTGAGTTTATTAACTCACATCATGTATTAACTCTTGCAACCTCTTGCGGCAACCGTCCGTATTGTTGCAATTGTTATTACGCATACGACGAAAAACAAAACATTTTTGTGATAAAAGGCAGCGATTCTACGCGTCATGCTTTGGAAATCGCTGAAAATCCTTTTGTTGCAGGTTCTGTTGTTTTGGAAACTGATGAAATCGGCAAAATTCAGGGATTACAATTCACAGCTTTAGCCGTAAAACATACGGGCAATTTTTTTGATGATATTAAGAAAATTTATCTTAAAAGGTTTCCCTATGCCGTAGCTGTTCCGGGCGAATATTTGAGCCTTGAAATAGATTTTTTGAAGATGACGGACAACCGTTTCGGATTCGGCAAAAAACTTATATGGACTAAAAGCAATAGTGAAAGTAAACTTATTTAATACAATGAAGTTTAATCAAATAACTCAAATTTTAAATTTATCAAAAATTATGAAATTTAATTACAAAGCATTCGGCATGGTAGCAGCTGCAAGTGCCTTACTTAGTTTGCAAGCTTGCTCGGGAAGCGGCAGCGAAAATAAAAATCAAAACCAAGGTCAGGAGGAATCCGGATTTGCGCAAGTAGAAGAGCCTACTACTTTCTATCTTTTGCCTTCTCCTGAAGATATTTTTGCGTTTTCGGCAGAAAAATTGAAATTTTCTTCACAATTGCTCAATCCGAGCGAAAACGCAGGTAATTATCAAGACAGCAAATCTCAGGAAGTAAATTTCGGCGTTTATTGTGCCGATATGGCATACTGCGCTGTAAACGGTCAGTATCAGGATGCTGCAAAATATCTTAAAACTCTTAAAGAGCTTTCTTCAAAATTGGGTTTGGAAGCCGTTTTCAATCAGAAACTTTCTTCAAGAGTAGACCAACACATCGAAGACAAAGATTCTCTTAAAGCTATTGCTAACGATACTTATATCGACATCAAAAAAGCACTTGAATCTCAAGGCAAAAACGCTACGATAGCTCAAATTTCGGCAGGCGGTTGGCTCGAATGTATGTATATTATAACAAACTCTATTGAAAGTTTTTCTGATACGGATCTCAACATTCAGCAGATAGCTGACGAGAAAAACGTTTTTGAAAGTCTTATGGCATATCTTGGACAATACAAGTCTCGTCCGGGCATCGAAGAGACTATCAATCAGTTGAAACCTTTGGAAGAGGCTTACAACAAATTATCGGTTGTATTTACGGAGCAAACCTCAAATACTACCACAAGCGATGGAGCAATAGTTATCGGCGGCGGCAAGAAAATTGAAATCAGCGAAGAGAATTTCAACTTGTTAAAAAAGAGAATGGCCGAGATCAGAACAGCACTTATCACCAACAAGTAAAAAAAACGCTTAAATATAAAATAATAAAACAATTGCGGCGTTTTATAGGAAAACAATATTGAGAGAATATGAAAAGGTTAAGAAACATAATACTCGGTTTAGCAATATCAGCATTGCTGCCGATAGCAGCACAGGCGCAAAATTGTGCAGATTTTTTGAGTTTTAGAAAAGCTGAAAAGCCTTGGAGATACAATACCGCATCAAAAAGTGCTACTTGTTTTTCCGGCAAAAAATATGAATTTGTATTACCACTTACCAAAGGTAATGAATACAGATTGCAGTTTTTTGCATCGCCCGTTTTCAACAACGAGGTTCAGGTAAAAATCGTTGATTTGAACTCTAATCAAACGATTATTGATTTGCCTGGTAAGTTGGAGGAAGGTAACGAGCCCAAAAAGGGTACGACTTGTCTTCAGGATTATCTTAATGAGAAGAATCAGTACGTTCACCCGTTTTTTGACTTTGCGCCCGCACAATCTACGAGTGTAAAAATTATGATTGAAATTAAAAACAGCGTTAAATACATCGAGGAATACACTTATGACGATTACGGTAATATGACAGGTACTGTAAAGAAAGAAGTTCCTCAAGAAGGCGGACCGGAAGTTGTGAAAGGTTGTTTTACGGTTTATGTCATCGACAAAGTATCTGACGTTTACGATTTCAACTAATTTTTTTTCTTGAAAGATTTTAAGATATGAAAAGCGGAGTTATAACTAATTCCGCTTTTTTTTATGCTTGTAGTTTCGATTTTTTATTTCTAAATTGCCCGCCTAAAAAAATTACCATATTATGAAAAGATTTATTTTATCAGCATTATCGGCATTAATCTTTAATTCATTGAATGTTAATGCCCAAGAATTTAAAATTAACGAGGCGGGCTGTTTTAATAATTACGGTGTGGACATCGCTTGTTTTGATGATTATTATCCCGAAGGACATCAGGGCGGCGTGTGTATCATTATGAACGGTAAGCGTTTAGCAACAAACGGCGACCTCAGGCTCGAACCTACTCCCGGTCAGTGGCAACCCGTTCCAAAGAAAATCGACAGAAAGGTTTCTGACAATGTTATAACCGCTAAAATGTGTTTCCCTGATACGAGCCGGCATTTAAAGGGTTTTAATCCTATGGTTTATCCCGATTTGGTGTTTTATTACACTGTTGAGACCAAGGCTTTAGGCTCTGCCGTTGAGGTTACTGTTAATATTGACAGACCGATTCCTGAAAAGTATAAAGGAAAAGTTGGTTTTAATCTTGAATTTTTTCCCGGAGAATTGTTTGGTCAGCCGTGGTTAATGGACAATAAATCAGGAATTTTTCCGCAGCAACCTAATGCTCCGCTTGAAACCTCTCAATCAATTTTCAAATATAAAGGTGATTTCGAGGGCAAAGGCGGCTCAACCGTTGATTTACAGAAGTTTTTGGGCAGTGGTTATAGTCCTCTTATTGCCGATGACATTGTTGCAAAACCATACGCCGAGGGCAATAAATTTGTGCTTTGTCCTAACGACGGGTACAAAAAAATTACAGTAGAATCACCATTCGCTACTTTAAAACTTTATGACGGACGGTTGAATCACAATAACGGTTGGTTTGTGCTTCGCAGCGAACTTCCTGTTGGCAAACAAGGCGATGTCTTGAAATGGAAAATCACACCTAATACCGTTAGTCAATGGCGTTATGCTCCCGTGATTCAGACCTCGCAAGTAGGTTATTTGCCTAATCAACCCAAATGCGCAATTATTGAAACCGACAGCCGCGATTCTGATGTCAAAGAGGCTGTTCTTTATCGTATTACGGCCGAGGGCGAGGAAATCGTCTTGAAACAAGAACCGAAAGTTTGGGGCAAATTTTTGCGTTATAATTATTTGACATTTGATTTCTCTAAAATTACTCAACCGGGACTTTACAAAATCATTTATAAAGATTCTCAATCCGTTGTTTTTAAGATAGATAACGATGTTTATGAACGCGGAGTTTGGCAACCTGTGATTGAATATTTTTTGCCGGTTCAGATGTGTCATGTCAGAGTAAACGAAAAATACAGAGTTTGGCATGATGCCTGTCATTTAGACGATGCACTTGTGGCTGAGAAGGGAAATCTTTTTGACGGTTATGACCAGAAGGAAAGTTTTCCGGGTCTTGTTCCCGATAGTCCTAAAAAAATTAACGTCGGTGGTTGGCATGATGCCGGCGATTTTGACCTCAGAATAGAATCGCAAGCCAATGAATGTTATAATCTTTCACTTGCTTACGAATGTTTTAAACCCGAAATCGACGTTACCGCTATTGATTGGCAAAATCGTGTTGTGGAGATTCATCAAGGCGATGGTAAAAACGATATTCTTCAACAAATTGAAAACGGTGCGTTGAGTATTGTTGCCGGTTATAATGCGTTAGGCCGGCTTTATAGAGGTATTATTTGTAATAATTTACGTCAATATGTTTTGCTCGGTGATGCTTCAGCCATGACGGATAATATTTGCGGCAACAATGATGACCGCAGAGTTTATACCGAGAAAAATCCTTTTAGAGAACTTTCTACGGCCTCTTGTCTTGCTGCCTCTTACCGTACTTTGAAAGGGTTTAACGATACCTTGTCAAGACGTTGTTTGGAAATTGCGCAAGATGTTTATAATCAGAACAAAAACGTTACGGGTTTTGCCTTGTTTGCAAAGGTTCAGGCTTGTGCGGAACTTTTTATTTCCACTGAAAACAAAGAGTATTTGGACAAAATCGTAACGCTTACCGATTCGCTTGATAAATATATCGGTTTTTGCGGTTGGTATTTGGCGAGAATCGAAAAATATTGTTCTAAGCAGACTGACAAACGTTATAAAGCGTTTTCAAAGGCTTTTCGTTTGGCTTTAAGCGGTTATAATGAAAAACTAAAAGTCTCTACGACGGAGAATCCTTACGGAGTGCCGTATCGTCCTAATATTTGGGGCGCGGGTTGGGATATTCAAAGTTTTGGCGTAAAACATTATTTTCTTGCCGCTCAATATCCTGAAATTTTTTCTCCGCAACCTGTTTTTGATGCTTTGAATTTTGTTTTGGGTTGTCATCCGGGTTTAAACCGTGCGTCATTTGCCTCTGGAGTAGGAGCGGAGTCTGCGACGGTAGGTTATGGATTAAATCGTGCTGACTGGTCGTACATTCCGGGCGGTGTGGTTTCGGGTACGGGTTTGATTCGCCCTGACTTTCCTGAACTTTTAAAGTTTCCTTATCTTTGGCAACAAACAGAATACGTAATTGGTGGCGGGTCTACCAATTATATGTTTTTGGTATTAGCAGCGGAAAGTTTAGGAAAAAGATAGAATAAAAAAATGGGCGTTTTTTTTAAAAATGCCCATTTTTTTTTTAATTAAAAATTAAAAATTTTATTCTATTCTGATGATATTATCTTCTGTGAATTTATCTTTCGGAGTCGGGTTTTCGCCGGGATAACCGATTGCAATCATAGAGTAGGGGACAAGGTTTTCAGGAAGTCCGAGTACTTGACGTGCTTTGTTGTAACGGTTTGGATCGGGCCAAGTGCCGCACCAAACAGCTCCAAGACCTTGTGCCGTGGCTGCTAAAAGAACGTTTTCTGTAACAGCTCCGCAATCTTCACTCCACCAAAGGTCGTCAGCGTTGCCGGAAGTTTTTGTCATATCACCGCAAACAATTATCGTAAGTGTTGATTTTGCGATTGGCGGTTTGCCGGTTGAATCTGCGAGTTCCTTGATTTTTTCTTTGTTGGTAAGAGCAACAATTTTCCACGGCTGTTTGTTCATGGCAGAGGGGGCTGCAAGTCCGGCTCTAAGGAGTTGGTCTATTTTCTCTTTTTCAACGGGTTGGTCAGTGTACTGACGGATACTTGTGCGGTTTTTGATAACTTCAAGGCATGATGTGCCAGATTGATTTTTTTCGCAACTGTTTTTGTTGCAGCAACTGTTAATACCCACAGCGAGAAGGGCGCAAGTTGCAAACGTTAAAATCTTGTTCATGTTTCGAGTCTTTTTTTTGAAAAAATTTCTATTTTTGACTTTTTATTTTGGTGATAGTTTAATTTTATGAATGAAAAAAGATTTGTTGTATTTAACAAAAGAAATACTATCTTTGCACCATTAACAATTACAAAATTAAAAAAACATGAGAAAGATATTATTTTCGATGCTCTTGTTAGCTTCTGTTGCAGGTGCATCAGCTCAAAACAATTCAATTCCCGGTAAAACCGATGTCGTTCAGCAGGAATATCTGAAGGTTGAGGAAGTTCCTAATAGTCTTTATATTTTGCCTGTATATCCTGAGTTCAATAGTGTTCAGTTTCTTAACGACCAATATCAGTATTATTGGGGCAAAAGTATCCGTAATACCGAGCGCGGCGAAAAAGCTATCACTGACGCTACTCTTGATGGTCTTCAAGGTATGAACAATGCTTTTGGTGAGGTTTTCGGTACTCAAATCACATTAGAAAACACTCCTGAAATTTTTACGCTTGTGCGTTCAATTGGTCGTGATGCAGGTGGAATTGCCCCCAAAAAGGCCAAAAATTATTATAAAAGAATTCGTCCTTTTGTATTTTTCAATGATAATACAAGCACTCCCGACAACGAAGACCACATGCGTAACAGTGGTTCATATCCTTCAGGACATAGTTGCTACGGATTTGCTGCGGCGTTAATCCTTGCTGAAATCAATCCCGAACATCAAAACGAAATCATAAAACGCGGTTACGAAATAGGTGAAAGCCGTAAAATTGTTGGCGCACATTATGATACAGACGTTCAGGCAGGTCGCATAATGGCAGCTGCTACTGTTGCCGCACTTCATTCTAACGCTGCATTTCAAAAACAACTCTCAAAAGCTAAAGATGAATTTGCAAAACTTAAAAAAGCCGGTAAAATCAAACCGAGTACCGCTGTGTTGAAATAAAAAATAAAACCTCAACTTAAAACTCGAAGTCGGGTTTTAAAGTTGAGGTTTTTATTATGAATTAACGAGAGAAAAATTATCCTTCCGTCATTTTAACAATCTTATCAATATTGAGGCTTCGGGCTGAGGCGTCGAAAATTTTCTTGTAAATTCCGCCTTGTTTATAAACCTCTTCGGGTTTGCCGCCTTGTTCCACACGTCCGCTGTTAAGGGCATAAATCATCTCTGAATCAATAATTTGAGATATTGAATGTGAAATTATTACCACGGTGCGGTTTTGTTTGATAGCATCGATGGCATTTTTGATTTGCTCGGTGGCAATGGCATCAAGACTTGCCGTAGGCTCGTCAAGGAAGATAATCGGTGGATTTTTCAAAAACATACGGGCTATGGCGATGCGCTGTTGTTGTCCGCCGGAAAGGTCTGCTGCGTTGGTGTTGAAACCTTCGGGCATTTTTTCTATCATGTCGTAGATGTAAGCTTTTTTGGCAGCCTCGCAAACTTCTTCAAATGTGGCTTCTGGGCGTCCGTAACGGATATTTTCTTCCACAGTGCCGTCAAAAATGTGATTTTTCTGCAACACAAGACCGATGTTTTCTCTGAGATATTCTGTGTTCCATTCGCGGATGTCTACGCCGTCAATTTTAATAGTTCCGCTTTGGGGTTCGTAAAACTTATCAAGGAGATTTACAACGGTACTTTTGCCTGCACCTGAGAGTCCTACAAACGCTGTGATTTTGCCGTGCGGTATTGTCATGCTAATATCTGTTAACGCCTTGCAACCGTTGGGATAAGTGAAATCAACGTGCGAAATCTCTATATCGCCGCGCACTTTTTCAGGACGGTAACTGCCGCTTTGCTCCTCGCTGTCTTTAGCCTCAAGTATATCAAAATAGCCTTCAGAATATATCAAAGCCTCGTTTACATCGTCGTAAATGCGGTGAAGCTGACGTATTGGTGCGGTAACGTTTGCAAAAAGCATTACGTGATACATAATTTTGCCGATTGTCATGCCCGGATAGTCTGTTAAAACAAGATAGGCTGTTAAAATAATAATGAAAACCGTACCGATTTGCTCTACAAACGTCTTGATACCGTCGTAAATAAAACTATATTTGCGTGTGCTCAACTGATTGTCTGTTAGCTTGTTGATAACATTAGTCTGTTTGTTGTATTCGATTTCTTCTCTGTTGAAGGATTTTATTACGTTGATGCTTTGGAGAATATTCATAATGCCGTTGCTTTTGGCCTCGCGGTAGTTTCGCATATTGGTGCGCCAATTTTTGAGTTTTCCGGCTTGTAAGTAGGTAACATAAAAGTAGATAGGAACAATTACCAATGCCGTCAGCCCAACGTAAAAATTTGCGGCAAACATCAATACCAACGCCAAAACCGCACTTGTGCCGAGAGGCAGAATGTCGATGAAAAAGTTTTTTATTGTCATCGTGATAAAATCAACACCGCGATCAATTCGTGTTTGAACTTTGCCCGGCTTGTTTTCGTCGCGAGTGAAAAACGCCACTTTAAAAGTTAATACTCTTTTTATTACGGCTGCCGCTAAGTCTTGAGAAATCAATACTTTAATTCTTTCACCGTAGTATTTTTGAACGAAATTGATAAGCAGTACCAAAAGCTCTTTGCCAAGCAGAATCGCCGAAATCACCACCATAACGTATGATGCCTGACTCCACTGAAAATGTTCGAGGTGCAATAGTCGGTTTACTTCATCTACGGTTTTATCAAGCACTACGGCATTTACTTGTGCTGCCAACGACCCGATAAATGTCATAACCAATGTTAAAACGACAAGCCATTTGTAAGGCTTTACAAACGGCATTATTTTGATGAAAAGTTGTTTGAGTGACATTTCTTTTTTTTGAAAAAGTTTTTTTAGTTTGATGGTACAAATATATAAAAATACTGAATTATCAGAATAAAAAAAGAGGTTGTACTTCAATGTTTTGTACAACCTCTTTTAAACTAAAAAGTTATTTGAAAATTACAACTGAATTGTCCACATTGTAATTGAGTATGGTTCAATTTTTTCTACGCCTTTTGCTTTGAGCAATACGTTTTCGGTAATCGGAACGATTGGCTGTTTTTCGTAGTTGTTCTCGTCCATAGGATTGCCGGAAATTACGGTTTTTTCAGCATTGCCTTTGATTTTAAACTTAGTTAAATCAATGTTTGCTTGAGCGGTTTCGCTGCTTGCATTACAGATTTTTACGTAAAGTTTTTTCGACTTGCTGTCAAAAACCACTGATTGACCAAGAAGATTATCGTTTTTGCGGTTGAATGTTACGCAATCGCCGTAGTAATAGTCGCCAGAGGATTGTCCGAACATCTGCTGAACATAGTAACTACATGTAAGATAAGGCTTTTCGTTGTCAAAATAAATCAAATCGGGATTCCAATTTGTTGCATTTTTACGTGCGAATAAGGGGGCGTATGATGTCATGACAACTACATCGCCATTCTTTTCTACGTGCAAAAGATAAAGTCCTTCTGCAAGAGCGTCGATAAGTTTTTTGTCTTTTGAGGCATATTCGCCCAAATAAACTTTGGTTTTGCGATTTCTCGGATAACTATCATACTGACGTGATGTCAAGAAATAATCTCTTTGTTCGTAATAGTGTTCGTCGAGAATAGGAAGACCGATTTTTTCAGCAAATTTCCAACCCTCGTCGTAGTCAGGATTGCCTTTGTGAGAACCCGGGCCTGCTGTACCAACAATCACAATATCAGGATATTTAGCCGTGATTTTGTCGTACATATATTTGAAACGTTCTTCAAATTCGGGAGTGATTTTTTCCTCGTTTCCAATTCCTAAATATTTGAGGTTGAACGGTTTTGGATGGCCTGCATCGGCACGAACTTTTCCCCATTTGGTATTAACATCGCCGTTAGCCCATTCGATAAGGTCGAGAGCGTCTTGTGTCCATTCGTCCATATCTGACATCGGGCAGGCATCTTGAGCCTGTGTCGGCCACATATTCCAACCACCGTTAGTACCCTGACAACTTACACCGCAAGGCAAAATCGGAACGGGCTGCATTCCAAGGTCTTCGCAAAATTGGAAATATTCAAAATATCCGATTGACATTGATTGATGATAACCCCAAGTGTTTTTCAAGGGTTTACGTTGTTCTTTGGGTCCAACAGTATTTTTCCAACGGTAAGTATTCCAGAAACCGTCGCCGCCGCCGTGAACTACGCAACCGCCCGGGAAACGCATGAATTTAGGATTCAAATCTGCCAAAGCCTGAGCCAAGTCTTTTCTAAGGCCATGACCTTTGAAAGTCTCTTGAGGATAGAGCGATACCATATCAATATCAAATTCGCCTACTGTCAAACACAAAACTTGGAGAATAGCGTTTTTGCAATCTTCTGTTACTTCGATAGTAGCAGATTCTTTTTTCCAATCGCTGCCTGAGGCTTTAATTGTAGCCTCGCCAATTGCCTTCGGGTCTTGACCCCAAGGAGCGGGAACAACCAAAACTATGCGAAATTCTTTTTCCTTGCCGTCGGTATTGCGAACAAATGCCGAGAAATCGTATTTTGCACCTTTTTTTACACTGAAACCTTCAAAGCCGTCGTTTTGAAGTCCTGCACCTTTCCAACCTTTGTAATCGTAATACTCTTTTACACGTTCTACTTTTACGTGCATGTAGTTAGGATTGTTGGGATGAATAGGATTTTGCTGACGCGGTTCGATGTATCCGAGCGAATGTCCGGGGCGAATAAATTTCCAAAAAGAGCCTGCACCCCAGCCGTCTCTTTCTATGGGGCTGTATTCAAACGAGCCATTTTGAACCATTTCTGCAGAAAGTCCGCCGTCTGCCGAAGAACTGATGTCCTCGAAAAATATGCCGATAAGTTCGTCGCTGATTTTTTTACCACCGGCAGGAGCTTGTGCCATAAGACTCAGTGCCGAAACTGTTGTCAGCGATAATGAAAGTAATTTTTTTAACATAATATTAATTATAATTTAAAAATGTAATTTTTACACCACAAAAATAGAAAAATATTAATTAACGGCAAATATCTGAGATAAAAAATCGGATATGAATTAAAAAAAAAGTTTTATTGAACCGTTAATCTGTTTTCAATCATTCTTTCATGGTATTGCTGAATTTCGGCTTTTAATAGTTTTAACATTTCATCTTCCTCTTCTTTGTGTGTTCCGATGAGGTTATCTTTTAAGAAAATGTCAGTTTCGGGTTTAAAAAATCCGGTTTCTTTTTGTCCGTCAAACTGCAAGAAAAATTCTCCTTTAGAAATTTGATAAAGCGGTTCGCTGTAATTTACGACATATCCCAAAGTGTCTGTTTGAGAGAAAAACGAATTGCCGAAAGCGATATACGGCTCATCAAAACCGAGATAATCCAAAATCGAAGGCGTTATATCTGTTTGACATACAAGTTTTGGCGAAATCTTTTTGATATTGCTGCCCGGATGATAAAACAGAATCGGAACTTTAAAAACATTTCTGTCGGTTGTGTATTCATGGCTTAACGTCTGATTTGTATGGTCAGCGGTTATAACAAAAACCGTGTTTTCGTACCACGGATATTTTTTCATGGTGTTGAAAAAATTCCTTATCGCATTGTCGGTGTATTGAATACATTTTGTAATAGGTTGTGGACCTTCTTGAAACCTTTCTTTGTATTTTTCAGGTATTCTGAACGGATTGTGGGATGTTGCCGTAAAACACGCTGTTACAAAGGGTTGTGGTATTTCGTTCATGCTTTTGGCGTAAAATTGCAAAAATTCTTCGTCCCAAATTGCCCAATGTCCGTCAAAATCGTTCATTGCATTGAAACGGGTATCGTTGCAATATTCTGTCATGCCGTAATAATCCTCAAAACCGGCTAATTTTGAAAAATTCAAAAAGCCCATGCTGCCGTTTGGTGCACCGTGATAAAATGCTGTATAATAACCTTTTGTTTTCAAAAGTGAAGCAATGCTATTGACTTTGTTGTTAGAATACATTCCCATAAAGAAATGATCGGTCAGATACGGTATGCCTGCTAAAATACTCGGCATTGCATCTATGGATTTTCTGCCCGTTGCAAAGGAATTTTTAAAAGAAAGACCTTGTTGATAAAGCGAATCCAAAAAAGGCGTATAACCTTCATTATTGTTGAAAAAACCGGAATATTCTTTGCCGAAACTTTCTAAAATTAAGATTACGACGTTGAGCTTTTTAAATTCTTTTTCCTTTTTAGGTGTGTGCAATGGGGTATAAATAGTTTCAAGTTCGTCTTTTGGAAAATAATCGGGGTCGCTGAACGAAATTTTTCCTGCTGTGCGCAAAATACAATACGGCGTGTTTAATACGATAGCCGATTCGTTACTTTTCTTTATGTATTCGTTAGCGTTGTTCATGTTCATAGGTCTGTGATCGGCATCAATTATGAGCGAACCCCTTAAACCTGCCATGAAAAAATAAATGAAAAGCAATGTTATCGGAAGTACTTTAAGAGTGTATTTTTTATCTAAAAAATCCTCTTCTTTGATTTTCGGACGGTAATAAAATTTTACAAGGCAAAAAATCATTACGGCGGCGGCAAGTGTCAGCGGCCAAAAATCCACAAAACCTTTCAATAAAACTCCTAAAAGATTGTTTTCGTTGGAAAACTCTTTGAAAAATGAAAAATTCGTGCGTCTTCCGTTGAAAGGAAACATTGCCGTATCATAAAGATTGGCGAAAAGTCCGATGGAAACGGGAATAACAAAAAAATATTTCGCAATTTTCGTGTAAGTGCTTTTTAGAGAGAATTTCATGGGAATTATCATCATAAAAAAACTTACTGCCGAAAGGTAAAAAATGGAGGCAAAGTCAAACTTTAAGCCTCCATATATAAGTTTCAATAAATGAGAAAATTCCGTGTCGCTATAATATTCTTTGTTAGCTATTATAAAAATAATTCTGCACAAAAGAAAAAGTGCAAATGCAAAAAAATAATTTACCGCATATTGTATTGCGGGAATTTTTATTAATTCTTTTTTCGGCATTTCCTTTATTTATTTACTATTTTATTTTCTTGTTTTTTGTTTTTTCCCTCCTAACATTTCTGCTAAAGGTTTGTCTTTGAAACAATGTTTTTCTTGATCCCAAAATCCGAAATCTGCATCGTAACACCAAGTTGTCCATGCTACGTTGAACTCGTCAAAAACTTGGAGCATATCTTTTGTCCAAGCGTATGCCAAATCTCTGTCAACGGGGCAATAAACTCCCCATTCGCCGCAGAATAGTTGCAGACCGTATTTTTTAGCAACATCAATAGCATCTTTCATTTGAGAATAAATCTTCTCTTTGTTCCATTCTTCAGTTGTGTATTGCTCAATAAAAGGTTTTATACTATCGGGTGTAGCCTCATAAACTTCTTTTGAAACAGGAATTCCCGGGTAAGTAACCTTACCGTGAAAATCTTTCAAATTGGTCCACCATGCACCGTAATGCGTTACAATCATCGGGTTGTAATAATGGAAACTGAGAATAATGTTTTTGTCGTTTTCGGGAACTTTCAAGTATTTGAATGTTTCAACACCTTGCCAACGGTTTGAACCGATAACTAAGGTACGGTTCGGTTCACGTTTGCGGATAGCTTTATGAACTTTTGCGATAACGTTGTTCCATTGTTCGTGTTCCTCGGCTACGGGTTCGTTCATAAACTCGTATGCTACCCAATCGGTAGAGAAATTTATAAGTGAATCTTGAAGTTGTCCCCAAAGGTTAATAAGACCTTCCTGTGCTTTTTCGTCTGTAAAAAGCGTATTTTTGCCGCCTTCGTTTGCCGCGTTAAAATAATGCGCACGGATAATGTGAAGGTCTACTATTGCACGGATATTGTATTTGCGTGCAAGGTTGAGGGCGTTTTTAAGAAGACTCCAAGCCTCGGGCAATTTGTTGCCTTGTTCGTCCCAAAATTGTTCTTCGTCGATAGGAATTCTTACGTGATCAAAACCTAAACTGTCCAATCGTGCGAAGTCATCTTCTTGAATATGATTTTTGCGTTCTTCGCCTCTGACGGTGCTTTGTGAGAGCCAATGACTGAGATTTGTTCCGCGTTTAATTTTGAAGCCTTCGCTTTTTTCTTGAGCGGTATTTGTACCGCATGAACTGATAACCGATGCCGCTAAAAGCAACACCGAAATTAATTTAAAACATCTTTTCACTTTATTAAAATTTTTGAATGATTAAACCTCCAAACCAACGACCAAAACATCGTCCGTCTGTTTTGTATCGCCTTTCCATGAAAGAAATTTGTCTTCAAGTAGTTTCTTCTGAAAACTCATATTGTAAGAACGAATTTCTTTTAAGATTTTTCTGTAGCCTGAGGTTTTCATTACGCGGTCGCTTGAGCCGCCGAATTGTGACTGATAGCCGTCGCTTGCAAGATAAATTTTATCGCCTTTTTGGAGTTTTAGCTCTTCCGTAACAAAGGGGCGTTCGCAGATATAAACGCCTACCGGATTGTGTACGGGTTTTATGACTATTTCTTCTTCGCCTCTGTAACAAAGGAACGGAATATGAGCACCCGAATAATAAAGTATGTTAGTTTTTTTGTCAATTATTATAAGGGCTGCGTCCATACCGTCCTGCGATTTCATTTCGTCTTTTATATTTTGTTTTAGGGTTTTCTTAATCATCTCTCTCATGGCGTTCATAATTTTTGCAGGGTTTCTTTCTCCTTCTTTGCCGACGATTTCGTTGAAAGCAGTCATGCCGAGCATACTCATAAAAGCTCCTGGTACACCGTGTCCGGTACAATCTGCCGCCAAAAGTATAAAATAATCTTCGTCATAAAAGACTTTGAAGAAGTCGCCGCTGACAACGTCTTTAGGACGGTAATAAATAAAACCGTCAGTGAAATAATTTTTTAAGATTTCTTCTTCCGGCAACATCGAAAACTGAATGCGTTGAGCATAGTTTATCGAGTCTGTAATTTCTTTTTTCTGGTCGGCAAGTTGTTTGTTTTGTTTTTGCAGAATATCCCTTTGTGAGGAAATTTCTTCGTTTCTTGCTGAGATTTCGTCTTTTTGAGCTTTTAGGATACCGTTAATTTTTTTTGTCTTCTTAATTCTGACAATCAAGAAGATAACAGCTCCGACAATCATTATAGAAATCAATGCAAAACTCAAAAGTACATATTTTTGGATTTCTTGGTCTTTTTTGAGAATTGTAATTTCGTTTTCTCTTCGGATTTGTTCAAGACGGTATTCCATTCTTTTCATGTTGAAGGATTTTCTCGCATTAAGAAATGTATCAGCGTATGCCATTACGTTTTCGTATTGTTGAAAGGCTTTTGGTAGATTACCCATTTTTGCATAAACATCGCCGAGATATTTATAAGCGTTTTTTATGCGAAAATCTATTCCGAAAAGGTTCGAAATTTCAAGACATTTTTGAGCATAACAAAGTGCGCTGTCGTTTTGATTCAAACCCATGTACGCACTTGAAATCATGCCGTAAAGGTCGCTCAAAAGGTCTATGTCTTTGATTTCGTTGTCTTTACTGATAGCCTCTTTGTAATATTTCAGAGCCGAGGAAAAATCTTTTTTTGCTATTGACACATCACCGAGATATTTTTTTGTGGTTGCAATTTTGTCCCAGTCTTCATGCTTTTCGATGCGGATTTTTTCACATTCTTCCAAATATGTTGTTGCCGAGTCTATATGTCCCAAGCTCAAATGTGTGCGTCCGAGGTTGATGTAAATGTATCCCAATATCGAGGAATCCTGAATTTCTTGAGCTACGTCTAAGGCTTGATTCAATTCTGTTTTTGCTTTCGTGTATTCGTCGTGATAGAGAAAAAGATTTCCCATGTTGATATGCGAATATGCGATTTGATCTTTGGCGTTTACTTTTGTGGCTAAATCCAATCCTTCAGAATAATATTTAAATGCCGAGTCGTATTCGCTTAAATTTCTGAAACATACTCCGATAAAACTTTCTGCTTTGAGAATTTGAATCGTATCGTTGAATTTTTCTGCGTATTTTAATGCTTTTTTGCCGTAATCAAGAGCAGAAGCCGGATTAAAATTTCTGAGTTTCCAACATATATTAACATAATGCTTACTTTTTTCATCTTCAGGGGCTTTTTCTGCAATGCGTATCAAACTATCAATTTCAGCTGAGCCTTCAGCTTTAACATTGGTAGTTTTTACAAGCAAAAATCCCGCTAAAAGTGCAAATAAAATATTTCTAAAGTTGAATTTCATAGTCTAAATTTAAGTAAACATTATTCCTATGTAAGAACGCAAAATTAGTGCAATTTTTTGAATAAAAAAATAAAAATAATTAAAAATTAATGTCTTGAAGAAAAATTAGATACAAAATCCTATTATTAAAATATCATCCATTTGTTCGTTGTCTTCTTGAGGTGAACTGTGTATCCATTCTTCAATTGTATTGTCTAAAATTTCACGCTGTTTTTCTTTCGGCTTTGAATGTATTTCGAGCAAAAGTTTTTTAAGGTTTTTTGACATGAATTTTTTGTGGTTTTTGCCCCCGAATTGGTCTTCAAAACCGTCAGAATAAATATAAAACCAAGTAGGAGTCTCTGTTAATGGAATTTCATGCTTGGTGAAACGGAAATTTTCATGGTATTGAACCCCGCCTATTCCCTGCAAATCGGCTTTAATGCTTTTGAGTTCACCGTTTTGAATATAAACCAAAGGATTCATCGCACCGGCAAATTCCAGGACTCTGCGTTTTTTGTCAATAGAACAAAGAGCCATATCCATGCCGTCTTGATTGTTGTTAGTTTCTTGTTTTAATGCTTTTCTGATATATTCGTTTTGTTTTGTGAGAATTTCTGCGGCTGATGAAAATCCTTTGCTGACTATTGTTGTTAAAGTTTCTGCGCCTAACATACTCATAAATGCTCCCGGGACACCGTGTCCTGTGCAATCAACGGCTGTGATTATGATATGTGTGGGAGTTTCTTTGAACCAATAAAAATCTCCTGATACAATATCTCTTGGACGGAACAAAATGAAATGTTCCGGTAATGCCTGAGCAATATCGTTTTGCAGAGGCAGCATGGCTTTTTGAATGCGTTTTGCATATCGGATACTTGCTGTTATGGCATTATTTTTTTCGGTAATGACATTATTACGCTTTTGAATTTCATTGTTTTGCTTTAGGATTTCGTCCTTTTGTTTTACGATTTCGGCGGTGCGTTCGCTTACGGTTTTCTCCAAAACTTCTTTTTCGTGTTCAAGTCTGCGTATGTTGATTTTTACAACTGCTTTTACCAAAAGTATAAGTAAAATGGCGTAAAGTACAAATGCCCAAGATGTTAAATACCATGGCGGTAAAATTTTAACGGTGATTTCTGCTTCCGTGCTTTGACAGAGGTAATTGTTGATAGCTTTTACTTTGAAAGTATAAGTGCCGGGCCAAAGGTTGGAATATTCTTTCGTGTTTTCTTTTTTCCAATCGCTCCAATCTTTGTCGTTGTTTTCCAAAATGAATTTGTATGAAATGTTTTCGGGATATTCGTAATAAGCCGCCGAAAAACTAAATTTCAGTCCGTTGTATTCGTACGGCAAAACAATCGGTATTTCCTGTTTTGAAACTATTCTTAAATTTTCGTCAGTAAAAGTGCCTTCAAAAACCAAAGAATCGCCGTTGATTGTTTCAACGCTTCTAATAAAAGCCGGATAAGGCTCTTCAAAAGATTTTTTGATATTTTCGTCATAATGCACGAATCTGTCTTTATCGCCGATTATGTAACAACCACCGCCGATTGAAACAAAAGAATTGATTTTGTTTCTAAGCGGAATAAACCTGTTTTTTATTACTTTTGAAACGCTGTCGCCTTGGATTTCAAGTTTTTCAAGCGACCAGAATTTTGTAACGGAATCTTTCGGCGAGGTTTCGATGTGTTTTATCCAAATATTGTTTTTTTCGTCGCAATAAAGAAAATCCGCAACGGGTTTTTCGTTAAAATAATTAAGTTTGGAAAATTCTTTCATTGAATTAGTTAAACTGTCATATTTATAAAAACCGTTTAATGTGCAAAAAACTAATTCGTCTTTTGCTTTGAAAAGATAATTTTCTATGTTTGCCTTTAGACCCGAACTTTTGTTGAAGGTTTCGCATGATATTACGCTGTCGTAATTTTTGTTGAGCCTTATTCTGAAAATGCCTTTTGTTTTTTCCGAAATCCAAAAATCTCCGTTTTTGTCTTGAACGATATGACGCGAATATTCGCTGAAATTTTTAATGCCCGATTTATAATTCCATTTGCCGTTTTCTTTTGCAAAAAGTGAAAGTCCTAAACCGCCGCCGGCTATAAGAACGTTTGGATTTTCTCTCGGGCGGATAAAAGTGCGGATATTTCGTTCTGAATTAGCGTCAATGAGTTCGATGCGGTTGTTTTCTATTAAAAAAAGACCTTTTTCGCTGCCGCCGATTATGCCTGTGCTTGTTGTGTCAAGTTTCCAAATAGAACAATGTCCTTTGCGGTTTTTTAGTTCTTCAAATTTTGAGGTTTGATTGTTTGAAATTTTCTCCCAATCTGCGGCATAAACGGCATCGGCTCCGATGTAAAGCATATTGCCGGATTTTGCAATCGAACGGATTGTGCCTGAAATGCCCGTCGTCTTGTTATAAAAAAACGAAAACGGCGAATAAATGTCAATATACGAAATGCCGTTGCTCGTTGCAATCCAAATTCCGTTTGAATTGTCCTGATAAATATTTGTAATGCGGTTGTTGATAAGTCCGTTAGAGGTGTTAATAATTTTTTTAATGTTAAGGCTATCGTCCGTAATTATAAGACCTTTGGATAAAGTACCTAAAGCTAAACTTCCATCTTTTAACTCTGTCGTAAAATACAGATCGTTGCCGATTAATTCCTCTAATTCGGGTTTTTCTATTTTTATTAATTCGTTGTTAGAATATTCGTAAATTCCGCCGCTGTCGGTTATGATTATAAGATAATTTTCTTTTGGAATGATTATATTAACGGAACGATTTTCAATAATTTCGCTGCCGGGGAGAATTTTAAATCCTCCGTCCTTTTCTATTTTTATCAAACCGATGCCGGTGTAATAGGCGTAAAGTTTTTTATTAACGTAAAAACTCCTTTTAAAACCTTTGGAATGTTTTGCGGGAATAACTTCAAAAGTATCGTTTTTGTAAAAATAAAGTCCTGAGGTCGCCTCAAAGACTACGCCGAAATCTTCCGTTATGTGTATCCGCCAGATGTCGGCAAAGTTTCTGTATTTTTCAGGAATTTTCTTTATTAACGAAACAAATGTTATCAGACCTTTGGAATCGGGTTTTAAATATCCTATATCGCCTTTTGCTCCGACATAAATGCGTTTTTCTTTTGGGTCGGAGGCTAAGGATTTTACGGCGGCGTTAGCGGGAGTTTTTATAATTCTCCATGCTGAGCCGTCGTATTCCAAAACACCGTTGGTGTTGGCAAAGTACATCAAACCTCTGAAATCCTGAACAATAGACCAGTTTTGCGCACTTGCGCCATAAACCTCGGCAGGATAATTTTGGGTGTATGCATCGCCAACGGTTTTTAGTTGTGCTTTTGCGTTGAAAAAAAACGTAACTAATAATATTATTAATGCAGTTTTTTTCATTTATTAAAATTGAAAAACAAACGAAACCATTTCTTTTGTTTATGCTTGTTTAGCATATTCAGAAGGCGGTATGCCGTAATGGTCTTTGAACGCCTTTGAAAAATGGCTTAAATTATTAAACCCCAAAGAGTATGCCACTTGCGATACATTTGCTTTCCCTTCTTTTATCATTCGTCCTGCTTGTTCGAGTCTTATGTTTCTGATGAGGTCAGAAATGTTGATTCCCGTCATCTCCTTCATCTTGCGGTGTATCTGTGCACGGCTTACGCAAATGCTTTTTGCAAGAAATTCCACGTTGAAATCCGGGTCAGAAATGTTATCGTTGATACATTTCATGATTTTTTCCATCAACAATTTGTCGTTGTCTATGATATTTTTGGTTTCGATTTCGGTTTTTATAATATCGTGTTGTCCTGAGAATTTTCCTTTTAAGACTTTCATCTTTTCAAGCAGGTTGTCGATTTGGGAATGTAACTCGTCGATTACGAAGGGTTTTGCCAAAAATGCGTCGGCACCTTTTTCAAGTCCTTCCAAACGGTTGGCAATTTCCGAACGGCTCGAAAGCAGTATCACTGGAATATGGCTCGTATTGACATTGGATTTTATCATTCTAAGCAGCGTAAAACCGTCTATCTTGGGCATCATAATGTCGCTTACGATAAGGTCTATCGGCTCTGACAACGCTATTTTAATCGCTTCTTCGCCGTCGTGGGCGATGAAGAGACGGTAAGTGTTTGAAAGTTCCGAACTTATATAATTGCAAATGTCAATATTGTCATCAACGATGAGAATACGGTATTTGGTCTGCGATTTTTTAACGGTGTTTTCTTCCTTGTTTTCGCTTTCTTGAATTTCGGGTTCTCTTTCGTCTTCTTTGAGATGATCTTTGCCTAAGGGCATCATCACCGTGAAAATACTGCCTAAAGTATCTTTACGATTGGCAGCCGTGATTGTGCCGTGATGTTGCTCAACTATCATTTTGCAGATGTTAAGACCGATTCCCGTGCCTTCTGCTCTTTTGCCGGTCTGAACTTTGGAACGGTAAAAGCGGCTGAAAATATTTTTAATGTCGTTTTCGCTAAGTCCGCTGCCCGTATCCTCTACGGTCAAAAGTGCGTAATCCTTGTCAGAAATATTGGTTTTTGAAATTTTAATCGTAATTTCCCCACCTTGAGGTGTATATTTCAAAGCGTTGGAAACAAGGTTTATGATTACTTTATCGAAATTATCTGTGTCGATATAGATTTGAAGTTCTTCTTCAGGTTTAATGATGGAAAACTTTATGTTACGCTCTTTTATGGTATCTTCAAAAATTTTAACTGACGATTCTGTATATTGTATTAAATTAGTTTTTCTGCAATAAAGTTTTATTTGCTGACGATCGTGTTTGCGAAGATAAAGAATTTGATTTACCAGGTTCAAAATTCTGTTAGCATTGCTGTTGATAATTTGAAGTTTACGCAATTTGTCCTGAGATTTTTCATCTTCCAAAAGTTGATGCAAAGGCGAAATTATCATCGTAAGCGGTGTACGGATGTCGTGTGTCGCATTTATCAGAACTTTGGTTTTTTCTTCGTATACTTTTTGTTCCTTTCTTATTTTTAAACGGTGCAAAATATAAATCAAAATTCCCAAAACTGCTAAATTATAAAGCATGATGGCAGCTCCTGAACTATACCAAGGCGGTCTTACGGTTATATGAAATTTACTGTAAGCCGAACAGCTGCCGTTTTGACAAGCACGGATTTTCATATCGTAATTTCCTGCGGGCAAATTATAAAAAGTAACGGTATTTTCGCCACCGTTTAAAATTACAGGCGGATTGTCGTTTACGGAATATTCAAAAAATGTATTTTCGGGTTCGGCGTAGTCAAAAACCGTAAAATCCATGCTTAAATTGTTTTCTCCGTATTTCAAAACGGGAGAGTCCTGCTCTTTGAGGCTGATTTTCTTGCCGTTAACATAAACGCCTGACAAAACGGGTACGTCAATGTTATAATTGGAAAAGCCCGCCGTTGAGGGATTGAATGCCGTAAAGCCTTTTGAATTAGCAAATACGAACAACTCCGGTGTAATTTTTAAGCCTGCGTTCTGAATGTATTCTCTGTCAGAGAGTCCGATGTCGCTGATATGTGCGATGAAAACTTTTTCCTGACTCTTATAATGCCACAAACCGCTTGAGGAGCTTATCCAAAGGTCGCCAGAGGAATCTTTTAAGATTTTTTTGATGGAAATATTTTCCAAGGATTCAGCACCGGGAAATTTTTCGCAGATTTTTTTCTCCCTTGAATAGCAGTAAAGTCCTTTTTCGCTGCCAATTGCGATAAGACCGTCTTGCATTTCTTCAAAACAAATGCAGTTCAATCCTTCCAAAGCGTTGTGATGTCCGCCGACCGAAAATGTTTTTGTTTTTGTGTTATAACACGTTATGCCCGAAACTGTTGCTATCCAGAGCAAGGAATCTTGAATTAACATGTCGTTTATCCAATTGTTGCAAAGATAACCGCCTTCTCGGTTTTTCTGATACATATTAAGATTTTCAACTGCGAGAGTTTTTAGGTCGATAACATCAAGACCGCCTGCATGAATGCCTGCATAAAGTTTTCCGTCTTCGCCTTCTATGATTGACGAAATCCAATCTTTGTCGGTTTTGGCAATGAACGAAGTTTTTTCTCCGAAATTATTAGCATGATAAATAGACGAACCTTCCGCTAAATATACATTACCCGTTTTAGGAGCGCAATAGATAAGCCCCATGTCGTAACTTGTCCTAAAGGTATTGGTTATATTACCAAGCGTATCTAATTGACATACAGTTCCGTCGTTGAGCGTGCATAAAACTTTTCCTTCGGGGAGCAACGTTGCCGAATTTATACATGAAAAACTATAAGTGCCTTTTGGGGGAAGATACCAAGTCGTAAATTTTGATTCCTTTGCCGGGATTAAAATAACACCTTTGTTGCGGCACGCAATCCAAATGTTGCAATCCCTATCCTCAAAAACGGCTAATATAGGTGCTGTTGGAAAAAGATTTTCTTTGATTTCAAATTTTCCGCTTGCATCTTTGTATCTCATTTTTAAAATTCCTTTTGATGCCGTTCCTAAAAGTATATCACCGTTTTTAAGCTTTACGCCGCAGGTTATGCCGTAACCTTCAAAAGGAAAAACCTTAAATTTATTGTCTTTGAAAATCATAATTCCGCCGTTGCAGATTACGGTTACGCCTTGAGGTGTTTCAAAAATGGCTGAGGGTAAACCCAAATGCGAATTTTCTCTTAGAATGTATCTTGATTTGCTTTCGGGCGGGAAACAACTTATAACGCCCAAATTGTCAATTTTCCAGATTCTGCCTTTTGAATCTTGAAAAACGAGTTTGTAGAAATCGTTTTCGTCTTCAAACGAAAAAAATGAAACTTTTTTGATTGAAAAATTATTTCTGTTGATTTCAAACAGTCCAAAACCTGAGGTTCCCGAAAGTATTTTGCCGTTTTTGGTCTCGCAAAAACAATCCACTCTCGGAATATTGACGAGCGAGGCACTGTCAGTACCCATAACGGAATTTATATGGTCGTTTTCGGCATCGTAATATGCACAGCCTTTGCGTGTGCCTATCCAAAGACGTCCTTGTGAGTCGTTGAAAAGGGTTGTAATGCTGTTGTCGTTTACGGAAGAATTAGGATTGTCTCTATCGTGAAGATAAGTTTTGAATTTGTAACCGTCAAAACGGTTCAAACCGTATTGTGTGCCTATCCAGACGAAGCCGTAATTGTCTTGGCAGAAACAAGTTGCACTATTTGACGATAATTTGTCGCTCGAAAAAAATTTACTGTCCTGCCCGTTGGTGTTTGTATTAAAAAAAGTAGCAAAAAAAACCAATGCGAAATGCATTATGCTTTTTGCGTAATGCTCTCTGAGTGTCATTTTTATAAAGTTTTTAGCGCACAAAAATAATTAAAAAACATCAAAAAAGAAATTTAAAACGCTAAAAAAATCACTTTTAAAAAAGACTTTTTTTTATTCTTGAGAGCTTTCTTTTTCTTCTTTGATGAAATAATATCCTCCGCTGCGCAAAGGTCCGCGAAATTCCACCAATCCTTGTTTTCTGAAATCAGCGATTATTCTTTGTAGTTTTATGAAACTTATTTGACTGACTAATTCTTTGATTTGCATGATTTTAATGCCTGGAGTATCTTGTATTGCTTTAAGTACAGTTCCCGAGCAATCCACGTTTCTTAAATGGCGTTTTTTGTTGCTGCTGTAAACATCTTTGTCGCTTTTGAGAATTATGTTCATAGAGTTTAATGCGCATTTTGAAATGTATTTGATAAATTTTTCCGTATTTTCTTTACTTTCCTTTATCAAACTATCGTATACGGATTGTTCCTCTGCGGGAATTATTATCAAGGGAAAACCTTTTTTCAAAGCGGCAAGGTTCATAATGAGTCTTGCCATTTTGCCGTTACCGCCTTTGAAAGGGTGGATATAGATATATTTTTGATATGCGAGTGCTGCAAATTCACTAATGTTGTCCTCGTTATAACCGTTGAACCATTCCAAAAAGTCTTTTATTTTCAAGGCGATAACTTTGCTTTTGTCGGCTTGATATTTTCCGGCAACAACATCGGGCGAGCGTGAAAACAAAACTTTATGAAGACCTTTTATGTTTTCTTCTGTTAAAGTTTCTTGTTTGGAAAGCGAAAATATTTTTTGGTAAGCCTCGTAAAGTTCCAAAATTTCGTTAGCCGTTTCCGTTTCGGTTTCTTCGTCGCCGAAACCTTCCGTTACGGTATTTTTTACGGAGTTTTTTGTTACTGAAGTTCCCGAAAGTACAAGCGAATTATAAACGAAAGGAACTGCATATTTCTCTTTTATGGCGTTGAAATATTTTTCCTCGTTGCTGTAACGGTTTAATAGAGTTGCTTTATTTTGTTGTATTTCAGCGTTTAACGCATTAATATCTTCTGTATTTTCCATGTTCGTTTGATTAAAAAACTTTTCGCTAAGGTATATACAAAAAATCAATTGTCCAAATCTTTTTGCAAAAAATTTTTTACAGAATGGAATTTTTGATTTGCAAGTCCTAAAAAAACTCTGAAACCAAAAATCAAACTTTTGAAACATAAACGTAAAATTTTGTTATAAAAACTCTTTACCTTTATCCCACTAAATTTTTAATTTTTATGAAACGATATATTTTTACACTGTCATTGGCGGCTGTGTTGGGTTTTAATAGTCTTTTTGCCCAACAGTTGCCATACCAAAATCCTGATTTGAGCGCAAAGGAGCGTGCCGAAGATCTTTGCAGCCGCCTTACTTTGGAAGAAAAGGCGCAATTAATGCTCGACGAATCGCCCGCAATACCAAGACTGGGAATCAAAAAATTCTTTTGGTGGAGCGAGGCTTTGCACGGAGCAGCGAATATGGGAAACGTTACCGTTTTTCCTGAACCCGTGGCAATGGCCTCAAGTTTTAATCCTGACCTTTTGTACAAAGTTTTGACGTTGCGAGTACGGAGTTTCGTGCTCAATACAACAAAAGAATGTTGAACGGCGGCGAAGACGAAAAATTTCACAGCCTTTCGGTTTGGACACCTAACGTAAACATTTTCAGGGACCCGCGTTGGGGTAGGGGACAAGAGACCTACGGCGAAGACCCGTATCTGACTTCCGTTATGGGCGTTCAAGTTGTTAAAGGTCTGCAAGGTCCCGAAAACTCTAAATACAGAAAACTTTGGGCTTGTGCAAAACATTACGCTGTACATTCTGGTCCGGAATATACA
>JAFYDK010000123.1 GCA_017544805.1 Bacteroidales bacterium | reverse complement strand
TTTTTTCTTTAATTCCTGATAGTTCAGGATAATAGATGATGTCGGATTTGTCCAACTGCGCTTTTCGCCAAGGTCATCTCCTTCCGAAAGATACCGCACGTCCTTTTTGCAGACAAAATATTCAGAGTGTATAATCTCCTCCGAAATTTCCTGCTGGGACTTCGCACGGTTGCCCGCCTCCTTCGCATACGGAACATAGAGCCGCCCAAGCCGCAACGCCACAAACTCATCGTAAAACGTCTTACCGTCGCGGGTGTCGTTCAATAGTTTCAAGTCTTGACCTTTTTTAATCGTACCACGGTCGTAAAGAACCTGAATAATATTCCAAAATTCAAGTGTTACATTTGTCTCTTCCAACAAATTAAACTGCTCTTGAATGTTTTTCGCTGCCATTAAGCCTAATACTTCCATAAAATCAAGATTTACCATGCGGATTTTCTTTTCGTCCAAAAGAATCATCGCCGGAGCCAAAATACCAGCCATATTGTCAAGAAAACGGGTGTCAATGCCCGGCAGACGGTTGAAAAAATACTCAAACAGAGTGTCATACATTCCTTTGAAACGTTCCTCAATTAACTTGCGATATTTTAAGAGTTCCGCACAAATGCAGGACAATCCTCCGCGCTCTATTTCAATAAGTTTTTTGAAAGCCTCGCGCTGCTGTGGCGTTTTGCTCGTTTCGTTTGCCTGAACCAAAATCGTCCTCGTGAAAAAAATTTCGTTTTCGGGCAGATAGTTGGATGTCAAAACCAATGACGACTGTACATCAACACTATCAATTTTGTTATCGTTACTGAAACTCGCCTTCTGATAACCCGCACCGTCGTACATACTTTGCAACATACCTTGAACGTTGCCGACAATGTCGTTGTGGTACTCGTCAAGCCAAACCATTGAGTTGGATTTTTGGTTTAACATTCGTGCCATGGATTTGGGCGTGTTTTGGTTGCCTTTTAGAGACACTTCCTTTTGAGACTTTCCGAAAACCGCCGTCAAGTTTCTGATTATTGACGACTTACCCGAACCGCGAACACCTTTTACATACAGAATCGGCATAAACTTCAATTCGTCGAAAAGTATGTCCCGGAATATGCTCGCTATCATAAAGCACGTCGGCAAAATGCAATAATGTTTGTGAGCGTCCAAAAGCAACTGAAACCACTTGTTGAAGGTCATTTCGTTGTTTTCAAAATACTGAAAACTGTCCGCTACATCGTCTTTTGCAACGCCGCCTGTTATCGAATCTACGTATGGCATAAAAAAAGATTTGTTGCCGGATTTTACGAGACCGAACTCGTCAGGCTTTAAAACCTCGCCGTCCTTGATTGCAACGTTGGAGAAAAAATAAGCGTGTGCGTCGTTGTTCCAACCGAGTTTTTCAACATAAACGCTTTCATCAACGGGCGGCATCGCCTCCAAAATCTCAAAAAATGCCGTATTTTTGCCTGTGAAAACTTTTTGCTGTTTATAAACCGCACTTCTGAATTTGTCTGCGGACGAAAAATCCTTGTTTGAAAGTTTTATGAAAACAGGCTCGTCAAGTTCCAAATTTTTGTCGTTTCCGAGTTGGACAATACGGAAAACCTCGTCATCAGAATTGCGGATTAAATGTTTTATTTGGATTGGAAATTTCGCAACACAATCGCCCGAATAATATACGCCGTCAGAATTAATTCTGACTTTATTCGTATAAATGTAAGTCTTTTTTCGCTTTGTTCCTTCTGTGTTGGCTTTTACCTTTACGTTCACATTAGTAAGCACTTTATCGCGTAATTCTTTTTGGTCGTCTATCATTTTGCCGCCTCCTTTTTTAACTCAAAAACAAGTCGGCAAGGTCTTGTTTGCCGCTGCCGAGTTTTTTTATTGTGTTATCAACTGTTATGTCAATATTCAAAGCGGACCTGATAAATTCCGTTTTCCCTGCCCAGTTTCCGTAACCGTCAAAATCAGGAAAAACAAAAACCGGCTTTTTGAAACTTTTAAAAAAATTCATTCTTTCTGAATTAAAATTGTTTACGCTCAAAGTTGCAATCCATGTCAGTTCCGGCATGGCGTAACTTGCAACCAACGCCGTTTTTTCGCTTTCAACTATGCCGACGGGCTTGTCGGATTTATAAACAAGGTGTTGCCCGAAAAAACACATTTCAGGTTCAGAATCCCTGTCCCGGTTCAAAATTTTCCACATCATCGTAATTGCGCCTGCGGCCTTTTTGCGGTGTCCGTCGCTTTCGTAAAACATGACTTTGCCTCGATGTATAAGGTCGAGTTGGTCAATCTGCCAAAAAATTATTCCGTCATTTATGCTGCCTATACGGTACATTTTCAAGACGTTTTCAAAGCGGTCTTTGTCTTTGACCTGTTGTAACAGATAGCGGCAAAGCGCGTTTTCTGTGCGTTTTTCGGCGTATTTATCAACAGTTTCGTCATCGTAATATTCTTTTGGCTTGTCGTTATTTTTCACCGCCTCTAAATTCAACGTGTCTAAATCCTTTTCGGGATAGATTATGCCGTTTTGCGACATTGCCCGGCTGGGGCAGGTGTCGCGGTCGCAACGTCCGTATTTTTCACCGGGAATTTTGCCCGATTCATTTATTATAAGCCGGACAAACTCTTTTTTGCCGCAATACGGACAAACGGTTTTTCCGACTTCTTTGTAAGTTCCTAATCTGTATTTGTACATTGTTGTTGTTTTTGACTTGCGTTTGTTATTATTTGGTGCGGTTGCTCATGCCGCGCCGTTTCTCTTTTAAAACAAGTCGAAAAAAGACCTGTTTTTGTTTTCGTTCATAGTTTTGAAAATCAACTCGTTGCCCGTTTTAACGGTGTCGATGTCGATTTCAATCTTTCTGACAAGGCGTTTCAACGTGTCCTGATTGGCTTTTACGCTGTCAAGTTCGCGTTTGAGTTTTGTTATTTCGACTTTAAAATCCTTTGTTTTGACCGTTTCCGTGCTGTCGTGCCACCATGCAACGCCGCAAAGCACAAGAACCAAGCACAAGGTAAATATTAAAGCGTTTTTCATAATTTTTTCGTAATTTTTATACAAGTTATGCTTTTGTGATAGACAAAATAATCAACCCATGCATTAACGAGACGGTCTTTGTACTCTTTGACAAATATTCTCAGGTCTTTTTCCTTGTCGAATTTGCCGCCGATATGCTCGAATTTGGTTTTTATTATTTTGCCGTCTTTTATAAAAAAAGACACTTTCATTGCTCCTTTGTCTGTGGAGGCGTGTATGTGTACCGGGTCGTGTTCGTTTGAAAAAAACTGAATCACTATACCCAAATATTCGTAAATTTTTGGCATTTTTGCGTGTTCAAATTTTAAAAAAGTTTTTTATGTCAGCAGGTACTTTAATTGCCGGAGCAGCCTTGGCGAAACTCGTTTACGAACTTGTCTGCAACAAGGATACGGCAGCAATCAAGAGCGACAAAATTTTTGTCGATTTTCTCGTCGAAAACCCTCAGCAGGATTACCGCACCCTGAAAGGCATGATGACGAGACGTGTCAAAAAAATCATTGACGGGAAACGCCGTTTTAAAATCGGCAAAACAGGCGATCCCGAAGGTCGTTTAACCAAATATTCAGATTACCGTGCAATGTATTTGCTTTGCCGCAGTTCTGATGCCGGAACTATTGAGGTGTTGGAAAATTATCTCAACAACAAGTTTTACGCTTTTGAAAATTGCGACAACCAAAAAGGCGGCAGCGCAGGTATGATGACCAACAAGCACGGAGAATATTTTCTTTATTTGGTTACGGAGTAGAACGTGCCCTCTGATAACACCATTCTGCCGATACTGACATATCGTTGTCCCAGTAAACGCCGTATTTGTCGAATGTGAAATTTTTAAATTTTTCCTTATTCAAATACTGTGTTATCAGAGGATTGTCGCTTTCTTTTATAAAAGGGTGCATATTGACGGCAAGGGATTTTTTGTCATCAAAAATAACTCCGATTAAGTGTCCGCCGATGTAGAACACTGTTGCAATTTCTTTCATTTTGTTTTCTCCTCCACTTTTATATTGTTTGCAAAACCTGTTTTTGACATCCCCGCTTTTTCTCTTTGGGCTTTTATCAGGGATTGAAGCCACAAAATTTGCTCGGCGCGTTCTTTTGTTATTTCTTTTTTTACGCCGAATAAAGTCATATAATATTTCTTTGCCATTTTTTACGTTTTTAATTGTTAAACATCATTGACATTGATTTCAACTTCACCGCTTTCAACACCAAGTATATCAGGCAAGCACCATTCAAGCCGCTGAATCTCATCGTCAATTTCCATTTCATCATCTCCAAGATTAATCTTGTAGGTTATTGTTATTTCTTTCATTTTGTTTCATCTATTTGCTTGTCATGGACGTTACCGATGACATATAATTCGGCTTCTTCTAACATATAGCCTAACGGTAATTTTCGGTCTTGAACTTCCTGTTTATCCGTGTTGATATAGAAATAACCGTTTCTATTCCACATTACCTCACCACCCCAATTACCTTTGGTTTTGATTAAGTCGCCTTCATAAATTTCTTTGCCGTTTTTGTCGTAAAGCCCAGTCCATTGTCCTACTGAACTCTCAAAAACTGCCGTGAAATGGGCAATACTTTCACATTTTGTCGTTACAATAAAAGTGTCGTCAATTTTTGTCGGCAATCCCTTAAAAAGGTGTCCGTACTCCCATTTTTTTGTAAGGACGTTTATGCCTCTAAATTTTATCTTTCTCATAATTTTACGTTTTTAATTGTTAAACTTGTCTGAACACAAACCCGATTTTTGCCGCGCTGCGTTCCATTTCCTCACTTCTGACCGTTTCAGGCGTTATGTATACCGCCATAGAACCGCGTTTTATTACATAGCCTTTCGCCCTGAGAATATATCTCCGGCTGATAAGAACTTTGTTTTTGTCTTGGTCAAACTCTTTCGGCAAACGGAAATTTGTTTTTTGTTCCAAACCCAACGACACGCGGCTAATCTCCATTGCGCGGGTCTTTTTCCAAGTTTCCGCCCGTTTGCGCTGAATTTCCGCCTGTCTTTCCGCTGAAAGTTGCCAAATACGGTTTTCGCCTTTCTTAAAGCGGCTTTTCATTCCGTTGCGGAGTACTTGTTCACGCCTTTGCTGCCGTTTTTCCGGCGGTTCTGCCGCAATAGCAGCCACCGCTTTGATTCTGTTTTCCGCCCGACATTTGCGCATAAACTGCGGTGTCTTTTCAAGTCCGAGTTTTTTCGCAACACGGTTTAAAGTTCTGGCACAGATTCCAAGCCGTGCCGCAATGTCCGCATTTTTCGTGTGCTTGAAATGCCGTACAAGCCATTGCGTTTGCTTTTCTGTTAATTCAATCTTGTCCATACATTCTACGTTTAAAAATGATAAATAACTCCTTGAATCTTATTCAAAACCAAGAATGTTACATATTCACCGTATCCGGTTTTCATAGGTGTACATATCGAAATCATACTGTCGTGGGTTTGTGTTTTCAATATTTCAATAGGTTTTAACCTTTTCCCGGTAATGTATTCTTTTTGATATTTTTTTATGTCCTCTAAAAGGTTATCTATTTCGTCTTCCGGTATGGTGTGAAAATCAAAATGTTTAACATAATCATCAATGATTTCCCCAATTTTGGGAAGATAACTTAATGAGGGATAGTCATAACGGATTATCCAAGTGTTAAGTGTATTCATCTAAAACAAGGTTAATTGGTTTAATACTTTATTTTTCTCTGTTACAGTCGTTGAAATAGTTTCAAGAGGCTGCGGCGGAAGTTGCTTTTTCGGGGCTGCTTGACCTTTGCGCTTTGTCGTAGTTTTTTCCGCCGTAACGGAATTTTCCGCCGAAGGTGTCTCCGATGTAGGCTGTATTGGTTTCAAGTTTTTCAACATGAAGGCGATTACAATAATATACGCCGTATAAAAACCATAAAACACCGCCGAAAACAGCACAAAATTCTGTTGGTCAATGTTTATGCGCATATAAACCGCTAAACCGTCCAACACCGCAAAAACCAAGACCGGGAACAACTTTCTAAGCGCAAAAACGCTTACTGTTGTCATTACTGAGTAAGAGAGAGCAAACGCCGTCAAGACTACTTTGTCAAACGTTGTTATGCCGTTTTGCGCACATTCTTTTGCCGCTATCAGCAACTCACTGTTGGAATAAAACAGGTGCGAGGCAAGCGTGAAAAGAATAATTTTCAATTCGATTGATAATACTTTCATTTTACGTTTCTGTTTATAAGGTTTATAATTTCATCTTTTTTCATTCCGACTGAGGCGCGTTCCAACGCTTTACGTCCTGCTGGATATAAAAAAATTAAGAAAATTTGTGTAATTCAATTTGACAGCATATATTTGCAGTAAAAAATGACAAAAATGATGTACCCAAAATACTGCGAAAACCAAGACGAAAATTTTGTATATTTACTATCGGAAAACGTGAAAATTGATGCGACTGGTGTTCTTGTTAGGAACAAGCGTGGAGTATGGAAAAAAGTAGCAAATTTTCCGATTCAAATAAAACATTTAATTCGCAATGCCAATGACGATGTTTTCCGTATCGTTCAACTCGGAAACGACAAGGAATTGGAACTTGACGAGCCTCAGTATATAATACTTTCCAACAATGATTTTGCTTCGGCAGCAAAATTTCGCACTGCGCTTTACAAAAAGAAACGTATGTTCAAAGGCAATAATGATGATTTAATTGAAATTTTGGAGGTTATGCCCGCTGTTGATGAAAGTGTTTATGTCGAAAAACTTGGTTGGAACAACGACGCACACGCTTATTTTTTCTCCAACGTAGCAATCAAGGACGGCGGAGTTTTGAAACCTGACGAGTTCGGACTTGTAAAAGTCGGTAACAAATCTTTCTTTATGCCTTATGTTGATTCGATAACAGGCGGCGTGGTAAAAGACGATGTAGCAGACAGTTTTCAGTATTTTGAAAACAACGAAATCACGTTCAACAAGTGGTTTCAGTTGCTTTTAGACGCACACAAACACTATTGCATTTTGCCGACGTGCTTTATGATAGCAAGCATTTTTCGGGACATACTTTTCGACGAGTTGAAGTTTATGCCGATTCTGTATGTAAAAGGTGTTCGCGGTTCGGGTAAGTCGTCAATAATCAGAAATTTGACGGCGGTTTTCGGGAAACCTCAAAAAGAAGTTTCGCTAAGAGGCAACCAAAACACGCCCAAATCCATGGCACGAATGTTAAACCAAAAATCCAACTCTATGGTCTGGTTTGATGAGTACCACAACGGCATTGTCGGCAACGTTCAGGGCATGCTGCAAAGTATGTATGACGGCGCAGGCTATCAGAAGGCGAGTTTCAGCAACGACAACAAGGTTGACAGTGTTGATGTACAATCGTCATTGGTTTTGACTTCCAACTACCTGCCTGAAAATGAAATCTTTTTTACAAGGACGATTTTGGTTCAGGCAAACGAGACGAGTAAAACGCCACAGCAGCGTGAGGCTTTCAAGAAACTAATTGAAATTGAGCGCGGCGGACTGTCCTGTATTTGCGCGGAACTCTTAACATACCGCAAGTTAATAGAGGAGCGTTTCAAAGGAATGTACGACACTCTGTTTGAGTATTTTTTCAACCGTCTGCCGGGCATTGACACCCGTTTCCTTGACAATATGGCGGGCATTTTGGCTCCGGCGATGATTCTTTTGGACGAAAAGAAAATCCGTATGGAGAAATTAAATTTTGCCAAGGGGCTTATAACAATGGCAGAGGAGAATATTCAAGAACAATTTAGAGTCATTAACGGCAAAATATCGAATTCTAATTTTTGGGATGTCGTACAAACATTGTTTTACCGTGAAATTATAAAGAAAGGTCGAGATCTGAAATTTTTGAGAGAAAAATATAAAATTGCTATAAGGCTCAAATTGATATACGAAAAGTACGAAAAAGAGGTTGGTAGCAATGCCAAAAGTCAGAGTGAAATCAGGAATAGTATCATAAAATCGGATTTTTTTGTTTGTACAAAAGATGTGCGTTTCCTTTCTGATGAGGTATTGCCAAATGGTAAAACTAAACTCACAAATCCGACATCTTCTCTCATTCTTGATTATCAAAAACTAAGTTCTGAAACTGGTGTAAAATTTGATTAATCAATATGTGTAAAAAGCAATTTGCCAGTTGCTTTTGTCTGAATATTGTTTTTTCAACTTTTCAAATTCGCTTTTAATAAAAGCGGTTGTTTGTTGCCTTAGTCTTGCCGACGGCGTTAAAAAAAATTCCTGACCGATAGTTTCGTTCATATACTTTTTATTTATATATTTGCGTTCTATTTGTAAAAACTCACGTAATATTTTATGTGATTTTTTACACTGCAAAGGTATGTAGTTTGCAAACAAAATGCAAGCATTTTACAAACAAAATGCAAGATATTTTAGTTAAAATATGTTAATCAGTTATGAATGAGAGATTTATAAGCATAGTAAATTATATTTTGGATAAAAAAATAGAGTTCTCACAGAACGATATTGCCAAAAAACTTGGTATATCGTCTGGTTATATGTCTGAACTTATGCAATCCAAAAAAGCAATTAGCAAGCAAATTGTTAGCAAATTAGAAAAAGTATATCCTCAGTTTGATATTAATTGGTTAAAGATTAAAGAAGGCGAAATGTTAAAAACAAGCGTTATTCAGAATAACGTCAACGGAGATAACACTATTAATATAACGCAGGAGAATTATATGGAAATAATCCGCGAAAAGGATAAGCAACTACAAAAATCACAGGAACAGATAGACCGTTTGATTTCACTGTTGGAAAAGAAGTGAAAAAAAGGTATATTTGCGGCGGAAAATGTTTTAAAAAAAGGAGGTGAAAAATGCCAAAAATATATGAATACTTCGGCTTTATATTTTATTTCTATTCAAACGACCATGAGCCTGTACACGTTCACGTTCAACTCGGAGAGCGTGAAAGCATTTTTGATATTATAATGCAAAACGGCGTATTGTCAGAAATACGCAAGCGGTACAAAAAGGGTATGGAGCCGTTAAAACCGGAAGACGAGGCTGATGTAATTGAGTTTATACAAGTTTATTACAAAAATATCATTGCAAAATGGGTAAAATTTTTTGTAATGAAACAGAAAGTAAGAAACACAAAAATAACCAAAAGAATAAAGGGGAACAAAAAATGAACGGTCTGCACATAATAAAAGCGGTTGCAACGGGCAACCTTTGTGTTTTGTTGTATTTCAGCGACAACACACAGCAAAACATAAATGTCGGTGATTATATAATGAAACACCCTCACCCTCAATATAATAAATATCTCAATCCCAAAAAGTTTGCTACTTTCAAGATTGAGAACGGAAATATTGTTTGGGGTAAAAACTGGGATTTGATTTTTCCGATAGAACAATTACATAAGGGAGAAATCAAAGAGGGCTGAAAGGATTTTAACGACTTAGTAAAATACTTAAAATCGTAAAATTATGGATAAAAAGAAACAAGTAAGGAAAGCAAAACTTACGATTTCGGCAAAAAACGTAAGTCAGGAATATATTTTTGACGTTGGCGTGTACGTATTCAAGGAGGACGGTGTTTTTATTTCGTATTCGCCGGCCTTCGATTTGTGTTCTTACGCCGAGGATTTCAACGGTGCGGTTGCAGCCTTTTATGAGGCGTTTCAACTATACGTAGAGTATTGCATGGAAAATAACACTTTGGAAGCGGATTTAAAAGAACACGGCTGGAAGATTGTAGGCAAAAAAATCAAAGAACCGGGAATAAACCGCCTGTTGAAAAACGAAACTATGAACAAAATACTGACTTCGGGTATGAATTACCAGAGGTTTACAAGCAGTGTGTCAATACCGATGTTTGCATCATGAAAAAATTGTCGAATCTTACTATAAACGATTTGCGGCTTGTGCTGCGGTATTTTGGGCTGGAGTTCCTGCGAACAAAAGGCGGACACGAACTTTGGGCGAAACCGGGAATGAAACGTCCGATTGTCTTTCAAACACACTTAAAGCCAATACCTGAGTTTGTTGTACTAAATCTTATGAAGACGCTGGGCATTGACAAGCAAGAGTTGGTTAGCATTTTGGAGAAGATATAATCTTTCTCCACACCCCGGCGATTTCTTTCCTGAAATAAATTCCCGTGCCGATTATAACGGCTGCCATCACGCACCAAAACACTATTTTTGCGTAGTCAGGCGTGTCTTTCATTTTTGACCAAATATTTAACATCTTGTTGCCGCCTTTGCGGATAAGAGCGACACTGTGTCTGAGGCGTGAGTTAATTGCAACGTCTTGAAGTTTTTTCAGGTCTTTTTCGCCTTTTGCGACGGCTGTGTTGATGTCTGAGGCAAACTGTTTGAAGTAGCCCGCGCCGTTCCAACAGGCATAAAAGAAATGTATTTGTAGTTTTTGTGATTTGTCAACGAGTTTTTGCGCTTTTGCAGAAAGGTAAAGTTTTGAGTATTTTTTGTAACGGTTGTACATCATTTCAGCGGCAAGTCTTTTGAGTTTATTTCCGGTGCTGCCACCTTTATAATTATATGGCCATGAAGCGGAATTTGCATCGACTAATGACCAAAACTTTTTGCCGGATGCTGAATCGTTGATGTCAGAACCGCCCCAAATTCTGTCCATACCGAACATTGTCTCGCCGGATTTCCCCATTGCGGCGGAATAATGACGGACAGGCGAATAATATCCGCCCTCAATGTTTCCGATGATTAAATCTGCGTAATTGTAAAAATTTTTGTTCATAGATTTTGTTTTGTATTTAAAATTTTATTATTTTTGCCGCACCTTAATCAGCGATGGATTATTACGTAACGGGTGGCTCGACATAATAATCAACTAATTGGAGCGGTTTCCGTTGCCGTTGTCAGTGTGCTTCGCTGCTGACCAAATCAGAGCCTTTTTTTCTATTGCTTTAAGCCTTCGCGGTTCTGCCGTCTTAATATCCCAAAAGTCTTTCTCAACAGAATAATTAAGGGCGATACCTGCCACATACGAAAGTCTTTTATTAAACATGACAATCAAAACTGAATTATCTGAGCCTTTTCTTATTTCATTAAAGTTGTCGCATATAAGTCTTACAAAATCTATTGGCAAGATACCAAGCGTGCCTAACTCTTTACCGTGCTTTGTTTGTATATGTCTCAAGTAGTTTTCAGACACGTAAATATCGGCGCACTTCAAGTGTGCTTTCTGTGCTATTGTGGCTTTAAGTCTGCCGACTTTTGTATAAGGATGATGTAATTCTATTTTTGTTGTTTTCTTTTTCATTTTAATTATTTGAGTTTTTTAATTTTTATATATCCCAAAATGTCGTAGCCGTTCATTTCGGTTGCGGTGCGCAACTTGGAGACAACACCTTGTCCGCCTGTCGGAAAATTAGAGTTGCCGCTGATGACAGAGTAACTGCCGTTTTTTCCTGTGCCGGAATAGATTTCGATATGTCCGTGCGCCGGATCGGATTTACGTCGGTAAATTATAAGGCAGCCTTTTTGGGGTTTCTTTAAGATTTCGTGAAATTCTGACGGCGTTTGAAGGTTGCGCCATGTCTGCTGTGTGCTGCCGGACAAAGCCTTTTTAAAGAAATCAAGAGCCCTGCCTTTTGCAAGTTCGCATACAACCATCTTGACAAAGAAGTTGCACCATTCCGCACCCTGATACCAACCCGCACTGCGCATTTTATTCTCAAAAGCGGCGTTCTCAAAGCCTGAATTGCCGTAAATTTCACGGTTTCCGACATATTTTTTCGCACGTTTGAGTATGGCACGGCTTACATTTCTAAACACTCTTACAATCAGAATTATAGCCGATACTAACATTATGGATGCTATTGAATAATATATATATGTGTTGATTTTTTTATTCATACTTTTTGCTCAATATGAATACTTAAAAACTTTTCCAACCGTTCAAGAACGAGGGAAAAGCGGTTTAACGCCGAGGCGGTTTCCTTGAATGCCGAAGCGGTTTCTTTTGCCGCTGTAGCGTTTTCGAGGATTGCGCCCGACTGTTCAATTTCGCGTTGCTGTAAGTAGCCGATGAACTGGTCGCGGAACTTCAATGCCTCCGCGGTCTGTTCTTTGTCCCTTTCCCAAAAGCGTTTTCCAAGCCACGCAAACGCCAAAAGCGAAATAATGCTCAACGCCGTCGGGAAATCGAAATGCTGAAATATGTTTACAAATTCTGTTTCCATTTTATTTTTTTTTACAGTGGTTTGCAGTATTTAAACGGGAATATGGTTTCTTCCGCCTTGGAATTGAAACAGTCGTTTTCCGTATTATAACTAAATCTGTCAAAAACAATTACCTCTTTGCCGTTTACTTGTATTTTGCGCTGACGGAAAAGAATCCGTGAGCCTTTGTCGCCTTTTTCCCAAAAAAGCGCGTAAATAAATGCGGAATTTGAGGTGCAATGGTGAAATATAATATCGTCATCGTTGTATTTTAAAACCCCGTTTGCGTCAACGGAAAACGGTCGTTTTTGGTTTGGTGAATTGGTTTTGCTGTTTATGCCGTTGATCCACAAGTTGCCGCTTATTTCTGTTGAGGAAAAATCAGACCGGGAAACAGCAACTTTTTCAATGCCATTAAACGAAGATTTAGCCTTCAAATATTCCGGGTTTTCAAGGTCGTTTTTATATAAAGAATCGTAATAATACGGACCGTATTCCACACCGCCAAAAATTTTGTCGCTGTCGTCAAACGTTAAAAAATACGCCTCTCCGTCTTTCGGTTTTGTCTTTATGATGTGCTCTCCCTGTGATCCTGCATCTTGGTTGCAACCATAGCGGAAACTCATTTTGTGGTCATGTCCCTCCCAAATTTGGACATGAAATTTAGTTTGGTTTTTGTAACCACCGACACCTGAACGGTTAACGCCGTAAGTTTCGTTCCCGACTTTATTACCTCTTGAACCGTCAGAGTTTAAATAATAAGTGTATGCAGGAGTTACACGATTGTCGTGATGACTTCCGAAAAACTCACACCCGGCGTTAATGCCGTGCGCTATAAAGCAAATCTCAAAGCATGTGTTTCTGTCCGCAGCAATACCGAGGTCGTAAATGTTACCGTTAAGAGGGTAAAAAGTGGTGTCAATAACAACATCGTCAATTTTGATGATTTGTTTTTCCTCCGGTTCCGGGTATACGAGTGTATTGCCGTGATAGACTTTGCCTATCTGCGTGCCGCCTATGTAAAACTTGTCGGCTAAGGTTCTGTATATTTGTCCGTTAAATACTATCATCGCTTACAGGTATAAAATAGATTGTACCGTCTTCTGGGGTGATTGTGTCAAATCGCGTCTGCGTAAGGAATTTTAGTTTTGCGCAGCCGCCGTCGTTCAATACGTAGTTTGGAACACGGACGGTTAGTTCTGTGTCATTGACTTTGCCGACCGTTTGGGTCGAGTACGGGGCAAGCATCGGATTGTAGTCTATGATTGTAATTTCGCTAACCGTACCGGGATCGCCTTTCTCTCCTTTCTCACCGGGATCGCCTTTCTCTCCTTTCTCACCGGGTTCGCCTTTTTCGCCTTTCTCACCGGGTTCACCTTTTTCGCCGGCGATGGTTGCGGGCAAAAGCGGACTGAGGTCTACAGTGCCGCCTTTGGACGCTGTAATAAAGTTTTTACCGTCGGAGGTGTAGCGCAGCGGCAGGAAAAAGTTTGTATAGCGGTCTGTTAATGCGTCGTTCTCGTTCTTTGCATCGGTTGGAAGCGGTGCAAGGATTCTGTAAAAAACATTGTTCTTCCTGTCAAAATACTTGAAACCTACATACGTAATTTGCGTCTGCGTTCCGGCGGAATCAAGAAAACTTCCGAGAGTTAATGACGGACAGTCAGCACTTTCGGCTGAATCCTTGTACTCGAAAAAGGCGCGTTCTTTGCCGTTCTCATCGTAGATGGTGAAGCCGGGCTTGTCGTTTGGGGTCTGCTGGCGGAATAAGATTATCTTAGTACCGGCAAATGTTTTCTGTCCCGTAATGGTTTGCTTTGACTCTTTGTCAACCCATTGCGAGGTGTCTGTTTCGGGAATTTGAGACTTATCAACACCTACTTTTTCCAAACCGTCTTTCAGTAACGGATTAAATTCGTACATGCTCATACTTCGTATTTTTTTTAATCGTTAATATAATCTCCCGGGTGCGCCAAAATTTGAATTATTTTATTCTCAGCGTCATAACGCAACTCCCTTGTTAAAATGCAGTTACCAAGGGAATCATAAAAACGGATGTACTTGATATTGTCCGTATTTCCGGAAGGGTTGCCGTCTTCTACACCTTTATAATGCGTCAGTTTTTGCGAGCGTCCGTCCATGTATGACCAGTTGGAACGCAGGTTGCTCTCATCACATTCATTATACCAAATCATAGTCAGACAGTTATTTCAGTATTTACGGGAATGTCAATTTTTGTAAAACCTTCGGCATTGACGTAACCGCTTATTAAAAGTTTTACGCCTAATTGTCCGTCAGTGAGGTATTTCCGTAAAACAGCAGCTGCGCCGCCTTTTATGTTGAGATTTTTGCAAAGTCTTGCGATGCCGTTTGCCTGCAACTCATAATCGAGCGAGACCGTCGCCGTACCGCCTGCCGGAATGACAACAGCCTTTTTCATTATTGATGTCGGGGTTGCAACCAAAACGCCTTCTTTGTCAAAAATGTTCAGATAAGCGTTGTTAAGTTCATACGTTGAGCCGCTCATATTGTGAATGTCAATGCTGATCCGTGCCGGGACGGTCAGCGAGGCGAGGCTTGAAAGCGCGTTTTCGAGTTTAAAATCGAATTTTACGTTCATAAACCTCAGTTTCGAGATGTCGCGGTATTTGATGTAATATTTTACAACAAAGAATATTACGACCGCCAAAATGCCGTATAATATCATTTTTTTCATTGTTTATCTCCTGTTTCTTTTAGATTCCCGCACCAAGCGGATTAAGAACCGCGTTCACTTTTGCACACTCTGACGAACCGAGTTCCGATGTGAGCCACTGCGGTAAAGTTTCGTTATCTTTCTTGCCGAACAGGGCAACGAGTTTCAACCAGTCATCAATGGTCCGGATTTGGTCGATGATGCGGTATATTGCCTCTTCGTCCGTTCCCGGTCCTTTCATTGCGGCGTAAAGACTGTCTACAGATGTGGCGTACCAAGAGTTGTTATAAGTCAAATTGCGGTTGTTGAGTTCCGCCGCAGCGATGTCGGAAGCGTCCTTCTTGAAAATTTTTTTCAGAAGTTTGATTCCGAAAATCAAAACGACGATAAAAACAACCGCAATTCCGCCGTAAACTATCAGTTCTTTGTTTTTTGCAACAAATTCTTTCATTTTTGTTTTGCTGTTTTATTTTTTATGCGTACATTTGCGCCAGCCGTAAATTCGTTTGCGGTCAGGATAAATGTAAATTGCTGACCCCGGTTTTGGACGTAAAGACTTAGGAATTTTAATTTTAGGGCATAAGACAAGTCAGGTTTTTATCCGAAAACTTTTTCCCGTCAGTCTTTTTTTGTAAAAACTAAGGTGTTTGGCTTGTTTCCAAACTCAACTCCCGACAGCGTGTTTATAACACTGTTTAACTTCTTGATGTCCTGAAAAGTAATATCCCTTTGGTCTTTCCTTTTTTCGTCCGTTGGCGCGTTTTACTTTGCGGTTCATTTACTTTCTTTTTTTGGTTTTATACACCTTTACTTTCGGTTTGTTTGCTGCCTTTTTGAAGGATTCGGAAGCGTGGAATGTTACCACTTTTGTAGACCCGAGTTTGTGTGTTTTGGGGTTTCTGAACCATCTTTCGGTAATACGGAAAGTTCCCAAACCCTGCACTTTTGCAATTTTGCCGTCTGTTGTGGTTTCTATAACTTTCTCCACGCGCTCGTCTATCGGGTTTTTCTTTTTTGCCATTTCGTTTTGTATTTAATTGTTGAACAATTATTCCCCAGTAACGGTTTTAAGAATAGAACTGCCTAACGCACCTATTGCCTTGTAAGGAGCGGTAACAATTCCGATAATATTTGAGCCTGCCTCGGCAAGTGCGTTGCCAACCGCGCCGCCTACTGCCCCGCCTACTTTTTCGCCGATGTTTTGGGTTGTTGCGGTTGTGCTCGTTGTAGAGGTTGTCTGCTTGCCGCTGTTTGCCGCAACGTATTCCTCAGCCGCTTTTGTTTTAGGTCCGTAAATGCCGTCTACTTTCAGCTGCATGTTTGCGGGCAGTTTGGCGTTGAGTTCCCTTTGATGAGCCGCCATCATGCTGTTGTAAGATGTCGTTGTTTTGCCGATGGAAGTTGTTGATGTCGTGGTTGTATCGCCGGAAACGGGAGACGTACTGCTGCCTGAGGTTCCGTCCCCTTCCAGTTTCTTTTTCAAAACCTTTGAATAAAGCAACCAGCCGCCGACTGCCACAATCACAACCGCACCGATTATTATGACTGCTTTTTTCATTTTTTTACGATTTTTTGTTTTTGAAAATTAAGAATCCGCCAACACCTAAAACTGCAATTATGCCTGCCCAAAACCACCATTTTTTATAAACGGGTGTTTTTTCGTCCGTTTTTCCGTTCTGGTTTGCAGAAGGAGCTTCGTTTGATGCCGCCGCCGGAGTTTCGTTTTGAGTGTTTGCCGCCGGTGCTCCGCTTGAAGCCGCAGCCGGTGTTATGGTTTTTGGTGTCGGAGTTTTTACAACCGGAGTCTTTGAAATTGCCTCCGGGTTTGCCTGTCCGTTTTCAACTTCTTCCGGTGAGATAGTTTCCTGCTGGGGCATTGCAATACTCATTACGGCTTCTTTGAGGTTTTCCGCCTTGTCTGCGACAAATTCTTTCGCCTGATTTGCAATACGTTTAATCAAGCCGCCGCCGTTTGCTGCCTTAGCCTCTTTTTTCGCCTGTTTTCTTTCCTGCTTTGCGGCCTTTTTTTCTGCTTTAGCCGCTTTTTTAGCCGCTTTCTTTTCGGCTTTTGCCTGTTTCTTTGCCATTTTGTCGTCGTTTATTCCGTTATTCTTTTTTTTTTTCAACCCGTTAACGAGTTCAAAGGGATTAACTTTTTCTGCGATTTTGTTTACGATATTGCCGACGCCCGGCATACCGAATGCGGTTGCAGCCGCTCCAACAACAGGCGCAGCCACTTTTGTAGCAATCTTAGTAACTTTTCCAGCCACTTTTGCAACCTTTTTCGCCACTTTGCCAACTTTCTGGAAAAAGCCTTTGCCTTGTGCGCGTTTTTCTTTGCGTTTTGCTTTTCTTGCAGCTTTTTTCTCCTTGCGTTTCGCTTTTTTCTTGGAATAATAACACCATTCCTTGCAAGCGTTGTAACCTTCCATAAATTCGGGGTCGTCATCATAACCGCAGTAATTTGTTACGACGTTGTCCGTTTTCTTTTTCAAAACGTACTGCATTTGAGGCGTTTTCATAAACGAATAAAGCAGACCGGTTTTTTGCTCCTCGGTCAGCGCGTTTACGTCAGTAATGCCCAACTGTTTCAAATAATCCACCTGCAAATTGCGGATTATTTCAGATATGTTTTCCTGTGCCATGTTTCCGTTAAAATTTTCAGATTCTATTTTGTCAAGCAACGCCTGAGCCTTTTTGTTTCCGTATACTTCCGCATCGTATCTTAAAACCGCTTTTTCGAGTGCGCGGAGTCTGCGACGGTGTCCGGGATTGTTTTCTACATCAAGCGTATTGCGCAATATTTTAAGGGTGTTTTTCAAAGAAAAGGGTTCTGTTCCCGCGTACTTTTTCATAGCGTATTCGTCCGCCTTTGTCTCAACGCTGGTATTTAGTCTGTAATGTCCCTCTTCATGTGCCAAGACAAAATTCCTTTCGCGTTTTGAAAGCGGCGAGAAAACCCTTTTACTGATATAAACCGTCCCGGTCCGGCGGTTTACCCTTGCGGGCGTGCTGCCCAAGTCCGGGACGATTTCTATGCGCGGAACGTTAAATTCCATAAATCATTGTTTTTTAAGTTTTTAACGTTTTCTTTTGCGTGAGCCTTTTGCAGCTTTGTTAGAGCCTTTCTTGCCGGTTTTTTTAACCTTTTTGCCGCCTTTTGCGCCGGCCATCGCCTCTTCGATTTTCTTTTTCAAGCCCGAAGATGCGCTCTCGGTAACGCCAGCAACAAGAGTAACCGTAACTTTAGACTGTGCGGGGAAAGTCATTGTCGTTAAAGTCTCGTTGTCAAGGAAGAAAGTCTTTTTGACAATGATTTTGTCCGACAACTGGTTGTTGGGTGTAAAGCAGTCTTGGAAGTTGATTCTTTCCTCACCGAATACTGAAAACGGAGTACATTTTTTCATAATCATTTCCGTTTCGTACATCTGCGGTTTGTTTGAGGTGATGTGCAGACCGCTGAACGCCGTCGGGTTCTTCGCCAAAAATTCTCTCATGTGGCGGATCGTGCTGTTTTTGCTTGACGCGGTTACTTTGATGTATTTTGAGGCGTCGGACGGGTCTTGATAGATAATGCCGTCGTCAATAACAGCGTCGATGTTGTGTCCGGCGGTAACCATTTCCGCAGGATTGTCAAGACGGAGTACGATGTCGTTTTCAGCGGCACTGCTTTCCGCCTGAATTACGCCGCCGCCGAGTGCCTTGTAAGTAAGTTTGTTGTCAGAGCCTTTGGTTACAAGCGCAGCGCGTTTGGTGTCGTAACTTGCGGGGGTCAAAGCGATTACGGCATCGTTTTCGGTTGTGTTTTCAATCGTGAAAGCGATACGTCTTGCCGATTTGCCCATGTTCAAAAGGTTTGTGCCTTTGGAGTTGCCGCCCGAAAAGTCAAGATACGGGTCGCCTTCGCCGTCGTAAGGCTCGTCGGAGTCAAGGTATGAATCCTCGTCGTAATCCTCCTCGTCGTAGTCTTCCTCGTCGTAATCCTCGTCGTCGTAGTCTTCATCGTCGAAATCTTCCTCTTCGTAGTTGTCGAAATCTTCGTCGTCAAAATTGTTGGACAGAGCGTTGTCAATGTCCTCGGTCGTGTATTTTCTTGCCATTTTTTATTAAAATTTTAAAGTTTTTTTTCTATTCATTAATTAATTTGCCGGGTTTGTTTTTGACTTGTCTGCAAGGTTTCTGTAAAAATCCTGCAAGTCGGTCAAGTCCGTAAAGTCGTCATGTATCGAATAAAGTGCCGATACTCTGAGCGTTACCGTTGCCGCTGCACCCGGAGGCAGTGTCAGGGTCGTAAGAGTTTCGCCGGAGACAGTGTGCGGCGCATCAACAATGATTTTGTTGGCGAGCGCGTTGTCCGGTCTGAAATAGTCTTCAAGGTTTATTTCTCGCGCAAGTTGCTGCTGCATGGGGTTTGCCTGTTTTATGCAGTAGTGCGTGGAAAACATTTCCCTCTGACTTGCTGAAATCTGCATCTGAAACACTCTTAGCGGAACGTGTCTGACGAACTCCTGAAAGACGTTCATTCCGTTTTTTGAGGTACACGTTACCATGCCCGTTTCGTCAGCGAAAATCGCCTGTGTCAGCTGGTTGTTTTCTGTGGCGGCATTGTGTACCCGCTGTGAGCAAACGCAATCAACGTTAAGGCCTGAATATCTGTTGATTTCGTCAGGGCTGTCATTAAGATTGATTAAACCACCCTCTTTTAACGGCGTTTGTACAAGTCCGCCGCCGTTTGCCTTGTATTTTCCGTCGGAGTCTATGCTTACGATGTGATCAGTGTTGTAGACTGACGGCAGGACGGCAACCGTCCGTGTTTCAGACGTGGAATTTTTGAGGTCAAAAGAAAACGCCCATGACGAGCGGGCCTCCGCCATCATGTCGGGAACTCCCGGCGCAAATCTCAATGACGGCACCCACTCTTTTTGAAGGTATTTCCTTATACTCTCAAAGAAATTTTCCGTTTTTTCCATGTTCTTAATGTGTTTATTCAGTTGCCGCAGCGGTCTGAGCTTTTGCTTTGCCGCTGAAAATCGTTTTGCCTAAAAATTTGTAATCGTTGCCGCCTTTTACATTAGGCTCGGTCTTTATGTTTGATAAAATTGCCACCACAAACACTAATGAGAGCAAAATCAAAACAATAACCTGAAAAGTCGTTTCTTTCATTTTTTTGTCAAAATTTTAAAAAAGTTTTGTTTGCAAAATCCGGCGTAAAGATAGGTCTGTATACACTGAGCGTGTCAGTTTACGTCAGTTTATGTCGGTTTACGTCAGTTTACACGGTTTTTGGGACTTGTTTACAGCGGTTTGTAAACATTGTAAACGTTGTGTATACATAATAAAAAACGGCTGCCGGGTCATTTCGGCAGTCGTTTTGTCTGGATTTAGAAAATAAAAATGGAATTTTAGAAATGCTTATTTTTTCTTTGTGCGGGTTTCGCACCAGTTGATAATGAATTTCATTGTGTCAAAACTGATTTGTGCGAGTTTTACCGTTTTTTCTCCGTCGTAACTCATGGACAGGTGCATCGTGTTGTAACCAGAAACAACATACGACAAAAGTTTTTTGTCGGCTTTTGTTGCGGCGGTTTTGTAGTCGGCGATGTCCTTTCTGCCGTCTTTCCGGGCCGGAATTTTCAGGGCATAGTCCAACGCCAAAAGGCAGCCTGTCCACATAGTATGCCCCGCCATTTTGACGTATTTGCTGTCCTTGTAGAAATCACCGTCCTTTATGGCTTTTTCTTTTAATATAGTTTTGGCGTTTTCCATATAACGCCGTGCTTCTGCTATCGGATCTTTTTGTTCCATTGTTTCTTTATTTATTGTTTGTTTGTTTTTTTCTTTGGCGGTTTTAAGCCTTCCATTTCAAGTTCCTTGCGGACTTTTGCGGAAATTTCGTCTATAAATTTATCATTTTCAGGGTGAAGCCCCGGAATTGCAGGGTCTATACACGGTTTTCCCGTAATTGAATGAACAGCACCGGGTTTAAAAATAGATTTGCCGTTTACGAAAATAGGCATCTCTTGGGGTGTTTTCTTATTTGTCGTTTTCTTTTTTATAATTTTAATACTTTAATTTTTTTTCGATTTCGATTCCAGCCGGAAAGATAATATCTAATTGGCACTTATACAAATATTTTTGAAACTTATTGTAATTTGTCGGCAATAAATCGTCAAAATACAACTCGTTCAACATTCTTGCAAGTGTTCTGTCGGAAATTCCGAGTCTCCGGCAAAGTTTCTGCTTTTCTATTTTTAACGGATTTTCCGGCATTTTGTTTCATAACAGTTTTATGATTTCAAAGGCGTGAAAATCCTTTGAGGCGTTCACGCGTTTTTGTACTGTGGCACATTCGTCAAAATTTCGCAAAACATTCTTACGTCTTGAGATGTTGTCGTTTGTCTTAAACAAGACTATGTCCGAGGCAAAAGTGAAAAACTTTGGCGGGACTTCGGTAAAACCGTGTCCGGCAGCAATGATGTCAAGACCGCGCTGCTTGCGGCTTATGAAAAGGCGGTGCAGTTCTTTGTCAGTGGCGGAATCAAGGTAACACCGGCAGTCGTCAAAGACCAAAAGACCGTTTCTGAAAGGAGAGTTTCCTGCAACGGTTTCAAGGATTTTGTCGTCTGCGACGATGCGCCTGATGCCGTCGAAAACGCGCCAGTTCTTTGCTGTGGTATCAACTGCGGCGATGTCGGTAAACTCGCAGTCGTGAGGCGTTACGACCAAAACGCGCGGACGTGTCAGGATATAGCGGTTTATAAGTTGCCGTATAAACGTGCTTTTGCCCGTGTTGGTATAACCTAACACGATGATTAAGCGCGGGTTAGTCCTCTCTTGTGCCGTTGTCAGGCTCAGCGTCTGCGTTTTTTCCATTTGTCAAACTGTCTTCGAGTTCGTTTTTCTTGTTTTGAAGTTTCAGGGTCTTAATCTGCTGTTCGAGTTTGCGTATGCGCTCTTTTTCCTCAAAAACTTCCTTGTTTTCGCGGCGGTCGGCAAGTGCAAGCAATATTACCGGCACAAAGGCGACGAGCGCATAAATCAGGATTTGCAGCCAAAGCGGCATTTTCAACTCCTTGCCGGGCATGGCCTCCGAAACCACTTCTGTCAGGTCTGAAAGTGCGTCCTCGTCGGCGCGGTATCTTGACACATCGTCGCAATAGGCGAGGTGAGATGACAAGTTGGCAACGCCGATGTCCAAAACCTTGACGATGCCTTTTGCACCGAGTTCGTTAAGGCGTTTAATCCTTTCGGGCGACTCGTCCGCATTATCCTCCTCAAACAGTCCGTCGTTTTCGCTGTTCTCATCTTCGGGAGTTTCATCCGTTTCGGTGGTGTCGTCCTCAAAACGTTTCAAAGGTGTTGCGAGGTCGTCGAAAAGACTGTCGGCTGTTTCTGTATTGTCAAAAAAATTATCCTTCATTTTTCATGTAGTTAAAAGTGTTGGCAATCAGAAGTTTAAGAATTTCGGACAAAGGGAACGCCGCCTGCGTTTTACCGAAAACCGTCATCGGAAAACTCCGGTTTATCTTGCCGCCTTCAAGAACTTCGACAGCGCGGATTTTGAGTTTCCCGTCGTCGGAAATGTACCCGATAAGGCATATTTCCTGCGCGTTGTTGTCTTTGCGTATCTGTCCGAGTTCCCCGGTGAAAAAGCCGTCAATTTTCTCATCCTCAATAAAATCTGTGATGTCTGACGGCTTCAAACCGAGTTTTTTAACTGCTCCGAAAAGAGCCTTGCCTATGAAATTACTCATTTTTTCTTTCGTGTTTTTTGTGTTTCAAAAATTCTTCCCATTTACAGAACTTCAACGGGTCTTTTTCCATTAAAGCCGTATAAAACAATATATTGACAAACAATGCGGAAACGTCGTTTTTGTCTGTGCCGTCAAAAGTCTGAAACAGATATTTTTTTTGCGCGTTTTCGGGCATTGAGTTGAAATAGCGGACTATCTTTCCGTTTTTGGTGCAAAGTTTTACGTATTCCTCCTGTAAGTCTTTGAGCCTCAAAATGTATTCTCCTTTTTTGAGTTGGAGTCCGTTGTTTTGGTCTTTGAGTTGGAGTATTTCTCCGTCCTTTTGTTCTTCTTGTTTTTTTAGTTTCTCAATTACGGCTTTGAGTTCGTTTACATCATTGGCGAGACATGCCGTTTCTTTTTCTTTTTCAAGAAGTTGTGTTGAAAGTTGCGCGATTTTGTCGGTGTCTTCTTTTTTAGAGACCTCGACGGGGCGTTTTTTGCTGAGCGCGGTTTCAAGCAGCGTAACAAAAAACTGTCGGGGCTGTATTGTTTCCGGCAGTTCAAGCAGTGCGGCAAACTCGCTGACAAGTTCCTTGTCGTCAGGCGTAAGCCTTATTGAAATTGATTCTTTGTCGTTAAACATCATTTTTTTGTCGTTTAAAAAAGTTTACGCAAAATTACGTAAGTTTACAACGGTTTACAAAGATTTTAAGCAACATAAGACGGTGGTTTGCTGTTTTATCCAAAAAACTATGGAAATATTTTTTTGTTTGCTACAAAACATATATATTTGCAGCATGACAAATATATAACACGCTTGTCATAAAAACAACAAGGATTTAAAAATGAGATGTTTGCACGGAGAGAGAGAATCCCCCTCTCTCCGCTTCTTTTTCTTTTTGTTATTAACATTTATTGGAATCTTGCTTCATATAATTTGTGTATTCCTTAAAAAAGTAACAGCATATTTAACGTATTGATCCTTGCTTTGTAATGTTAATGGTAATTCGTTTTTTTTTGTTTTATTTGTTGTTTTAAGAGAAATAAATGAAAATTTCGTGGATTATTACTATAAAAATGACTTTTTAATGCTTTTTAACTTTTTATATAATAGTATTTTTTTTATTTTTGTAAGAAATATTATACAACCAACAAATATTATCGAATTATGCATTGGAAACTATTAACAAAAAAATCGTATGGTAGTGTACTATACGGGCCATTTACGTAAATTTATATCCTATTTTTTTTAAGAAAACAACAAAATCGTTAAAAATAAACTCATTTTTTTTAATAACTAATAATAAAAAGACATGGATATAAAAATAATAAAACCTCACAAAATTCCACGGGGGGGGGCTTTTTGTAAATTTGTATTTACGTTTCTCCTCTTTTTGTTAGCAGCTCCGCCTTTGACCGTAATGGCGCAAACTGAGATAACATTCAAGGGCTTGACGTACGAAATCAACACGCAGACCAAGACCGCTATGGTAACGGGAGTAGTCTCTGACGATGCCACGGAATATATTGTTCCGGGTATGTTTGAGTATGGTGATGCGGTATATACCGTAACGGCGATTGATAATGGCGCATTTTCAAATTGCGAGAAGGCTACTAAGATTACTCTTCCTGTAACTATTGAAAGTATTGGCGGTAGTGCATTTCTTACTTGTAAATCTCTTACATCCCTTCATATTTCGGGGTTAATTACTGCCATAGGAGATAATACTTTCCAAGGTTGTACGAGTCTAACTGAGATTGTAATACCTGCGACAGTTACTTCGATTGGTAAAAATGCGTTTAAAGATACTCAGTTGGAGACAATTGTTTGTAACGGAATAAATCCGCCTAGTTTAAAAAACAATACTTTTGCCGACCTGACTCTTTCTGATATTCAACTTATCGTCCCTGAAAATCAGACTGATTATAGTAGTGCAAGTACTTGGAAAAAATTAGACATTCAAACTGTTCCTCGTATTGACATTGCCGCATTAAGAAGTGCTATTGATTTGCTTATCCCTGACACAAAAACATACGACGGTACAAATAGTGTTCAGTGGAGTTGTCCTGATTATGACCATGACGGAATAGCAGACTCTATTATTGCTCCGTTAGCAAATATTCCGACAGATAAAGATGTAAAAGTAAAAATCATCTCGGTGGAATATGACTATACCCGTAATAAAATTGTGACGAAATTTACACTTATCGGAGACGACGTTACTGAATATGTTTTAACCGAAAATGTGTTTGAATATGACGCTGAATTAGCCCCTGCGCAACTTACTCTTGTAGATTGTGAGCCTCAGGATAAGGATTATGATGGTAATAATAAAGTGTTGTCGGTTACCGGGTGTAAACTCAAAGGCGTGGTTTTGGGCGATGATGTTGAGATTTCTGAAGTAGATGCTACTTTTGTGAATGCAGCACCCGGAGTAAATAAAGAGGTAACATTCAATTCTATAACACTTGCAGGTGTTGATCATGACAAATATTCTGATGATATACAATTTCCAACGGGAAAAACAGCAACAATATATCCTTATACTATTAAGTTTCCAGAAGATCCGTATGACCCTACAGACCCTCAAAGCACTCATAATGAGCAATCTGTTTATGCCGAAGATAAAGTTTACGACGGCACCACAACTGCCACTATTCATTTTCCTTCCTCGATAAATGGTGTGGGTGGTGATGTACTTTCTAATTTTACGTGTACGGCTGATTTTTTAGAATCGAATGTAGGCGAACACGCAGTTACAATTTCGAATATTTCGTTTACATGCAGTAATCCCGACCATACAGATTTTTATACGTTTGAGAATATGAATTTGCAGGCCGCAATTACGCCTAAAGAAATTTCAGTTACTTCCATTGATGCTAAAAATAAAGTGTACGATGGTAGCGATTTGGCAGAATACGAAAATATAGTATTGAGCGAAAGTGAACTTGAGGGCGTTTCGCTTGTTGTTGGCAGTGCAAAATTTGCAGATAAAAATGTTGACGAAGATAAAAAAGTAACATTTGGTGATTTTTCGCTCGAAGGTACTAATGCCAGCAATTATAAAATTACTACAACTTCCTTAACAAGTAGAGCAACCATTACAAAAAAAGATGTCCACCTTAGCGGCTTTGAGTTCAAAGACAAGGTTTTCGACGGTTCTTCAACAGCCTCTTTTATGGGTACGATTACTTCCAGCGATTTCATTAGCACCGATAATATAAGTGTGTCGCAAGATGCAGCCAATTTTGAAAATGCTAATGTTGGCGAAGATAAAGAAATCACATTTACTAATTTGAGACTTGTTGGTCAGGATAAAGACAATTATAATTTAATTACACCAACAGATCTTAAGGCCAACATCACTCCGGCTATTATAGAAGTAACAGGTCTTAGTGCAGAAAATAAAGTGTACGATGGTAATACCACAGTTACTATTACAGGCACTCCCGTATATACTTGCACTAATAGCGCACTTACAATTCCGGGCAAAATTTCTTTCACGGCTGCTTTTGTTGACAAAAATGCAGGTACAGGCAAAAGTATCAATTTTGAATTTGTTACCAATAGCGATAATTTTTCGGCAAGACTCAAGACTCAACTTACTGCTAATATTACTAAAAAAGAGGTTAAAATTGACGCTGTAAAGTCTGCTGACAAAATCTACAACGGTACCACAGAAGCCGCAGTGAATATCGAAAATGCAAAAATTGTAGATTCTGATGGTAACGTATTTGCAATTACGGGTGATGATTTGTCGATTTCAACATCTACTGTTTCAGCCAATTTCGATACCAAAAATGTCGGCACTGATAAAGATGTTACTTTTAGCGGTTTTGCTCTTGAGGGTGATGACGTAGGAAATTACACATTGATGGCTCAACCTACAAGTGTTAAAAATGCAATAACACAAAAGACCATTACGCTAACTTGGCAAGACCAAAGCGAATTTCCATACAACGGCGAAGAACAAATTCGTAGGGCTACTATAAGCGGTGTAGAGGCTAACGATGATTGTAGTTTGACTTTTGCCGAACCTAAAATTAATGTAGGTTCTAATTATGTTTCTACTGCAAGTTTGAATGGTGAAGATAAAGACAATTACAAACTTCCTGATGACAACACGACAGCAGTATTTTCTATTACTGCTGTTGCTCCCACATTTACTCCTCCTGCGCGTGTTATTGTTACATACAATGGCTCAGCACAACCGCTTCTTACAGTAGGTGAAGTAACCGGCGGTGAATTCCAATATAGCCTTACCGAAAACGGAATATTTACTTCAGAAATTCCTTCTAAAAAAGATGCCGACGAATACACTATATATTATAAGGTGAAAGGTGATGCCAATCATAATGATTCTCAGGTTGGTTCTATAACTTCCACAATCAATAAAAAATCTGTTACAATTACGGGTGTAAAATCTGCCGACAGAACTTACAATGGCAATACAAATGCTACAGCGGATATTTCTGAGGCTATAATCGACGGTAAAGTTTCATTAGACGACTTGAACATAACCGCAGGTACAGCAAGTTTTTCAGACAAAAATGTTGGTACAGGAAAAGCAGTAACTTTCTCTGGATTTACTTTAACAGGCACTGATGCCAATAATTACGAACTTTCGGCTCAGCCTGCAAGTGTCAATAATAGTATAACAAAATTGACTGTTACATTAAGCGGTCTTAAATCAAACGACAAGGATTACGACGGCAACACTACTGCTGACATCGTTACCACAGATATTTCTTTTCCTGAAATGATTTCGGGCGACAACTTGTCGATAACGGGTGGTACTGCAAATTTTGCTGATGCAAATGCTGATGCAAACAAAGACGTTACAATTAGCGGCTATACTCTTTCGGGAACTGACGCTGACAATTATTCGCTTTCTACTGAATCAACTTCTGTTACCGTTAAAAACGAAATCAGACCTAAAGAAGTAACTATCGAATGGGGAACAACTACTTTTGAATACGACGGCATGGAAAAAATTCCTACCGCTACGGTTACAAATTTAGTTTTAGGAACTTCCTGTTTAGTAACGGTGGAAGGTGCGCAAATCAATGCAGGAACTTATAGCGACGATAAGGCTGCAAAGGCTGTTAGTCTGAGCAATCCTAACTATAAACTTCCTACAATACAGCCTACTATTGATTTTACTATTAATCGCGCCACTCCTACTATTGCCGACGAAGATTTGCCTTCGACACCTGCAAACGGAACTATTGGCACTGATAACGTTATCGAAATGCCTTACAACGGTTTAGAGCAAAATTTGGCAACTGGCGGACAAAACAATCCTACGGGTACTAAATTTCAATACAAAGTTGGCTCCGATGGTACTTATGCAGACGCAATCCCAACAAGAAAAGACGTTGGAGAATACACTGTTTATTATAGAATCGTTGGTACAGACGGCAATCACAATGATGTACAAAACGACGCAAATCAGAATTTCAAGGTAAGAATTACGCGCGTACCTCTTACTATCACCGCTGAAAACAAAACCATTAACTATGGCTCAGCAGCACCATCATACTCTGTTTCGTATTCTGGTTTTGTTAATAACGAAGCAGAAAGCGTTCTTAGCGGAATATTAGCATTTGATTGCGATTACGCTCAATACGATAATGCTGGTAATTATGACATTACTCCAAGTGGTTTAACCTCAAATAATTATACTATTACTTTTATAAAGGGCACTTTAACTGTTGATAAAATCACCGTTGGTATTACTTGGCAAGATAAATCTGAATTTGTATACAATGGCGAGAATCAAAGCCCGACTGCAACTCTTACCAGCGTTGTAGAAGGTACAACATGTACACCAACTTTAAAAGAAGGTGGCGTTAATGTCGGCAACTACACAGCCGAGGTTATAGGGCTTAGCAACACTAACTATTTGTTGCCAAGTAGCGGCAATAACAAAGCATATTCTATCACACAGAAAGAGGTTGAAATCGTTAGCGTTACCGTTTCTGACAAAACTTACGACGGCAACAAAACGGCAGAAGTTTCAGAAAGTACTTTGTCAGGTGTTTTAACTGCTGACGAATCAAATGTAAGTTTGGTAAATGCCACAGCCGAATTTGCTGAAAAAAATGTTGGTCAGTGGGGTATTACTTTCACCTCCGATTTTACACTTACGGGTACAAAGGCAGAAAACTATACTCTCAAGGTTAAACGTCCAACGGACGTTAAAGCCAATATTACCCCAAAAGACCTCACTGTTAAAGCCAACAATCATACTATCACTTACGGCGATGCGCCTTCCAACAATGGGGTAACGTATAGTGGTTTTATCTCTGGTGAAGACGAAAGTGTGTTATCAGGTACTTTGGATTATGATTACACATACGCTCAATACGAGGATTACGACAAAGAGAATAAAACTATTACGCCAAAAGGTCTTACCTCAGAGAATTACAATATTATTTATCAAAGTGGTAATTTAACGGTTAATCAGCTGACTGCTACTTTAAGTTGGACTCCTAATCCTGCTACTTGGGTTTACGACGGCATCGAACATTGTCCCGTTCCGAGTGTTTCTAATACTGTTAATTCTGATGTTGTAACTGTTACTTATGAAGGTGCGCAAACCGATGCCGGAGACTATACTGCCTTAGCAACTGCACTTACAGGCGACAAAGCCAAAAACTACGTACTTTCGAATGTTAAAACACAGGCTTTCTCTATCACAAAAGAAACACCAAGTATCACTACAGCACCCTCTGCCAACGATTTAACTTACAATGGCAGCGCACAAACATTGATAACTGCCGGTGAATGTGGCAATGGTACTTTGAAATATCGTTTGGGTGAAACAGGAGATTTTTCAACAACACTTCCTAAAAGTACCAACGCCGCAACATACACCATTTACTATATGATAGAGGGTAACAGCAATTATCAAAGCACAACGCCAACCTCTCTTACTGCTACAATTAAGAAAGCAAATCTTACTATTGCAGCCGATAACAAAGAGATAACTTACGGCGAAAATGCTCCCTCATTTACTAAGATGTTTACAACGCTTCTTGGCACTGACACTGAGAATGGTTTGAATGCAGACATCTCGATGTCTTGCGAATACGTTGCGGGTAATAATGTAGGAGATTACCTCATTGAGATTTCGGGCAATACGGAACTTCAAAATTACAATGTTACCTATACCAACGGCAAACTCACTGTTAAGAAAAAAGACATTGCGATTACTTGGGACACCGAAAAAGAATTTACATATAATGGTCAGACGCATATTCGTAGAGCAACAATTGCTGAAGGAAGTCTTTTTGGCAGTGATAATTGCACATTAACTTTTGCAACAGAGCAAACACAAGCAAGCGACATGCCATACACTTCAACGGCAACTCTTAACGGTGAAAAATCTGGCAACTATAACATTACAAACCCGACAAGTAATTTCACCATTAAGAAAGCAACACCGGCAATAACAATTTCATCGGTACAAAATCTTGTTTACAATGGTTCAGATCAGCAACTTTTGGCCACTTACAACACATCGGGCGGTACTCTGAAATATAAAGTCGGCGAAAGCGGCACTTATTCCGAAACACTTCCAACGGGCAAAAAGGCAGGAGAATACACTGTTTATTATAAAGTAGAAGGCAATTCTAATTATAATAGTGTTGACGAAGAGGATTTAACCGTTTCAATAGCACCAAAACCTGTTACTATTGTGGGTGTTGAATCTGAAAACAAGGTATACGACGGCAATAATACTGCCTCAGTAATAAGTACTGAAGCCACCATTTCGGGGAAAGTTGCAACAGACAATGTAACTATTAGCACCACAAATGCTAAGGCTGCATTTGCAAATGTAAACGTCGGCACTTGGGAAGTTGCTTTTCGCGGTTTTGCTCTTGAGGGCGAGGATAAAGATAATTACTCTCTTTCGGCACAACCGGCAAGTAAAACATATCAAATAACCCAAAGACCTCTTACCATTTCAGGCATTTCTGTTAGCGACAAACCATACGACGGCAACACAACGGCAACCGCTTTAGGCGGAGAGTTAAATAACGTTGTCAGCGGTGATGAATCGGCGGTAACAATAGTGGCGGGTAATGCTAATTTCGACAACGCAAATGTCGGCACTGATAAGCCTATAACATTTACCAATTATTCACTTTCGGGCGAAAAAGCAAGCAACTATTCGCTTTCGCAGCCTCAATCTACAACGGCAAATATCACCGCCGTAACGATTACGATTACTGCTGAAAACAAAACTATCGCTTACGGTGATAATGCTCCGACATACACGGTAACGTATTCTAATAATTTCAAAAACAATGAAAATTCAAGCGTTTTGACAACACTGCCGACTATTTCTTGCGATTACAATACTACAGTTGCCGACAAGAGGAAACAAGGTACTTATACGATTACGACCTCAGGTGCAGTGGCTCAAAACTACGTTTTTGAATACGAAAATGGTACTTTAACAGTAGAGAAAAAAGAAGTTGGATTAACTTGGGACGAAACACCGCTTGAGTACAATGCTTCTGAGCAGCACCCTTTAGCAACGGTTAATTCCACAGATCTTGTTTACGGAGATAATTGTATTGTTTCTGCATACGAGGGAGCGCAAACTAATGCAGGCAAAAACTACACTGTAACGGCAACGGCTTTGAGCATTGATAATTATAAATTGTCTACTCCAAATCCAACACATGATTACAACATTGCACAAAAGCCTGTCACGATTATCAATCTTAAAGCTAACAACAAAGTATACGACGGTAATACAGTTGCCACAACTACCGGCGGAGAGTTGAGCGGAGTTGTTGATTCCGACGAAGGTGCTGTTACAATCAAGGCAGGTAACGCTACCTTTGTCGACAAAGATGTTGCCGAGAATATCGTGGTAGCATTTACCAATTACGAGCTTGAAGGTTCAAAAGCGGCAAATTATGTATTGTCGGTACAGCCTGCAAATAGTGCTGCCAACATCACCAAAAAAGACCTTACCGTTACGGCAAACGACCATACAATCGTTTACGGTGAAGAGCCTTCCAACAACGGTGTAACTTACAGCGGTTTTGTAGACGGCGAAGATGCGGCTCACAATTTGAGCAACACTTTGCAATTCAACTATAAAACGTATCACAAAAACGACAACTACGGCGTATACGAAAACGAAATCGTGCCTTACAATCTTGAGTCTCAAAACTACGAATTCAACTACGTTGCGGGTACATTGACTGTTGTACAAAAGCAAGTAGAAATTCAATGGGGTAATTTGGTTTCTGAATACGATAAACAAACTCACAAACCTACCGCCACAGTTGTTGGCGATAATGATTGCGAAGTTACTATTGTGGTAAAAGAAGGCGAAAGTATCAACGCCGGATATTATACGGCAGAGGCTACGGGTCTTAGCAATCAGAATTACGCACTTCCAAACTACAATTTGAAAATAGGTTTTGAAATCACACCAAAAGAGGCTTCAATTTCTTGGGGTACATCAGAGTTTGATTTCAACGGTAAGGCTCAAAAACCTGAAGCAACAGCAGGTGCTTTGCTTAGCGGTGACGAATGTACAATAACAGTAGGCGGTGCGCAGGTAAACGCTGGAACTTACACTGCAACGGCAGTAGAGGTCTCCAACCGCAATTACAAACTTCCAAGCGACGAGACAGTAAACCAAACGTTTACAATCAAGAAGGTATTACCTGAAATTACCGAACCAATCGAATATACATTGACTTACAACGGTGAAAATCAAGTGTTAATAATGGCAGGTAGTACAACTGCTGGCGAAATGCTTTATAGTCTCAACGGAACAGATTATTCTAAATCGCTTCCAACGGCTAAAAATGCTAACAATTACACTGTTTATTACAAAGTAGTTGGCAACACAAATTTCACCGACGTTGAACCACGAACTATAACTCCTGTAATTGAAAAAGCACCGTTTAAAGTTACTGCCGACGACAAGACAATCACTTACGGCGATGCGACACCTACAATTACATTTAGTTACGATGGCTTTGTTGAGGGTGAAAGTACTACCAATATTACAGTTGGAAGTGCTAATTACTTAAACTACACTGGCAATGCCGGAGTTTACACTATCGGAATTGACAAAGATAAATTCTCAGCCGATAATTACGATCTTCAATTTAAAGACGGAACATTCACCGTTTTGCAGAAAGAAGTGGAAGTAAGTTGGGATTACACACAGCCATATCCATACGATGGACAAGAACATTGTCCAAAGGCTACGGTTGAAACCGTTAGCGGTGATGTTTGTAATGTTACCGTTTCAGGCACACAAACCAATGCCGGAGAATACACCGCAAAAGCAACAAGCATTGACAACGACAATTACAAACTCATAATGAATGATAAGATTTATCAGGAGTTTGAAATTAAACCCAAAGGCGTAACGGTGCAGTGGGACGGTAATATATTTGAATACGACGGTACTGCTAAATATCCAAAGGCAAATGTTAAAGCAGAAGATATTGTAGGCTCTGACGTTTGCGAAGTAGTAGTAAGTGGAGCAAATGTCGCAGTAGGTAATTACACGGCTACGGCGGTGGAACTTTCCAACAGAAATTATGTAATTGCTAATGGCAAAACACATGATTACAAGATAACCCCGACATTACCGTCTCCCGTTGTTGCGCCCAAGCCAAACAATTCGGTATACAATGGCTTTGAGCAGAATTTGGTTTCAGCAGGTAGTACAACAGCTGGCGAAATGCTTTATAGTCTCAGTCGTGATGGTGAGTTTAATACAGCACTTCCCCAAGCAAAGAATGCTGATAATTATACTGTATATTACAAAGTTCGCGGCAATTCCAACTACTCCGATACTGAAATCGGCGAGGTAAATGTAACGATTGAGAAAGCACCGCTTAGAGTATTGTGGGGCGAATTGTCTTTCGTATACAATCACGAAGAGCAAAAACCCGAAGCCACAGTATCGGGCTTGTTTGCTAACGAGGTAATTGATGTTGCTGTAAATGGCGGAAAGGTAAACGGCGGCAATTACACTGCCACAGCCTCAATAGAATCCGACAATTATCAATTGGAAGAGCCTACAACAATCGAATTTGAAATTCTTCCCAAGAAACTCATGATTGGAAAAGTAGATGTTCAGATTGTTAAAGATTATGACGGCAACAATACAGCTGAAATTACTTCTGAATTGCCCACCAACGCATACGAAGGCGACAATTATAATTTGAGGGCAACAGCTGTATACAACGATGCTGAAGTATCAACTAACAAAGTGATTACATTGAGTTTCTCTCTTGAGGATAATCCGAATTATTATCTTGACGACAACGAGAAGGAATATGTATATAGTCGAGAAGCTATTATCGTGGGAACTCCCACACTTGTATTAGACGAAGATAAACTATACGCATATCCAGCCTCAGAAATCGGCAACGATATCTATGCTGAGGCCTTCTACAACGGTGAAAAGTTGAGCGGTCGTATGACTTATGAACCAAAATCAGGCACAGTACTTAGAGCACTTGACGAAAAACAAGAAGTAGTGGCAAGATTCGTTCCCGATCAAAATTGCTACAAAGAGGTTTCTCAGACATTCGCTGTTATGGTTTCCAACAAAATCGAAACAAATAATATCAGAATTACTGTAGATGTTACCAACGAATATCTTTGTTCCAACAAAGTATTGCTCGAATACGAAGTGCTTACAGGCAAGGTAGAGAGATATGAAATTACTTTTGACGATTCAAGATTTGAAAGCATGGAAGGAATAGCCGACAACAATTCGCAAATTCTTATCAACTTGCCCGAAAATCTTGAAGCTGGTACATACAAAGGTAAGATTGTATTCTTTGACATGGCAGGTAACGTATCGTATCCATGCGATTTTAGTTTCACAACCAAGATAGCAGCTAAATCTTTGTTCCAACTTTACAAGGATGTAGTATTTGTAAACGGAGATTACGTAGATTATCAATGGTACAAAAACGGTAATATGCTTGATGGTCAGACAGGACAGTATCTTTCGGAAGATAAAGATCTCTACGGAACATATTACGCACTTGTTACCAATAAAAATGGCGAAAAATACGAAACATGTCCGTTGGAGATATATCCGACAATAAAGAAACGCAATGCTGTTTTGTCAGTTTATCCTAATCCGGCAGTTTCAATGCAGGATATACATATCGACATCGAGGATTTTGATGAGGACAAAACGGCTGAGATTAAAATCTATACAAATGGCGGCATTTTGGTTCAGCACATAAAAAATGCGCAGCCTGAAAATATAGTTAATTTACGCTCAGGTAATTATACCGGTGTTTTCACACAAAACGGTGTCAGATTAAGTTTTAAAATAATCGTAAAATAGGAAACAATATGAAAAAAATAATATTGACATTTGTATTTTGGGCGGTTTCTTTATTAGCGGTTTTAGCGCAAGAGCCTGAAAACAAAAATATCTGCGAAAAAGGCGGTGTTGTGCATTTTGATTTCGGCGCAGGACTAAACAATATCAGTTATGAAATGGATAAATACGGTAATAAAAATCCGGGCGGGGGCTTTTTCTCCCGCTTAGGATACCGTTATTATTTTTCTAAAAATTTCGGTTTAGGAGCCGGTTTGTCGTTTTTTACCTTGCGGAGTAATTCAGAACTTGATTTTGAAGAAACTCAAATGGGGGTCAAAGACGATGAAATAATGTTGGAAAACAAGACCCGAGATTATACCACCGATTATTCCGGTTTAAAAGAAAAGCAGAAAGAAAAATTTATGAGTTTGCCTGTAGGTTTTTTTCTACGTTTCCCGATAAAGAAAAATTGGAAAATCAATGCGGGAATCTCTGCCGCATATAATTTTTCTTTCTTGCAGAAATTTGAAACTAAAAACAGTTTTAATACTTCAGCCGATTATACATCAGTGGAAGATGGAATTCTTGTCAATTTAAACGGTGTTGAAAATTTACCTAAACATGGGCTTTCAGAGTTTAAAGATTTTAAAGGTGATGCCGATTTAAAAAAACATCTTTTCTCTTTGGGAGCAGAGTTTGGTTTAGGATATTGTTTGACCAAAAATCTTGACTTGAATTTCGGATTTTATTTCAACAAAGTATTAACAAATCAGAACAATGCTGATGAGGTTTTTTTGTATGATTATTCAAAATCGGTTTATAACGGCGTAACACAAACCAAAATTTCTCAGGAGATACGTCCTCTTACCATTGGAGCTATGGTTGGTTTGAGTTATCGTCTCAAAGGCAAAAAAGTACCTGAACAGCCTTCCTATGACTGTGAACAAGAGGTCAGAAAACTTAAAGACGATATTGAGGATTTGAAACAAAGCAATGACGATTTAAGAAGAGATTTGGATAGTTTGCAGGAAGAGAATGATGATTTGGAAATCAAAAACCGTGATTTAAAGAATCAAAACCGTGATTTGGAGGATGAAAACAATGATTTGAAAAAATCACAAGATACGCCACCCTCAGAGGTAGGATCAGATGAAAAGGAATTAACATTTGAAGAACTTGTATATGCAAATGAGCCTATATATTTCAATTTGAATTCCGCAACGGGTGATCCTAAATTGATGGAAAAAGTTGATGATATAGCTGCTGCGATGAGAAGTCATCCTACCCGTAGAATTTTGATAGAGGGGCATACTTGCGATTTAGGTTCGCATAATAATAATATGCAACTTAGTATCAGAAGGGCGGAGGCTTTGAAGGCGGAACTCATAAAACGTGGTGTAGGACCTTTGAGAATTGAAATTAAGGGTTTTGCTGAGAAAGAACCTATTGTGCCTAATATTTCAGAAGAAAATCGCAAAATTAACCGCTGTGCTATAATCAGAGTGATAAAGTAATAGCTGTTTTTTTGTAGAAAGTCTTTGAATTTAATAACAAAGAACGGAAATCTTATCTGATGAGGTTTCCGTTTTTTTTATGTCAGAAAAGTTTATTACTTTTGCATATAATTTTTAAAAAGAAAAAAGAATTTAGCATTAAATGATTTCAGCAGAAAACTTAGCCGTTGAATTCGGCGGCACAACACTTTTCAAAGATATATCGTTTCAGATTAACGAAAAGGACAGAATCGCTCTTATGGGCAAAAACGGCGCGGGAAAATCTACGCTTTTGAAAATTCTTGCCGGAGAACGTACACCTTCGCGCGGTGTTGTTACCGTTCCTAAAGATACGGTTGTGGCTTATCTTCCGCAACACCTTATGACTGAAGACCATAGAACTGTTTTTGAAGAAACAGCGCAAGTATTCAATTACATAAAAGAAGCCGAAAAAGAAATTGACCGTCTCAACGAAGAACTTTCAACACGTACCGATTACGAAAGCGACGATTATATGAAATTAATCGAAAAAGTAAGTTCGCTCAGCGAGAAATTTTACGCTATCGACAACGTGCATTTTGACGAAGATGTTGAAAGAACGTTGATGGGTTTAGGTTTTGAACGTGAGGACTTTAACCGTCCGACTTCGGATTTTTCGGGCGGCTGGCGTATGAGAATAGAACTCGCAAAACTTCTGCTAAAAAATCCCGATGTTTTGCTTCTTGACGAGCCGACAAACCACCTTGACATCGAGTCGATTCAGTGGCTTGAGGATTTTATAAAAGAAAGTGCAAAGGCGGTTGTTGTGATTTCGCACGATAAAAAATTTGTTGATTCAATAACGACAAGGACTATTGAGGTTACTATGGGCAGAATTTATGATTACAAAGCTCCTTATTCTCAATATCTTGTTTTAAGACAGGAACGTCGTCAGCAACAGCAGAAACAGTACGAGGAACAGCAAAAAATGATTCAAGAAACCAAAGATTTTATTGAGCGTTTCAAAGGTACGTATTCAAAAACGTTGCAAGTTCAGTCCCGTGTCAAAATGCTTGAAAAACTGCAAATTATCGAGGTCGATGAAGAGGATACGAGTGCTTTGAAATTGAGGTTTCCTCCTTCGCCGAGGTCAGGACAATATCCCGTAATTGCCGAGGGTGTTAAAAAAAGTTTCGGTGAAAAAACTATTTTTAAAGATGCCGGTTTTACGATTCAAAGGGGCGACAAAGTGGCTTTTGTCGGTCGTAACGGCGAGGGAAAATCAACACTCGTAAAATGTATTATGGGCGAACTCGAATTTGAAGGAAAACTTCAGCTCGGTCATAATGTTAAAATCGGGTATTTTGCTCAAAATCAGGCTTCTTTGTTGGATGAAAACTTAACGGTTTTTCAGACGATTGATGACATTGCAAAGGGCGACATCAGAACCAAAATCAAAGATATGTTGGGCGCGTTTATGTTTTCGGGCGAGGCAATTGACAAGAAAGTCAAGGTCTTGAGCGGTGGAGAGAGAACAAGGCTTGCAATTTTGAGATTATTGTTAGAACCCGTTAATTTCCTAATCCTTGATGAGCCGACAAACCATTTGGACATTAAGACGAAAGACGTTTTGAAACAGGCTTTAAAGGAATTTGACGGAACGTTAATCGTTGTCAGCCACGACAGAGATTTTCTTGACGGTTTAGTTACAAAGGTTTATGAGTTCGGACATCAAAAAGTAAAAGAGCATCTTTGCGGAATTTATGAATTTTTGGAAACAAAACGTTTGGAAAATCTTCACGAGTTGGAGAGAAAAAAATAAGAGAAAAAACTTTAGTCAAATTTCTGAATTTTGGTCGAATTCGGCTGAATTTATAAAGCTTTTTTCTTTGTTAAATTACGTGCCCGAAAATATATAATCATTATTTTTGTGCAAAAAAGTATAAAAAAATTTTTTTATTTCAAAAATTCTCTTTTACTTTGCGGCGTTAATTACAAACGACAAAATGAAAAATTTTTCTACATATAACAATTGGTGGTGGCGCTTACGGAATAAAAATTCGTGAGACGATTACCTTATATATGTACTAAGATAGAAAATTAGAAAAAAAGGTCTGTTAGTTCTCACTGACAGACCTTTTTTTTGTTTTGGCAATAATTTTTAAAAAAAGTAACAAAAATGTTTAAGTACCAGACTAAATCCAAAACTATTTTGAGCGATTTGTATACGCCAGTAAGTGCGTATTTAAGGCTCAGAGATTCAGGCGTTCAGAGTGCGTTAATGGAATCTAACGATTATCATTCAAAAGAAAATTCGCGCTCGTTTATCGGCATTTATCCGCTTGCTTCTATTGCCGTCAATCACGGAAAAGCCGTTCTGAAATATCCCGACGGAAAAACTATAACGCACGAAATTTCAGATGATTACACCGTTCAAGATGCGTTAAACGAGTTCTTAAAAAACTTCTTAGTAGAAGGCGAAAATTCCAATTATACGGGACTTTATGGTTACACCGCTTTCAACGCCGTCAGATATTTTGAAAATATCCCCGTCAAAGATTCTGTCATGGACGAAAACGACGCTCCCGATATGCTTTACGTTTTGTTTCGTACAGTGCTGGTTTTCAATCATTTCTCGTCAAAACTTACTATCGTAGATTTAACGCAAAACGATGAGGACAAAATCACGCAAGTCGAAAAACTATTAGCAAAGGCAGGTGTCAGAACCGATAATTTTCATGCTGTCGGCGAAACGGTTTCAACGATTACGGATGAGCAGCACAAAGAAAACATTAAAAAAGGTATTGCTCATTGCAAACGCGGTGATGTTTTTCAAATCGTGTTATCTCGCAGATTTATACAGAGATACGAGGGCGATGATTTCAAACTTTATAGGGCTTTGCGTTCAATTAATCCTTCTCCGTATTTGTTTTATTTTGATTTTGGAGGTTTTAGAATTTTCGGTTCTTCGCCCGAAACGCATTGCAGAATCGAAAACGGCAGGGCATACATTGACCCGATTGCAGGCACTACAAAACGCACCGGCAACCCCGATGAAGATCGCAAAAACGCTGAGTATTTGCGCAACGATCCGAAAGAAAATGCCGAACACGTTATGCTCGTAGACCTCGCCCGTAACGATTTGAACAGAAACTGCGACAACGTGAAAGTAGATTTTTACAAAGATATGCAGTTTTATTCGCACGTAATCCACCTTGTTAGCCGTGTCAGCGGTGATATGAGAAATGGGGCTCAACCTGTTAAAACTTTTATTGATACTTTTCCGGCAGGTACTTTGAGCGGTGCACCAAAAGTCCGCGCAATGCAATTAATCTCCGAAATTGAACCGCACAATCGTGGAATTTACGGTGGCTGTATCGGATTTTTAGGACTTGACGGTACTCTGAATCAAGCAATTACAATCCGCACATTTGTTGCAAGAAATAACGAACTTTGGTTTCAGGCGGGCGGCGGAATAGTCGCAAAATCCGACCCCGAATATGAGCTTCAAGAGGTTAATAACAAGCTCGGCGCATTACGAAAAGCCGTCGCTATGGCTCAGGAATATTAATTTATTACGAAAACCACAAAAACCACGAAAAAATGAAAATAGTTATTATAGATAATTACGATTCGTTTACTTACAATTTGTTCGGTTATGTAAAGGCATTAGGCTTTGATTGTCAGGTTATTAGAAACGATAAGTTTAAATTAAAAGAACTCTGCGGGTTTGATAAAATTATTCTTTCGCCCGGACCGGGTATTCCTTCTGAGGCAGGACTTTTGCTTGATGTTATCAAAGAATATGCTGACAAAAAGCCGATTCTCGGTGTATGCCTTGGTCATCAAGCGATAGGAGAGGTCTTTGGCGGAAAACTCACGAATTTGACGGAAGTTTTTCACGGTGTTGCAACTCCTTGTAAATTAAACTCTAACGATTATATTTTTAGCGGTTTACCATCTGAAATCGAAGTTGGAAGGTATCATTCTTGGGTTGTTGACAAAGAGGGTTTGCCAGATTGTTTGGAAATCACCGCAGAAAGTCCTGAGGGACAGATTATGGGCTTAAAACACAGAGAATTAGATGTTCATGGAATACAATTTCATCCCGAAAGCGTTTTAACACCCAAAGGAAAAGAGATTCTGAAACAATTCATAATTCATAATTCGTAATTCATAATTCACAATTCACAATTTATAATTTGGAATTAAAAAAATGAAGGAAATTTTAGAACGTCTTATCTCCGGCGAGACATTCAGCCGTGAAGAGGCAAAAAATATTTTAATCGGTATCACCGAAAATAAATTTTCTAACGAGCAGATTGCCGGTTTTTTAATCGGTGTTCAGATGCGTTCAATCACCGTTGATGAGTTGTTAGGACTTCGCGACGGCATTTTAGCGACGGGTACGCCGGTCGATTTCTCTCCGTACAAGGTCGTTGATATTGTTGGGACGGGCGGCGATGGAAAAAACACTTTTAACATTTCAACTTGTTCGTGCTTTGTTGTCGCCGGTGCGGGTTACAAGGTTGCAAAACATGGAAATTATGCCGCTACATCGGTTTCAGGGGCGGGTAACGTTTTGGAAGAACACGGCGTAAAATTCACCGCTGACAACCAAAAATTGAAAAATTCGCTCGAAAACTGCAATTTCGTTTACATGCACGCACCGCTTTTTGCGCATGCGATGAAATTTGTCGCACCCGTTAGAAAAGCCCTTAAAGTGCCGACGTGTTTCAATCTTTTAGGACCGATTGTCAATCCTTGCAAACCACAATATCAGGTTCTCGGAACGGCAACGTTAGACCAGATGAGATTGTATCACAATGTATTACAACAAATCAGTGAGGGTTATATGATTGTAAATTCTTTGGACGGTTACGACGAAATTTCGCTGACCACGGACTTTAAAATCACATCGTCAAAAATCGAAAAAATCTTTGAAAGCGACGAAATTAATTTCCCCGCTATCAAGCCTGAGGAAATTTTCGGCGGCAATACAAAGCAAGAGGCAAAGGCAATTTTTGACAATGTTTTGCAAAATCAAGCCTCTGAATCTCAGCGGAATGTGGTGCTTGCAAATGCTGCTTTTGCAATCAACTGCATTTGTCCGAAAAAACCACTTTCTGAATGTTTTATCGAAGCAAAAGAATCTCTCGAAAGCGGCAAAGCGTTACAAGTTTTGAAAAAATATATCGAATTAAATTCTTAAAAAAAGAAGGATAATAAAAAAAACGGTTGCTGTGAATTAGTCGCAGTAACCGTTTTTTTTCATTAGAATTGGAAATAAATAAACGGTTGTACCGTTTCGTTTTGAAATTGTATAACTAATTGAATTACAATTAGAAGCACTAAAATCTTAACGATAATATTCGATTTTATGAAAATGTCTTGAATTTTTCCAGCCGTTTTTTCAGGTATCGCATGACAAATAAATCCGAAGGCTGTCAAAACTATCCACAAGGCTCTTGCGTCCCAAAAATGTTTGAAAAACGTTATGTCAAAATCATTGAAAATTTGGTTTAACATCACGAACGGAACTTCAAAAGCGGAAAAAATAATTCCCTCATTTTCAATGTCATTAGCGCGGAAAAACATCCACAGAAAAACCACAAAATTGAATGTTAAAAGCCATGAAACAAACGTTACAATCTTGTTGTTTTCCGGCAAAATCTTTTTAAACAATTTGTCAATACCAAGGGCGATACCGTGAACGCCGCCCCAAAAAACAAATTTCCACGACGCACCGTGCCACAATCCGCCTATCAACATGGTTAGCAGCAAGTTAATGTCGGTTTTAATCATTTTTGAGGTCTCGGGTTTTGCTATCGAAATTATCCAAACAATAATGCAGACAGCAACCGTTATAGAGCAAAAAACAGATTCGTTGAAGACCGCAACTGCAAAAACCGTCGCCAAAGCAAGCGTTAAAACGACCAAAAAATTCTTTTTCGTTTTGTATGCCATTATGCCTAAAATAGCAATTAGCGTTAACGTCAAAGTGTATGGTAATGAGCAGTTTAGAGCCGAAATCAAAATCAAAATTACCGGTACGGAATACACCGAAAACGCCGAAACTTCTCTGTTACCGCCAAGGGGAATATAAAGATATTCTCTTAACCAACTTGAGAGTGAAATATGCCAACGCCGCCAAAATTCCGTAACATTAACGCTTTTGTACGGTGATAAAAAGTTTACGCCTAAATCATAACCCATAATTTTGCCGATTCCGATTGCCATATCCGAATAGCCCGAAAAGTCGCAGAAAATTTGCAAAGCATAACCGTAAACCGCCATCAAGTTTTCAAAACCGTTATAATTTTGCGGCGCGGCAAAAATCAAATCGTTGTATTGCGCAATATAATCGGCGATAACAGCCTTTTTAAATAGTCCGAGTATTATCATCCAAAGTCCTGTATATGCTTGATTCATATTGACTTCGGGTGTTTTTTCTAACTGCGGCAAAAATAAATTCGCTTTTACGATAGGCCCGGCAACCAGTTGCGGAAAAAACGTTAGATAAAATGCAAAATCCAAAATATTTTTTGCTGGTTCTACATTTTTTCGGTAAACGTCTATGATGTAACTTAAACTTTGAAAAGTATAAAACGAAATACCTATTGGCAAAAATATTTCATGGAATGCAAAATTTTCTCCGATGATTTGCGAAAAGTTGAAAATCAGGAAGTTAGTATATTTGTAATATGCTAAATCCAAAAGCGGTAACACAACGCCTAAGATGAGCCAAAGTTTGCGTTTGGTTTCGGTTTTTGCCTCAGACAAACGTTTTCCGAAATAGTAACTCAAAGCGGTTGTCATTACTAAAATCCAAAGATAAATGCCGCTGCTTTTATAGTAGAAAAACAAACTAAACGCTACTATATAAAGTGATACAGCCGTTTTGTGTTTGTAAATCAGATTATAAATCGTTAAAAAAACAATGAACAGTAACAAAAACTGTCCGCTGCTGAAAATAAGCGGACTGTCCTCTTTGTAAACGAACAATTCCGCTAAATTATTTAAAAAGTTCATTCCTTGTATACATAAAAATTTGCGACAAAACTAATAAAAATTTTTAATTTTTTTGACATTTTTCTCAACGAAATTGTTACTTTTGTACGATATAATAAAACTTGAAAGGAAATATGAAGACATACAAACTCGATTTATTAGAAAAATTAAAAAAATACAGTCCGAAATTTGATTCGGGCGTTAATTTTAGCAATCGTCCGTGGCGTATTTTTGACGATACGGGTAAGGAAATTTTTATTTATTTCAAAGATGACAGCAATGTTTTACTTTCAGAAAACGGTAGCAATGTAACGGGTATGTGGCAGTTTGATGCCTTACGAGGCGTTTTAAGCATGACTTTCGGACAGTTGAACCTCAATCTTACGCCATCTTTTTCTGATAACAACATAATAGTTTTTGCCGTTGATACCACTCAAAACTATCTTGTTTTTGTCAATCCCGATTTCAAAACGCCGCTTTTGACCTTAGAACACTTAAATTCGTATTTGAATTTTGCTCTTAACAATATCGATCCCGTTATAAAAGCCGCCGTTCAAAAGGCTGAACTCGAAAAACACGATTCCATCAAGGCTAAAATAGAATCTATCGCCGAAAAATGCGATAGTTACCCTTGGAAACGTAATTTTAGGATTACGATTGCTGTAAGTGTTTTGCTTCTAATAAGCGGAATACTTTTTTACATTTATTACAAATATTATGACAGTATCGGTATTTCCCTCATGATTCTTTCAGTTGTAATTGGTGCTATACTTTACGGATTTTTTGATACTCAACGCTGGCAAACAGCTATCAAAAACATGGTTGTTTGGTTCAAAGATAACGACGAAACGGAAATTGTTGAGTACCTCAAGAAAAATAAAAAACTTAAACTTTGGTTTATCGAAAACTACGATTTCGACCCGACTAAAATAAAACGTATTCCTGTTCCTGATGTTTAGCGCCTCATGCCGGCAGGGCAGTTCCCTTTTGAAAAAGGGAACCGGAAAACTTTTATAAAATAAGTAATTAAAAGTTCTTTGGTTCTTTCTTTCAAGAAAGAACGCCCCCGCGGCGAGCGGCATATACAAAAAAGCAGAGTTTGAAAATATTTTATTTGCAAACTCTGCTTTAGGGAAAAAACTAATTTAATGAGGAAACAGTAAATACAAAACCGGTGTATTTGTGCTTTAAGATATCTTAAAGCCTATTACTAATATATCATCGACCTGATCGTATTGGGTACCCATCCAAGCTTCGATTTTCTCATTGAGAATTTTCTTCTGCTCGTCCATAGGTTCGCCCGATATTTCCAACAAAAGTTTTTTCATTCTACTTGACATAAACTTTTTACCCATTTTTCCGCCGAATTGTGAAGCGTAACCGTCGGAAAATATATAAATAATATCATCTTTTTGTACATCAATGTCGTAGGAGGTGAAACCTACGTCTACATAGTCGTGAATACCTATCGGCATACGGTCGGCGCGGTATTCTTCGAGTTCGCCTTCGCGAACTAAGAACATAGGATTGAAAGCTCCTGAGTATTGAACTTTTTTAGTATCTAAATCCAAAATACAGATTGCAATATCCATGCCGTCTTTTGCTTCATCCACTTTACCTGTTTGTTGAAGAGATTCGATTATTGATTCTCTTAACATATCGAGTACGTGGCCGGTGTTGAGTTCGTCTTGATTATTAACCACGATTTCATTGAGGTATGCGCTGCCTAACATACTCATAAATGCACCCGGTACGCCGTGTCCCGTACAATCGGCTGCAACGATTACGGCGTAGTTATTAATGTGTTTGAAGTAATAAAAATCGCCGCTGACAATATCTCTCGGACGGAACAATACAAAATGTTCGGGAAGAATTTTTGAAATTGTATCTTCCTTTGGCATAATTGCGTTTTGAATCCTTTTAGCGTAATAGATACTGTCCATGATTTCTTTTTGGTGATGGGCAATTTCATCACGTTGTTGCATTGCGATATTTTTTTGAACTTCAAGTTCGTCTTTTTGTGAGAGAATTTCTGTTTTTTGCATTTCCAAAGCGGCGTTTTTCTCTTCGATGGCGTCTCTTTGTGTTAAAATTTCTTCTCGTTGAACTTCGAGTTCGGCATTTTTCAGTTCGATTGCCTCTTTTTGTTTTTGAATTTCGGAGGTTCTTTCGCTGACAAGTTTTTCAAGGTGTTCGTTTTGGCGTTTTAATTGTGCCTCACGAACTTTCATCGTTGATACGATTACCGCTAACGTGCCTAAAACCATGACCGCGATAAACCACCATTTACGGTAAAAAGGCTTTAAGATTTCAAATTTGTAAGAGTTGGAATGACACCAAATTCCGTCTTTTCCTTTGGCTCTGTAAATAAAATCGTAATTGCCCGGAGGAAGGTTTTGATAACTTGCGCGGTGTTCTTTTCCTGATGATGCAACATAGTCATTATCAAGACCTTTCATGTAAAATTCGTATGTTATCGCCGCCTCGTCCTTAAACGAAAGTCCTGCTAATTCAAACAAGAAGTTGTTCTCGTTGGAGGAATAAACATTTTTTGTTCCGTCAATTTTGTTACCGTTTAGATAAATGTTTTCCATTCTGCACTGCGGCACGGTTTTAGATGAACTTTCTTTCTTTAAATCGAACACCGAAACGCCGTGGAAAGTTGCAACGTAAAGCACACCTTTTCCGTTGAGTAACAAACCGTTAGTTACGATTTCATTACCTGTTAAACCGTCGTTGGAGTTTACTGTAAATTCGACTTTGTTGTCCCTAATGTTATAATAGCAGAATCCTTTGTTTGTACCGAGCCAGAGATGTTCTTTGTCCCTTGAAAGTCTGATTGAATTTATCGAACCATCGGGCAAAGTCGGAATATCAAGTTTGCGGAATTCTCCGTTGCTTGTGTAATATCCTAAACCGTCTTCCAAACCCGTCCACAATTTATCACCGATTGCGGCAAGTCCCAAAACTGCAGAAGGTGAAGACATTATCTCTTCAAATGTCAGCCCGTTGAATTTTACAAGACCCGTGTTGTTGCCGCCGATTGTCATTCCTTGGAAATTAACAATTTGCGAAATAAGACTTGTGCAAGCGTTTCCCACGGGAATCGGTTGCGCATCAAGGTCGGGTATTCTGTAAACCAAACCTTCAATGCCCGACAACAAGAAAATTTGATTGTCATCGGCAATGTAAACGCCTTTCAAATTGTAAATTTTATTCTTGAATTTCAATTCTCTGATTTTGGTCAAAGTCTTGCAATCGAATACGGCGCAGCCTTTGGAATCAGCGATGAAAATATTTCCGTCTTTCATGTTGCCAACTACATACGGAACGCCTTCACCGTCAAGGTTTTTGGAGAAATTTACAAGGTCCTGATGATAATAGAAAACCTTGTTGTTGAATGCCATCCAAATCCTGCCCAGACTATCTTCTTCGATGTTATTTAAGTAGCTGTCAATAACCTCAGGGTAAAGATTTCTGAGCGAGCGGTTTGTTAATTTTTGAATACCGCCGGAGAATCCGAACCAATAATTATCCTCTTTGTCTTCGATGAAGGAGAGGAGTTTTAAGTTTTTAAGACCTATGCTTTGATCATATTTGATCGCCGTCTGCGAAAGTGAGAATATCTGATAAGCCTCAAAATCTGACAACAAGAATATCGAACCGTCTTTGTTTTGTTTTATCGTGTGAATTCTTGAAGTTTCGGGTATGCTGACTTTGTTGTTAATCTTCAGAGAATCAATGTTTCCGCGCATAAACTGAGAGTAATTTCCCGTGTAAAGACCATCAAATGCCGAAAGCCAAACCAAACCGTCTTCATCAACAAAAACGTCGTAACAATTTTTGTCAGTGATTTTTTTGAGCTGTTTTTCGTTGTCCAAAATATAGAAACCATCGGGCGAGGCGATATACGTGTTACGTCCTGATTTATTTTGCGACAATGCGTTAATCAATGTCGGTAATGCCGGTATTTTCAGCGACATCTGAGACTCTTGATTATTGTAACTCAAGTAATAAAGTCCTTTATCACCGTAGAGATACTTGTTGTTGCTCTCGTCAATAAAAATGTGCTTTATTGGGATGTTCTCGAAATAATTCGTTATCTTTCCGTTCCTTTCAATGCACGAAACACCGTTTAAAGTGGCAAGGTAAAGACGTTTTTTCTTGTCTTGTGCGATGTCAAAAACAACGTTGCTTTTCAGACCCGTTTTTTCGTTGAAAGTTACCATTGTTCTTCCGTTGAATTTTATTGCGCCCGAATGTGTACCGAACCACATATAACCATCGCTATCTTGGAAAATACACAGAATGTCTTCCTGAGGCAAACCTTGGTCAGAGCCGTAAAATACGAACGGAAAATATCCTGACTGATATGTCTGATACATAGCCGTCAAATGGTTTTGAGCTGCTTTGTAAGGAATTGAAGTCTGTCCCATGAAAGCATCGTTCAAGATACCGAGGAGACTGCTTGATTCCAAAAATTCAAGTATTTTTTGACGGAGTTTAGGTTGGTTTTTCTTGATGCCCCAACCTACAGAATAAATCTCGCCGATAACGAATTTTGCTTCCAAATCAGAATATTTGGGCAGCGAATAAATGTCGAAATTGACAATAGAATAATCCGCATTTCCCTTTATTATTTCCGAGAAAAATTCATTAGCCTCTTTGTAATAATAATTGGTGATGTTGTTCTCAATCAAATCTTCCTCGTATGACGAACCTTTTGAAGTAACACCGCGGTATTGTTTCAAATCTTTAATACCTTTGATATCAACGCCTTTTTTTGCCACAACGATATTTGCTGTCGGTAAAACGTCCACGATGTCTATTTTATTCAAACGCCAATCCACAGGTGAAAGCATATCGCAAGCAATATCAATGCTGTTGAAAGTCGTCGGCGTATAAGCACTATCTTTGACAATTTCACCGTTATCGTCTTCAAAATAACTTGAAAGGCTCGGTACTATTCTGATTTCCAAATCGCAACCTAAATATTTCGCAAATTCTCCCGCAAGATAGTGATTAAATTGTTTTTGTCCGTAAGGATGATAAACCATTTCACGGTCACGGAGTGAAACTATAAGTTTTTTGGATTCTAATATCTCGTCTAAATCTCTATAATTACTTGTCTTATTGGAATTTGCATTAGAATACGAATTGATAATTTCGTTGTACGAGGAATAATTGACACCGAATTTTTCGGCAAAAAGTTTGTCCATAACGCCCGTACCTTTCATCATATCGAAAAATGCGTCGATTTCGTTTCTTAATGTGCGGTTACCTTTTTCAATTGCCCATGCCACATGATCAGGATGCGCAATCGGGAACGCCAAGCGGAATTTCGGATTCTCCTTTACGAATTGTAATCCGACGTAAGATACTGTTACAAAGCCGTCTACCTTACCTAATCTTGCTAATTCCTGTGATTCTTCCTCACTTTTGGTTTTAACGATTTCTACATCACCATCAACGGCTTCAATGATTTTTTGCATATTGGACTCGTAGGACGAGTTTTCCAAAAGTGCTATTCTTAAACCTTTTAAATTCCCGTAATTTTTGACTTTGAGTTTTTGCTGTTTTTCTTTGAGTGTTTCGGGTACGAAAAAATGTTCAATAGCAGATTTTTGCTGACGCGAATCCCTGACAATCAACAAGTCAGAAACTTCCATGTTACCGCCGAAATCGAAAAATTTCTCTCGCCACGGATAAATATAAGTCGTTCCGCAAATAAAGTCTGCTTTTTTGAGTGCGTCAGGTGTATAAGCTATTGAATCATTTGTCATGTAATCGTCCGGAATAACGCCGTTGAGCGAAAAAATTTCGTTCCAAGAAATTTGAACGATTTGAAGTTCGCAGTTCAAAAAGTTAGCGAACTCCTTGGCAAACTGATAGTTAATAGTTTTTAAACCACTTTTCGTGAATGCAACTCTTACCACGCCGCTGCGACGGATTTCGTCGAGTGAGCGGGAAAAGGACTGCATTACCGATAACAGTAATAATATAAGTGGTAACAGTTTTTTCATTTGTCTTTTAAGTTATAATGGGAAATTTGTCAAATTAATTTTGCAAATATACAACTAATTTTCGCAATTTCCACAAATATTAAAGCAATTTTTATGCCTTAAAAAAAAAATCTCGTTTTTTTTAATCTACCAACTGAAAATATTTCCTTTGCGCCATGATGCAACGGCATTGTCCCAATAGGGTTTGAATTCTGTGGAACGTCTTAATACATATTTAGTTGCGCAAAATGGAGACTTCTCTTTGTTGAATACAAATCTGACTTTCTCGCCAGTGCGTTTGTCTTTATAAATCCAAACTTCCGTTTTTGAGGTCAGAGCCAAAATTTTTGGAGGACCTAACACTATGTAAATCATGCCTCTGTCCGTCATCATGCCTTCTCTATAATCGTAAAAATACATATTTGCGAAAATAGAGCGGGTATAATAAACGCGTATCAATTCTTTTGCTTTTCTGACATCTTTCGTGCAAGAATACCAAAAGTCATCGATAGCGAGTTTTTTGTGTTCGGCGTTTTTAATGTTTTCGTATTCCTCTTTGCTTGTAAGGTATGCAAGAGGTTTTACCATTTCGTTAAGACTGTAAATATTGGGATAATCCTCATTAAAACAAGGAATTACAAGTCCTGTTTCGCTTAAAGTATCAACTCTGAAACAATACAAACCTTCTTTTTTTGCGGTTAAGGTTGTGGGTTTGAAATTTCTTGCATTGATTTCAAAAACAGTTGAATCATAAAAAGTCGGATTGCTGTTGTACGGTAAAATCGGAATAGAGTTGTCGGCTTCAAAAAAACTGCTGTAAAGCATTTGATAATCAGAGCATAAATAATTTATCGAAACGCTTTCGTCAGGTTTTAAATAATCCTCTGAACTCGGGCGGTTGTTTTCGGTTTTGATAATCAAAAAATTATCTTTTCCTAACGAGTCTTTTTTGTCGATTTCGGTAAATTGCAGACTCATTTTGCCGCGGTTGATGTCCCTGACGGTGGATTGAATTACAAATTTTTCTAAGTCCACTGGTTTAACAGCGATTTTTATGGCGTAGATTTTCGGAGTTTCGGATTTTGGAAAGGTCAAAATTTTTACGGCGGAATCCACTAAAGCCGTATTTTCGTAGCTTTCCATAATTTTATAAAAAATTCTTATTTTTGCCGTAGGATTTGTTGAGGTTTTAGAAAAAGTAAGTTCTGAATCATTGATAATTACGTATAAATCAATGTTTTTCTTTTCGTTTTTGCGGGCAAAAACTTGTGGGTGGATAGTTGTTGCTGAGGGAGTGTAAATCAGTGCCAACTCTTCCATGCCTTGCGCTATCGGTGATGAATATTTGTCTTGGACTGCAACTTTGTTTTTGAAATTGCAGCCGTAAATAAGCACCGTTGTAAAGCAAATTAATGCTATAAAAATTTTCTTTTCCATAATTTTTTTATATTTCTTCCGCTAAAATACCGGCTGCAAAAATTCCGTTTTCTTGAGGTGTCAGGCTTAAAAATCCTGATTTTAACTTTCCCGAAATTATTTGCGGCTTTTTTGAAAGCATTTCAGCGGATTTCTGTTTTTGAAAAACATGAAAACTGCATTTTGAACCTTTTTCTGTTAAATCTTCCAAATTCATTGCCAAAGCTCCCATGGAATTTCTGCAATTGATTTCTACACAAGGGTTTAACTTTAAATTGCCGTTTTGTGAATAAACCATGCAGTCAATTCCGAGATTTCCCGAATAATTTTCCGTATACACGGTTTTTTCGAGAATTTTCGTTTGATATTCTGCTAATTGTTTAACATTAAGAGCGTTAAACAAAGGTAATTTGTCAAAAAACTTTCCGATGCGGCTTGAGAGATAAAACCCGTTGTCAGCGGTTTCAAATAGGGACATTCCCTTAAATTCGATTTTTTTTCCTTCGATTTTGTAGTGCATCGAAAAATCTTGTTTTCTGTCAAAAAAAGTTTCACATTCTACTGCGCCTTGAGTTTTTATAACAAAACCTGTCCATTGCAAAATGTTGTCGGTAAGGGAGTTATTCCTAAAAATTCTTACTCCTCTGCCGCTTGAAGCAAACGGTGCTTTGAAAACTGCGCCTAAAGCTTTTTCGGAAAATTTTTCCTTGAAAAAAAGTGTCGCCTCTTCAACGGTTTTGGCGATAAAAGGCAGTTCGTTTTTTTTCGGAAAAATTTCGTCAAAGGGAAATTCTTTATAAAATTTTTTGCAAAAATCTGCCGAACTTTCCCTTGAAAAAAGTTTTTTGTGTTTGTTTTCAAAACCGTTTTTGTAAAAATTGTCAGAAAAATTCATCTCTTCAACTAAGTGAAAAGCCCTTGGAGAGATTCCCCAAGGAATGAATTTTTCAAACTTTTTTTCTTGTTTTTTGATTTCGTCCACTGTCATAAAACAAGTGCAAAACCTATCTTTCCATGTATTTATGAAGGTGTTTTCGATAGGTTTGTTGATTAAAACGGTATCGTTTTTTTCAGCGAAGAACATGGGTAAAGTTCTCAAATCGTTTTCTAAGATTTTGGGGAACTTTTGGAGATTGTAGTTTTTGCTGCCGTTAGCAACCTCTAATTCGCAACCCGGATTAAAAAAATACAAACTGCCCATTTCTTTATTTTTTAATTTTTAAT
>JAFYDK010000122.1 GCA_017544805.1 Bacteroidales bacterium | reverse complement strand
GAGGCTGTAATTTTTCCAATTTGACAGATCAGGATGTCTTCTGCGGACAAATCCAACACGTTACAAAACTTGAAGTTAAAAAAGAAGGCATTGAAGGTGCGGCAGTTACGGCTGTGATGATGATGGAATCCGCCGGACCGGGCATTAAAGAATTAAAAGACGTTTATGAAGATTTTATTGTTGATAAAAATTTCGTTTACGTTTTGAGCCGCTATGACGTGCCGCTGTTTACGGGCGTTGTAAAAAATGTAGAATAAAAAAATAATGCCGAAAGAGAAAATGAAAACTCCTTTCCCTTTCGGCATTATTCTTAAAAAAAATCTACCGTATTTTTAAACCTAAAAGCGAAATATCGTCCCGTTGCTCCACTCCTGCTGAATAAACACTTATTTCTTTTTCGATTTCAGCAGCTTGACAATCCATATCCAAATCATAAATTCTGTCCAACAATTTCATCAAACGGACACGAGTATAACGTCGGCGTCTAATATTGCCCATGTCAATAATTCCATCCGTGGTCAAATAAAAAATATCACCGGAGGAAATATCATAATCCTCTTGAGAAAATTCCTGACGGACAATCTGTTCGCCTTCTCTAATACCGCCAGCAACTGATTTTCTATCAATCTTCAAATACTGATATTCGGTATCAGATTTACGGCGCATATAAAGCGGATTTTTAGCGGCTGAAAACGTTAAATGATAAAATTGATTCTTATCATTTCTATCAAAACGACACAAAACCATATCCACTCCGTCTTTATTGTCGCTGCAATCCTGAGCCAACAGATGTGAAATTTTAAACGAAAGTTCCGAAATTATATCTTTAGGACGGTAAATCTCCGCTCTCTCAACAATTTCGTTCAAAACCGTATTAGTAATAATTGACATAAAAGCTCCCGGCACACCGTGTCCCGTACAATCTATCACAGAGGCAAAAACCATCCGAGACTCTTCCGTTTCTACAACTTTCAACCAGAAAAAATCTCCCGAAACAATATCTTTCGGATGATAAACCGCTGAAGTTTCAAAATACTTATCAAACTCCCAATCCTTTGTTAATAATGCCTGCTGAATAGTCTGTGCGTAAGTTATAGAACCTTCAATGGCATAATTTTTCAACTTTATCAAATCATAAGTGCCTTGAAGTTCGGCATTGCGCTCCGAAAGTTGGTTACGCTGCGAGAGAATCTCTTCAGCTTGCTGATTAAGTTCTTTATTTTTTGACTCCAAGACTTGATTAACGTTTCTCAACTCTTGCGTTCGAATATTAACTTGACTTTCAAGTAAGGACTTTTGTTTCTCAATTTTTATAATCCTATAATAATGAAACAAATAAATAAACGCTGAAAGAAACAACAACAAACCGACTTTTGCCCAAACCGTTTTGTACCACGGCGGCAAAATTTTAACCGTCAAAACTCTCACACCGCTTGCTACTCCATCTGGATTTTCTGCGCGAAGACGTATTTGATAAGTTCCCGGATCCATTTTTATAAAACCTATCTCCCGCCTTGAGTCAAGTTCGTTCCAAATAGTATCCCTAAGCGCAAAACGATAAAAATATTTATAAGCCTTCGCATTAAGATAACCCAACGATACAAATTTCAACGAAAATGTAGACTGATAATACTCCAACGTAATTTTATTTGTCTGAGATATTGAACATTTCAAAGGAGAATCCTCGTCTGTTGGTTTCACTGTTTTGTAATTAATCAAAAACTCAGTTATCGTAGGTATGGGAACATTTCTATTAATGCGGATTTCCCGAGGGTTAAAATAGACCAATCCCTCGTTGCTGCCAAAAAACATCGTCCCTTTAGAATCTTTTAAACACGCACAAAGCGAAAAACTATTCGTTAAAATACCGTCATTTTTGTCATAAATCCTAACAACCATTCCCTCTGAAACATCAAATTTTGCAATTCCGCTTCCCGTTGCAATCCACAAATACCCCGATGAATCTTCCAAAATACCGCTGCAAACAACACTTCTAAAACCGTTCTTATCATCAAAAGATAAAAATCTGCCATTTTCTTTATCAAAGAGATTAAGACCGGCACAAGTTCCGACCCAAATTTTTCCGCTGGAATCCTCATAAATACAATTCACCCAGTTATGACACAAAGAATCCCTCATACCGTAACGCCCGGAATAATTCTTTATCTCATTTTTCTGATAATCATAAGTAAAAACACCTCCGTAAGTTCCTACAACAATCGTCTTGTCTAAGGCTTGAATCATACAAACCCCGTAAGGAGAAATAGGTTTAACACCGTTTTTATCAGATTTTATCTGCCTAAACTTTTTCGTTTTAGGATTAAACAATTCCAAACCCGAACCGTTAGTTAAAACCCAAACCATAGAATCATTTTGCACATGAATCGATTTTATGAAATTACACTGCAAAGCTCCTTCCTTGCCCGGTGAATATTCAAAAACCTCATCATGGATACCGTCAGCAGAAATTCTATGCAACGGATGATTATAACCTCCGGTATAAAGATTGCCGTAACTATCAAAATCAAGTGCCAAAACAGAAGAATTCGGCATGTGATTTTTCTGAGTTTCAACCCAAAGTTTGCTTCTTTTATCACTCTTTTTGTCCCAAAACGAAATTCCACCGCCGTCGGTACCGATCGCTAAAATACCGTCTTCGTTTTCCGCAAACGAACTTATCACACTCGGTGATACGATTTCGCTACATTCGGGAAACACAAGATTTTTGAAAACTTTATCAGGATTAATATCCATAAAAGCCAAACCGTTCCATGTACCAAACCACATCAAACCGCGACTGTCCTCCAACATCGCCAAAGTCGTCGAACTATTTATCGAATTAGATGAATTATGATTAGGATTCGATTTTATACATTCCAAATAATCGTTTTTAACGTCCCAAATATGCAATTCCTCACCGTTAGTACCAATCCAAATGCGCCCATCACCCGCCATATAAAGCGATGCAATATGTTTCGGCATTTTCATATTCCGGGCTCCAAATATTTTTCTCATGACATTTCCCTTAACATCAATTACATAAAGCCCTTTATCACCGCCGATGTAAATTTTATCGCCACAATCCAAAACCGCATAAGCTCGCCCATAAGGAAAGTCCCCATTACCGCAATCAGATTCGGTGATACTAAAAATCACTTGCCCCTGTGAGTTAAGATAAAGAACGGATTTATTAACATTAGAAGCCATTAAAAAACAATCGGAATTACAAGCAAAACAATTTCTAATATCGTATTTAGAAAGTATATCCTCCCAAATAGGTTTGAACACTCCGTTTTTTTTGTCTAATTCGTAAAAACCGCCCGAAAAAAATCTTATCGTGCCGTCCTTCATAGCAAAAACTTTGTCAGCCTGATAAAAATATTCCCTCTGCCCTTTTTTTAAACAAGGATAAGTATGAAAAGTCTCTTTTTGAATATCGTATTCGCAAACACCGCTTTCTGAGGCTATCCAAACATTCCCCTCCCTATCGCAAACAAGCGAAGAAATAACATTCGCCCTAAAATCAGTAGTATCAGAACCGCCTTGAATCAATTCAAAACTATAACCGTCATATTTCATCAAACCGGAATAACTTCCGAACCATAAACAATGATTTTCGTCTTCTACGATATTTGTAATGATGTTATTGGAGAGTCCGTCCTTTTCTGTAAATGCGTAAAACCTATAATCCCTTTGCGCAAACGTCATCAAAAACGCCGTCAAAGAGAAAACAACCGACAATAATAGTTTTAATATAGGTCTAATCATGTTATTTCTATTAACAAAAATTATACAATTTTATCTTAAAATGTTTAAAATTTTTGTTTTCAGCAAAATTAATAATATTTTTGCAATATCAAAAAAAAACTGTAAAAAAATGAATTTCAGTATAATAATTCCGCTTTACAACCGTCCGCAAGAGATTTCCGAACTATTGGAAAGCCTTACAAAACAGACCGTTAAAAATTTTGACGTTATCGTTGTAGAAGACGGCAGTCAAGAAAAATCAAATGAAATTATCAAAAAATATTCCAATAAATTAGACATCAAATACTATCAAAAAGAAAATTCCGGGCCGGGAACAACGAGAAATTTCGGAGCAAAACTCTCTTCAAAAGATTATTTTATATTTTTTGACAGCGATTGTATTATCCCCGAAAAATACATGGAAATCGTAACTCAAAGGCTTGAAAATAATTATACCGACTGTTACGGCGGTCCTGATGCTGCAATGGATAGTTTTTCTGACATTCAAAAAGCGATAAGTTATTCGATGACTTCAGTAATTTCGACGGGCGGAATAAGGGGCGCAAACGAAAAAGCCGGAAAATTTCACCCAAGAAGTTTCAATATGGGATTTTCAAAAGAGGTTTTTCAAAAAACGGGCGGATATTCAAAAATGCGTTTCGGCGAAGATATTGACATGACTCTCAGAATTTTAGAGAACGGTTTCAAAACACAGCTCATAAAAGAAGCTTTCGTTTATCACAAACGCAGAACCGATTTCAAAAAATTTTTCCGTCAAGTTTTCAATTCGGGCTGCGCAAGAATTAATCTTTATTTAAGACACAAAAACTCTTTGAAAGCAGTACATTTTTTGCCGTCGTGTTTCCTTTTAGGAAATGTTTTTTTGATAATTGCGGCAATAGTTTTATCGCTGATTTTCAAGAGTTTAATACCGGGAATAATTTGCATTTCGCCATTAATACTGTTTTGTCTGATAGTTTTGGCGGATTCCATGAGAAAAAACTCACTCAAAGTAGGTTTTCTCTCGATTTCAGCGGTTTACACTCAACTTTTCGGTTACGGTTCGGGCTTTTTGAAAGCCGTTTTGTTCGGACTGATTCTCAAAAAAGGCGACACGAGTGGTTTTACAAAAAATTTTTATAAATAGAGAAAAAAATAACTAACTTTGCAGCCGTAATTTTTTTTTCAAAAAAAATGGATTATAAAAGAGTTTTAACGGTTCAAGACATTTCATGCGTCGGACAATGTTCTCTGACGGTAGCCTTGCCTATACTTTCGGCCTCGGGCAACGAGACTTGCATACTTCCGTCAGCGGTTTTAAGCACTCACACGGGCGGTTTCAACGGCTGGACGTTCAGAGATTTGTCGGATGATTTCTTAAAAATAAAAAATCATTGGATAAGCGAAAAAATAGATTTTGACGCTGTATACACCGGTTATCTCGGCAGTGCTAAACAGATTGATTTGGTTTTGGATTTGCTTAACAGCCCGCTAAAAAAATCCGATACTTTGATAGTCGTAGACCCCGCAATGGGCGATTACGGAAAACTTTACGCCGGATTTGACCTCGGTTATGTGGAAAAAATGAAAAATCTGATTTTCGCAGCCGATATTATTTTACCGAATTTTACGGAAGCCTGCCTCTTAACGGGAAATAGTTACAAAGAAATTCATGACATTGAAGATGTCAGCAAGATTTCTGAACAACTTATTTCTTTTGGTGCTAAAACTGTAGTAATCACGGGAATAAGTTATCAGAAAGGAACAATCGGAGTTTTCGTTAATGACAAAAACAAAGAATTTTATTTTCCTCATCAGGAGCTCAAACGCAAATGCTCCGGCACGGGAGATATTTTTGCCTCAGCTTTTGTAGGAGCAGTTTTAAGAGGGAAAGATATTTTCAAAGCCGCCTCAATTGCAGAAAATTTCACTTTCAACGTTATTAAAAACACCGTTGAAAATCCCGCACACTGGTACGGTGTGAAATTTGAACCGCTTTTAGGCGAATACATCGAAGCTCTTAAATAAAATTTTGCGCAACCGCAAAACCCGTCGTCCAAGCCGCTTGAAGATTGAAACCACCGGTAACAGCATCAATATCAAGCACTTCACCGGCAAAAAATAAATTTTCTACGGTTTTGGACTCCAAGGTTTTAGGATTGATACTGCTGAGTTTTACCCCACCCGAGGTTACAAACTCATCCTTGAATTGTCCGCGTCCTGAAACATGATAAACATCTGAAGTTAAGACAGATACCATTTTATTAACATTCTTTTTGCCAAGTTCGCAATATTTCCGCTCAGGAAGAATTTCCATTTTGTTCAACAAAAATTCCCAAAGCCTTTTCGTGAAATTCTTCGGATGCACGGCTTGCAAAGTTTTTTGCGGATTCTTTTTGATTAACGTGTTAATCTCCTCAATAACAGAGCTTTCGCTTTCGTTAAGCCAATTAATTAAAATGTCGCATTTGTAATTATTCTCGGACAAAAATCTCGCAGCATAGGATGATAATTTTAAGACAGCAGGACCTGAAAAACCAAAATGCGTTATCAACAAACCGCCTTCAGCACGGAATTTCTGACCCGCTATCATAACCGAAGCATTTTCCACGCTTGCGCCCATGAGCGATGTCAAAACGTTGCTTTTAACCTTAAAACTAAACAGCGAAGGCACGGGATCTATAATTTCAACACCCAATTTTTTTAAAGACTCCATAAGTGGCGAACGGCTCATTCCGCCAACAGTAACAATCAGAGAATCAAAACTCTCTAAAGTTTCTTCACCGCTAGAAAACAGCAAAGAGAATTTTCCGCCTTCGTCTTTAAGAATTTCAGAAACTTTTTTCCCCGTGAAAATCCAAACGCCGTACTTACGAAGTTTTCCAAGCAAATTTTCAACGATTTCCATCGCCTTGTTTGACTTCGGGAATACCCTTGCATCGTCTTGTGAATAAAGCTCAACTCCATGATTTTCAAACCATTCCATAGTTTTTTCATGGTCAAAAACATAAAAAAGACTTTTCAAAAATTTATCACCTCTCGGATAAACTTTTGAAAGACTTTCCACGCTTTCAAAAGTATTCGTCAAATTGCAACGCCCGCCTCCCGTCAAAGACAATTTGTGTAAGGGCATTAACCCCGATTCGTAGATAAAAATCTCACAATCAGGATTTTGTTCAGCAATATTAACGGCACAAAAACAACCCGCAGCTCCCGCTCCAACAACAGCAATTTTTCTTTTTATCATCACAAAAAATTTTTTACAAAAGTAAAATATTTTTCCGTCATTTCTTTTTTTTACAGAAAAAAATATCTATTTTTGTCTTGATTTGATATAGGTTAATGAATATAACATGATTTTAGACGAAACTGATTACAGAATCTTGGCAGCACTTCAAGAAGATGGCTCACTGACAAACAAACAGTTAGCCTTAAAAGTGCATTTATCGCCCACTCCCGTTTTTGAGAGAGTAAAAAAACTCGAAGACGAAGGCTACATAAAAAAATACGTTGCTGTTTTGGACGTTGATAAATTGGATTGTGCTTTTATGGCACTTTGCAATATCAAAATGAAACAACATTCGCTCGAAAACGCAACGAAAATTATGGAAGCGGTTCAAAATATGGACGAAGTCGGCGAATGTTACAATGTTACGGGCGATTATGACTTTCAAATGAAAGTTTATGTTTCAAGCCTGAAAGAATATCAACAATTCGTTTTGAGAATACTCGGCGAATTGGATTGTATCGGCAGTCTTAATAGTTGCTTTATTATGGGCGTTGTAAAAAATTCTTACAAAGTCCCGATTAAAAAAGGTGCAAAAAAATGATTGAACAAAAATACATAACAGTCCCTGCTGTAAAAAGAGGTTTTCATCTTATTACACCTTTAATAACAAAGGAATTAGGAAAACTTCCCGAAAAAGGTTTGGTGAATGTTTTCATCAAACATACCTCGGCAGGACTTTCCATAAACGAGAATTACGACCCGTCAGTGCGTTTAGATATGGAAACAATATCCGACAGACTGATTCCTGACGGTGCATCAAATTATGTTCATGACATGGAAGGCGACGACGATATGCCGGCGCATTTCAAAAGTTCGATGTTCGGCTGCTCCATAACAATTCCGATTTCAGGCGGAAAACTCGCTTTAGGAACATGGCAGGGTATTTATCTTTGCGAGTTCAGAAATTCGGGCGGTTCAAGACAAATTATAGTAACGGTATACTCATAAAAAAAGGCAAACACAATGGACAAAAAAGGTATATTATTAAATCACAAAAGCATAAGGAGTTTTTTGCCAAGAATTGTGGACGATTCCATTATAATGAAGATTTTCAACGCCGCAATCAGGGCATCAAATACCGGTAATATGCAATTGTACAGCATCATATTATCAACACAACCGAAAGTCAAAGAAGACCTTTTGCCGCTGCATTTCAACCAAGAAATGGTAAAACGGGCACCTTTGGTTTTTACGTTTTGCGCTGACATCAACCGCTTCAACAAATGGTGCAAACTGCGCAATGCAAAACCATCTTACGATAATTTTTTGTGGTTTTCAACGGCTGTAACCGATACGATTTTGGCTGCTGAAAATGCGGCTTTAGCTGCGGAAAATGCCGGTTTAGGCATCTGCTTTTTGGGCACGACAATGTACAATGCCGAAGAGATTGCCAAGGTTTTAACGCTTCCAAAAGGTGTAGTACCGGTTGTAACAATGGTGGCCGGTTATCCCGCAAAACCAACTGACGAATTAACGGAACGACTTCCATATCAAGCTGTTGTACATTTTGAGCGTTATCATGATTACAGCGATTCTGACATCGAAAAATACTATTCGGAGTTGGAAAAATTAGACAAAATGAAAAATTTCGTTCAAGAAAACAATCTTGAAAATTTAGCGCAAGTTTTCACGAATATCCGTTACCCTGAAGAAAACAACAATTTGTTTTCAAAGAAATATTTGGATTTCGTAAAGAAAAGTTTTAGAATGGAATAATCAATGAAAAAAACATTGTTTTTTATATTGACATTTTGTTTTTTCGTTTCAGAAGTTTCAGCGCAACGCATTGAACTCAAAGGTTTTCAGTACAGACAAACCGATACTAATGCGGTCTTGGAATGTAAAGGCGTAAAAATTTCACGCACCATGGTAATTGACAGTTTATCATGCGATTGCGACGGTTTTTGGATTATGAAAGGAAAAAACGAAAAAAAACCAGTCAAAGCTTTTTGGTCTGAAAAATTTATCAACCGCGCTTCTGGCTACGAACTAAAACCAGAAACTTATTTTGTTTATCCAAACATCAAAGAAGATTCCGAAAAAGGAGAAATAACCGTTTGGCTAAAAAAGAAATAAAAGATTGTCATTTTTTCATTCAACCATGAGTCAGCAATTGTCGGAGGAATAAAAAAAAAGCCGCAATTTTTTTTTGCGGCTCTACAAATTGTGTTTTTTGTTTTTATTCTGACATTTCTGCCTTTATTTCGTAATTATTCAATTTCCAAACTTGCGGAGTTTTACCCTTGATTGTAAGAGTTTTAGACATTTTGGTACACACGATGTCGCTTAAAACATCTTCCATAGATTTAACACCGTCCATGCACTCTTCAAAACGCTTTAAATCAAGTGTTTGCTCCTTGTCGGAGGTGTTGATAACAACCATTACTTTGTCGTTGCCGTTAATTCTAAAATAAACGTAAACACCGTTTTCAGGAACAAAATGTATCAATTTACCAGAAAATGCCGATGATTTTTTTCTGAAATTGGCAAGTGTTGAAACAAAATCCTGCATGTCTTTTTCTTTCGGGGAAAGATTTTCGCCGGTGAAAGCGTTTTTCTTGTCGCCCTGCCAACCGCCCGCCATGTTCTGACGTTTGAAACCGTCGCCCGATTCGGGACTTTCGTACAAAATTTCGTCGCCGTAATAGAAACACGGAATACCACGAGTTGTCAAGACGATAGAGTAAATCATTTTCAACTTATCGACATCGCCTTTTACAACCGTTGCGGGGCGGTCAACGTCGTGATTTGAGAAAAATACCAAATTCTTCTCAGGGTACGGCTGCAAAAAGTCAGACACAAAATTCTGATAAACTCTCGCTATGCCGGTATCCCAACCGTTTTCCTCGTTGAAACCTTTGTTGAGTGCAAAATACAACGGGAAATCCGTAACGTGGTCAAGGTCAGAGACAAAGCCGTCAAGATTTTTAACGCCTTTTGCATAATAAGTCGTGAACGGATTGTCGTTGAGCCAACATTCTCCAAGCAGCGAAAAATCTTCAAACTCTTCGTGCATACGTTTACACCAACGATTCATGGCGTATTTGTCGTTGTAAGGATAAGTGTCCATACGGATTCCCGACAAGCCAAGATATTCTGCCCACCACATCGAATTTTGAATCAAGTAGGTCATAAACATATCGTTTTTTTGATTGATGTCGGGCATTGTCTTGTCGAACCAACCTTCGTCCATCTTCTTGTAGTCGCTTTTTGAAACGTGCGGGTCAAAACAAGCCGTTCCTCTGTAATTTGAAGGCGTGTAACCCTCTTTCCAGAAATGAAACCATGTGGAATCCGGTACGTCAGTATACAAAAAGTTGTTGCTTCCGCAGTGGTTGAAAATCATGTCCATAACGAGTTTTATGCCGTTTTGACGGAGTTTTTCGGCTAAACGTCTGTAATCTTCGTTTGTGCCGAAACGTGCGTCTACTTTATAAAAATCTGTAACAGCATAACCGTGATAAGAGCAAACGGGCATGTTGTTTTCCAAAACGGGATTTAGCCAGATAGCCGTCAAGCCGATTTTTTTAAGGTAGTCGATGTGGTCTTCGATGCCTTTGAGGTCGCCGCCGTGTCTGCCGTTAGGATCGGAATTGTTTGCTTTTTCCAACATTCCGGGCATGTTGTCGTTGTTGGGGTCGCCGTTGGCAAAGCGGTCGGGCATGATAAGGCACATAAAATCCTTGTCAGAAAAACCGTAAGTGCGATTGGTGCGTTCTTTGATTTCGTAAGCGATTTTTTGCGGCTTTTTCTTTTTGGAAGTTGAATCCTGCAAGATGATTTCAAACGTTTCAGCACCGCCGGCTTTGAGATTCAAAAACAGATAATTTTTGTTTTGAACTCTTTGTTCGCTAAGCAGTTTTGCTTCTTTGGCTGTGATTGTGGCTTTTGAACGGCTGATATTTTCGCCGTAAATCAACACCTGAACCTCAGGATTTTTGAATCCCGAATACCAAAATTCGGGCTGAACTTTTAGGTTTTGTGCGCTGACATTGAGGGCAGTAGCAGCCAACAACGCCGTCAAAAATTTATTTTGCATGTCTTACTTAATATTATGTTTATAGTTGCAAATTTATTTTTTTTCGGACTAAAAGCATAATATTTTGTTAAGAAATAAAATGGGAAAATGCGCAAACGATTGCAATTACCTAAAAATAAAAAAAAACGGTTTTGATTCTTGAAATCAAAACCGTACACAATAAAATAATTTGTCGGAATTATTTTTTGTAATGTTATTTTTTTGTAAGAGTATATTCAAAAACAACTTTTTGTTTTGCGTCTTCTTCGGCATCCTCTTCGGTGTACCCAGCTGCAACAAGAAGTTGAACTAAACCTTCTACTTCTTCATCGCTGAGATCTGCTTCATCGAGAGCAGCATCCAAAACTTCTTCCATGGTAGTATAAACGTAGAATTCTAATTTCTTAGAAGCTGCGATATAGCCACCACCATACATTTTTGTTTCGCCTTCAAGATAATAACCATCATAATTTGTAAAGGTTACCTCAGTAGCAGTAGTTTTAGCAACATCAAATATAAAACCATTAGAAGCCTCTCTAATGTTGTTCAAGAACTATTGCTCGCCGTCTGAACCATCTTGTTTTACAACGATTTGATTGTTATCGCTTAGAGAAACTGTTGCAGTGCCTTTATCTTGCAAATCACTTTCGTTGATTTTGGTACCAAGAGCCTCTGTAATTTCAGAAAGTGCTGAGGCAAATGACACCAATTTACCATCTTCTTCTACATACAACGTTGTAGTGTAGGAGTAATTTCCTACAGCTTGTTCTCTTACGTCGCTTTCTTCGTCATCTTTATTACAAGCGGAAAAACCAACCATCGTTATCATGAGTAACGTGGCAAATAAAAATTTTACTTTTTTCATGTTTTTTATATGATTATTTTGTTGATTAAATATGCAACAAAATTATACACAAAATAATCCTTATACAAGAAAACGCCGTTTCCAATATCTCGACAAAAATGTTACGAATTTGTAGACATATTTCCGTTTATATCGTCAGCCATGTCTTGAAAAAAATTGTAATTAAGAATGATACAAATATGTTTAAGTAATTCTGTATCAACGTTTTCTTTTTTGAAAATATTATAAATATTTGTGCGGTTACAACATAATTGTTTTGCAAACCAAGTAACGCTTTGCCCCTGTTGTTTCAAACGTTGTTGTATCATTTGCCCCACATGTATGCACATATCAAAAAAAAGAAAGTTTTTTTCGTCCGATTAGATTCCAATTTCAGACTTGACAAAAAATAAGCGTGGAATCCATATTCTGCTCGTTCCACGCACTGAGGTCTTCGCATTACCTGAAATAGTAGAAACAAGCAACGAATCCTCACGCCGTAAGTATAATAAAGGCACACAAAAGATGCGTACCTGCATTATCTACCCACGGCGTTTATCGCTGCTATCGTTTCTGACTATTTCAGTGAAAGTTGCGAAGTTTCAGTGCGTCAAAAACTAATAGCGTAAATAAACGCCCAATATTTTCAGTGCAAAAATAGAAAAAAAATTGAAAATACAGAATTTTTTTTAGTCTTTACTTTGTATGTTCGTATTTTTTTTAATCATTACGCAAAATCTTTTTACCAATTTGCAAATTTATTTATGCAAAAAAAGATTTTGTTTTTTCATAAAAACTTTTCATCTTTGCATTAAATCAGATTCTTATGGATATAATGATTAACGAACCGATAATTTGGCCGCCGAAATATATCGACCCGACGACAGATTTCGGTTTTAAACGGATTTTTAAGGACGAAGAAATAACACGCGGTTTTCTTAACGACTTGTTACAGAAAGACAACCCTGATGTTCATATTGCAAGCGTTACAATCACCGATGCCGAAGCCGATGAAGCAAACAAAGACATTCGACGAGTTGTTTACGATGTAAATTGCGTTACTGATACCGGCGAAGAGTTTATCATAGAGATGCAAAACGATTCGCAAGACTTTTTCTCAGACAGAATAGTTCTTTACCTTGCACGTGCGGCATCGCGGCAGCAAGGTAAAGGATATTTAAAGTTTGTAGATGAAAACGGTGAAGTTCAAAAAGAGCCGTGGAAATACAATATGAAAAACATTTACGGAGTTTTCTTTATGAATTTTATTGATAAAGAACACCCGCAAAAACTATCACATTTCCAATTTATGGAAACGAAAGAACATTACAAAGATTCTGACACGCTTCAATATTGGAAAATACAAATGCCGCTTTACAGGAAGATGAAAGAATCTGACTGCAAAACTGTCATTGACAAATGGATATATAACTTATCAAATATGGCGAAAATGAAAACACAATTAGCCTTTAAAGAAGATAGTCCGCTTTTTATGCGGTTGGAAAAACTTGCATCGTATTCCGACATGACAAGGGAACAGCAATGGCAGTACGATTCAAGTTTTCACAACTATATAAGTTATTACGGACAGTTGGCAACAAAATTAAGAGAAGGCAAAGAAATCGGTTTCATAGAGGGTGAGACAAAAGGTCGAGCAGAGGGACGTGCCGAAGGTATTGAACAAGGTCGTGCAGAAGGTATTGAGCAAGGACGTGCAGAAGGCATCGAACAAGGACGCACCGAACAACTCGTTGAAAGTATCAAAAATCTCATCTCGAGCGGCTTTGATTTCGACAAAGCAGTCGAAGCGTTAAAAGTCCCAACCGAGCAAATCCCTGAACTTCGCAGGTTGATTTTTAATAATTAACACTAATTTTATAAAAACGACTATCGAAATGTTATTATTGATATGCCCCCGATAGTTTTTGTACAACTATCGAGGTTCATATCAAAAATATCTATTTTTTTTAATATTTATTCAAACAAAGTTTTGTAACCTTTGCCTTCTACTTTAATCGTTTTTCCGCCGTCTAACGCCACTTCTTTTTCGTCAGCGTTGAAATTAAAAACACAAATTATTTTCTCGTCGTTGCTTTTACGTTCAAAGACCAAAACATTGTCGTTGCTACTCAAAAACTTAACATCGTTGTTCCATAATGCTGAATGTGAATGTTTTATATTGTTGAGTTCGGCATAAAAATCTTTCAACGGCAAATTAGAAAAATCAATAACGTCCTTTTCAAAAAATTCCAACGCTTTTTTGTTAGCAGCCTCTTGACCTGAATAACAAAGCGGCATTCCGGGCAAAAAATATGTCAATGCAGCCATTTGCTTTACGTAATCGCCCATACGGTCGTATTCGGATTTGCTCCAAGAATTTTCGTCGTGATTGGACGTAAAATTCATCAGGATTGCATTTTTGGGGAATTTTTGCTGCAACGTATCATACAGAGCCACAAGGTCTTGCGCTGTATTTTTGCCTTGCGCAATGCCGTTGAGGATATGATGACATTTCCAATTGTAAGAAGCGTCAAAAGCCTTGTGAATTTCGGGATTGTCGTCCTCGGCGAGCATAAAAATCGGCTTTTTAATAGTTTCTAATTCTTTGCGACATTCTACCCAAAAATCTGTCGGAACCATGCCTGCAACATCGCACCTAAAACCATCTATGTCAGCATTTTTGAGCCAAAATTTCATGGCGTCAATCATCGCCTTACGCATTTGAGGATTGTCGTAATTAAGGTCGGCAACATCATTCCAATCTGTGCCTTCGGGAACAGCCGGATTGCCGAGCGAATCGAGATTGTAAAAATCTTTATGCTCTTTTGTCCAAACGTTGTCCCTGCCCGTGTGATTGGCAACCCAGTCGAGAATGACTTTCATTTTGAGGTTGTGTGCGTGATTGACAAGACTTTTTAAATCTTCCAACGTGCCAAACTCAGGATTAATTTCGGTGTAATTTTTTACGGCATAATAACTGCCCAAAGTGCCTTTTCTGCCTTCTTCACTAATCGGGAAAACAGGCATAAGCCATAGAATATCAACATTTTGCTGTTTTAGTCGCTCCAAATGTTGTTCTTCAAAGGCCTTCAATGTGCCTTCCTGAGTGTATTGACGAATATTTACCTCGTAAATGTTACTTTGAGGAATTGTAACTTCCTTGTTTTCAACTTGTCCGCCGCTGCATGAAGCAAACAATGCAACTAACGAATATAATAAAAATTTTTTCATCGCTTTTTTTAAATAATTATTTTGTGCAATGTTAAAACATATTGAAATAAAAATAAGCATTTTCAGCACGAAATTAAAAGAAAACTTGTGCAAACGATTGCAAAATTTTATTTTCCAAAAAACTGCAATCGTTTGCGCTTTTTTTCAGTTGTTTTAATGACTAAAAGTTAGATTTTCAGCATAATAACCTTTATTATTGCAACGTGAAACCATAGATCAAAAATACCATGAAAAGACTGTTTTATACATTACTGATTTTATTGACTGCGATAAGTTTTTCATGCGGTCAAGTTATAGAATGTTCGCCAGAATTTCCGAACATTAAATCCCAAAATGTTGTAATAACTTTCCACGCTGACCAAGGAAGTCGCGGACTTAGCGGATACACCGGCGATATTTATGCCCACACAGGCGTTATTTTGGAAGGCGGCACTGACAGCGATTGGGAAAAAGTTGTCGCCGATTGGGACAAAAACGTCGAAAAATGCAAATTAAGCCGCATTTCAACAAACACTTACACGCTAAATATCGGCAATATCAAAGATTTTTACGGCTTAGACGACTTACAAGCAGCAAAAGTCAAAAAATTGGCTTTCGTTTTCCGTAGTGCTGACGGCAAAAAAGAAGGCAAAAACACCGGCGGAACAAATATTTTTCAAGAAGTTTATGCCGCTAACGAGTTTAATCTGACCGTTAAAAAGCCTTCAGAATCAGTTATTTTCGTAAACGGCGGCGAAGAAATTGAGGTTGAAGTTTCAACTTCGTCAGAAGCAGAAATTTCTTACTTTCTCGACGATGAAAAACTTTCAAAAAGCGGTAATTCAATAAAAATCAACGCTGAAACTTCCGGCTGTCATATCATAAAAATAACCGCTAAAAACAACAACCAAGAAACCGCAGAAAAATCAATTTCATACGTGGTAAGAGAAAATGCTAAAACGGGCGAAATGCCCCAAAATTTAAGACGCGGTGTTAACAAAATTTCTGACAATTCGGCGACTTTCGTTTTGTTTGCCCCCGGCAAAAAAAACGCTTATTTAATAGGAGATTTTTCTAATTGGCAAATCAACCAAAATTCTGCCATGACAGTCTCTGAAGACGGAAAATATTTTTTCTGCACCATCAGCGGTTTGGACAAAGACAAGGAATACGGTTATCAATACATCGTTGATGAAACTATCAGAATAGCAGATCCTTACACCGAAAAAATACTTGATCCCGACAACGACAAATATTTAACGAAAGATATTTATGACGGTAATTTAACTTATCCGCAAGACAAAACTTACGGCATAGTTTCAACGTTTCAACTTGATAAAAAGGCCTATAATTGGCAAGTTAAAAATTTCGATGCCCCGGAATCAAAAAACCTCATCATTTATGAATTGTTAATCCGTGATTTTACCAAAGAAGGCACTGTTAAAGCCGCAAAAGAAAATCTCGATTATCTTGAAAATTTAGGAATTAACGCAATAGAATTAATGCCGTTTTCAGAATTTGAAGGCAACAATTCTTGGGGTTATAATCCGTCGTATTATTTCGCTGTGGACAAGGCTTACGGCACTGAAAACGATTACAAAGAATTTATTGACGAATGTCATAAACGCGGAATAGCTGTCATTCAAGACGTTGTTCTAAACCACGCTTTCGGCTCCTCCCCTTTCGTTAAATTGTATTTTGACGGAGAAAAAACGACTTCAGAGAGTCCTTGGTTTAATGTTAATTCTCCCAATACCGTCTATTCTTGGGGATATGACTTCAACCATGAAGCACCTGAAACTCAAGCTCTTGTAGATTCCGTTATGAATTATTGGATGACACAGTACAAAATTGACGGTATCCGTTTTGACTTTACCAAAGGTTTTACGAACACGCCTGCAACAAACGATGCACAATGCTCTGCATACGATGAGTCAAGAATAAATATTTTGAAAAGAATTTATGATAAAATGCAAGAAATCAATCCAAAAGCATACATGATTTGCGAACATTTAACTGACAATTCGGAAGAAAAAGTTTTAGCAAATTACGGCATTATGCTTTGGGGAAATTTGAATTATGCGTTTTGTCAAGCAACCATGGGTTACTCCTCAGGCTGCGATTTAAATTCTTTGAATTATAAGCAACACGATTTTGATAAGCCCGGTTTGATTTCTTACGCAGAAAGCCACGACGAAGAACGCATGATGTTCAAATGTTTGAGATACGGTCAAACAACGGCAAAATATGACGTTAAAGATTTAAAAACGGCTCTTGAGCGTATGAAAGGTGCGGCAGCGGTTTTACTTTCAATGCCCGGTCCTAAAATGATTTGGCAATTCGGCGAATTAGGTTATGATTATTCAATCAATTACAATCCGACAACGGGAAAAGAAGACGATGGTGCCCGCACCGACAAAAAACCTTATCCTGAAAACTACTTGGATAACGAAAACCGTAAAAGCCTCTATGATTTTTATTCAAAACTCTGCAAATTGCGCAGAACCAACGAGGCTATGACAAATGGCACGGCGAAAATTGACGCTTCAAGTTTAATGAAAATTATTTACAGAAAATCCGAAAAAGCTAATTTGATTTTCGCTGTTAATTTCAACACCGACAACACGAACGCAAGAATTGCATTCCCTAAAGGCGGCACTTGGTACGAGATTATTTCGGGAGAAAAATTAGAAGTGAGCAACCAAACGGTTAATTATCCGATGACTCCGGGTCAAACCGTTATTTTCTCCGATAATGAAGATGACGTAGAAACAGCCACTGCTGACATCATGCCAAAATCCGAAATCAATTTAACCGTTTATCCCAACCCTTGCTCTGAATTTATTACGATAGATACCAAGGAGAAAATTCAAGATATTTCGATTTTAAATATTTCGGGTCAAAAGGTAAAAACATTAGAGACCAATCAAAATAAATTTGACATTTCGGATTTAACAAGCGGCATTTATTTCGTAATCGTTAAAACCGAAAAAAATCAAGCAGTTAAAAAGTTGGTGAAAAAATAATTCACCAACTTTTCTCCGAGAAAAAAAGTTTTTTTTTTCAAAGTTTTGAAATTCTTTCCACCTCCGTTAAAATTTTTTCTTCGTCCGTAAGCGGATTAAACCAAGAGTTATTAACCTCTTTGGAAAACCAAGTTATCTGCTTGCGGGCATAACGGCGGGTGTTTCGTTTTATAAGTTCGACAGCGGTTTGCAAATCCGTTTTACCGTCTAAATATTCAAACAATTCCTTGTAACCCACAGTATTAAGAGGCATCAAAGTTTTATATTTTTCAAGGCTTTTTACCTCAAGCAAAAGTCCGCTTTCCATCATTTTATCAACTCTTAGGTTAATTCTCTGATGAAGAAGACTGCGCTCCATATTAAGAGGTATTCTAAAAAACTCAAAATTTCGTTTTTTAACGTTTCCCGTCCGAAAAGATGAATAAGGTTTTCCCGTCTGAATACAAACCTCCAAAGCTTTTATAATCCTCGTATGATTTTTTAAATCACATTGAGAATAATAAAAAGGATCCAACCTCTTTAAATCCTCTTTCAACGGTTCAATTCCTTCCATCTCAAAACGCGTCCAAAGCTCGTTGCGCAAATTTTCATCCCTGTCAGGAGCATAATCAATTCCGTTTAAAACCGCATCAACATAAAGCATCGAACCGCCGCACATTACCACAATATCTTTCCTTTTGAAAATATCGTTTTCCAAAAGCGTTAAAACCTCTTGCTCGTATTTATAAGCATTATAATAATCCGTAACAGAATGTGTTTGAATAAAATGATGCTTCACTTTATTTAATGTGTCATTATCCGGGACTGCCGTACCGATTGTCATCTCGCGAAAGATCTGACGTGAATCCGCTGAAATTATTTCAGTATCAAGCATTTGCGCTATTTTTACAGCCATATCCGTTTTGCCCGAAGCAGTAGGACCTATCACCGCTAAAAGTTTTTTCATAACGAAAATTTTGTTTTGTGCAAAAATATCAATAAAAAAGCGTATTTTAAGATTAAAAAAAATTAACATTGTACTTAACGTAAAGATAATATTAAATATATTCTTTTGCGCAACTTTTTGATAAAAAATACGTTTAAGTAAAGGAGTCCTTATAAATAGAAGGATTCATTTTTTATAATAATCTGATTGTAATATGAGACAGTTAAAAATTACAAAGTCAATTACCAACAGAGAAAGTGCATCTCTTGACAAGTATTTGCAAGAAATCGGCAAATACGAGTTAATCTCAGTAGAAGAAGAAGTAGAACTCGCTCAGCGTATACGCAAAGGCGATCAGTCTGCTATCGAAAAACTTACGAGAGCAAACTTGAGATTCGTTGTTTCCGTTGCAAAACAGTACCAAAATCAAGGACTTAGCTTGCCTGACCTTATCAACGAAGGCAATTTAGGTTTGATTAAGGCTGCTGAAAAATTTGACGAAACCCGCGGTTTCAAATTTATTTCGTATGCCGTTTGGTGGATTCGTCAATCCATTATGCAGGCGATTAACGAACAGTCAAGAATTGTACGGTTGCCGCTCAATCAGGTAAGTTCTTTGAGCAAGTACAACAAGGCGGTGTCTGATTTTGAACAAAAGCATCAACGCAAACCCTCACCGGAGGAATTGAGCGGTATTTTGGAATTGCCGCAGGAAAAAGTTGTTGATACGATGCGCGTTTCAGGCAAGCACGTAAGTGTGGACGCTCCTTTTGTACAAGGCGAAGAAAACAGCCTGCTTGATGTCTTGGAAAACCCTGATTCACAGGTTGCTGACGGAAATTTGATGGACGAGTCTTTGAGCAAGGAGATTGAAAGAGCATTTTCAACCTTGACAGAAAGAGAACGTTCTATCTTGAAACTTTCGTTTGGAATCGGTTGTCAGGAGCTCAGCCTCGAGGAAATCGGTGATCAGTACGGCCTGACTCGTGAGAGGGTGCGTCAAATCCGCGAAAAAGCAATCCGCAGATTAAGAAACACCTCAAGAAGCAATCTTTTGAAAGCCTATCTCGGTTAATGAAGATTTTCTTTCTAATCCAATGAAATGAAAAAGGTTAATTTACTTGAATAAATTTTTTAGCGGGTGAAAAAAAACTCCCGCCGACTGAATAAAAAAAAGAATTTTTATAAAAAAAGGAAGGGCAGTTTTCTTGAAAAAGAATCTGCCCTTTGCCGTTTTTTTTTAGGAATAAAAAAAAATAAAAAAAAATTTGAAACAAGGCAAGAAATTTGCAATATATTTATTAATTTTGAAGGCGACTTCTGGCACTGATTTTTGCCGAAATAAAATTAATGTTTTTTTTCAAAATATTACTCAATGGGTTCAGATAACAATATAGCAAACAAAGATTTTGTGATAGAATTGATGAAGTCTACTCAAAAAGAAGACCTCAATTATATCTATCGCGGTGAATTTACTCAAAATCTGCAACAGCATATTTTATCACTTGCCGAAAAGAATATCGACAGGGACAAAATTTCGGGAAAAATAAAAAAACGTATTTTCCATATCATGGTGGAAAGTATTCAAAACATTTCCCGACATGGTGATGCTGCGGAGGATTCCAACGAAATCACCGACTCAATGTTTTCTATTCAGAAAGAAAACAAATGGTATTATATCACCACGGGTAATATTATAGAAAACGGCAAAGTCAGTGATTTGAAATCAAAACTTGACAAAATCAATAGTCTTGATTCGGAAGAACTTGATAAATTTTACAGAGAAGTTTTAGGCAACGGACAACTCTCAAGCAAAGGCGGTGCAGGCCTCGGTCTTATCGAAATGGTAAGAAAATCAGGCAACAAACTCTCGTATCAACTCGAAAAAGTAAACGATGAAATTTCGTTCTTTTATCTTCACAGCAATATCAATGGTACGACCTTGGAACAAGCCCCGGAGCAATCACCCGAATCGGTTTATTCCGTAAACTATATGGTAAAACTCCACAGTTTTATCATGAAAAACTCAATATTATTGATTTACAGTGCCGTTTTCGACCAAGACAGCCTCCTTAGTCTGATTTCTATCATGAAAAACAGAATGAAGGAAACTCTGAACTCCAAGAAAAAAATCATTAGCATTATGGTCGAAATGCTGCAAAATATTATTCATCACGGTAATGTAAATGTTTCTGGCATAGAAGGTTGTCAAGGAATTTTTTATATTTCATTAAAAGATGACAAATATTGTCTTACTACAATTAACTACATAAAAAAATCAAAAGTCGATGATTTGAAAGCAAAACTCGACCATATTAACTCACTCAACGAACAACAAAGGGAAGACTTCTATAACGAAAGACTTTTCGATTTTAGAATCAATTCAAGCAAAGAGGCGGGATTAGGTTTAATCGAAATCAGAAATAAAAGCCGCAATCCATTAGAATACGAATTTATAGAAGGCGAAGGTGAATATTCATTATTCAAAATGACTTCATGTATTAACAGATAAAAAATGGTTGAAAATCTCAATATCAGTGCAACGGAAGATACGCCGGAGGTAATAATGAACGGTGTAAAAGGGTTCATAAGTTTTAGCGGGACTTCTTGGGCTGAAGATGCTTTAAGTTTTTATAAACCGCTGATTCAATGGATAAAGGATTATTTTGAAAACCCGCAACCCAAAACCGATATTGAGTTTAGTCTCTCATATTTTAATACCTCAAGCGCAAAACAAATTGCAAAACTTATTACCGCAATCAACGAGTGCAAAAACAAAAACCAAATATTCGTAAAATGGTATTATGAGAAAGAAGACCATGAAATGCTAAAAATAGGACAAAAATATTCTTCAATTCTTAACCTTAATTTTCAGTTTATCGAAACCGAACCCGTTGTAGATAAAGATGATTATCAAGAGGGTGTTTACCAGATAGTGAAATAATTTTTTTTAACGTTTTTATTGTCCGAATCCGAAAAAATAAATTAAATTTGCAAAGATTTTTTTACTCATAAAATATGAACACAAAACTCTTTGCGGTAACGGGAAACCCCGTTTTACATTCGTTAAGCCCTGTTTTAATGTCGGTTTCTGACAGTTTCAATTATTTCAGGCTCTGCGCCGAAACAGCGGAGGAAGCGATAAAAACTTTCAAACAGCTTGATTTTAAAGGTCTTAATGTTACCGCACCTTTCAAAAAAGATGTTATAAAATACCTTGATTGTCTTTCGGAAAATGCTAAAAAAGCCGAGGCGGTTAATTGTATTTTTTATTCTTCGGACAATAAACTTTGCGGCGACAACACCGATATAAAAGGAGTTGAACTTACTCTCAAACTCTATCCTGAATTTCTACAGCAGAAAAAAATGCTTGTAATCGGCTCTGGCGGTGCAACTCCCGCGGTAATTATCGCAGGAAAAAATCTCGGTCTTGAAGTTACTGTTACCGCTCGTAATATCAATGCGTTAGAGGCGTTGAAAGAGCGCTTTAACATCAACATCAAAGAATTAAAAAACATAGAAAATTTTATTAACGATTTTGCTGTTATCGTTCAGGCTTTGCCCTCGGGCGTAAAAGTTTTTGAGCCAGAATTATTAACAAAAGACCATGTCGTTTTGGACGCTAATTATAAGGATTCGATTTTTGAAACTCCGGCAAAGAAAATCGGCTTTAAATTTTTGAGCGGCAAAAATTGGCTTGTAAATCAAGCAGTTCCCTCTTACGAAAATTTTACGGGCGGAAAAATTGCTCCCGAAAAAATGTATGAAGCTTTGAAAAACTATAAATTCGATTTTCAAGGCAGAATTGCTTTGACAGGTTTTATGGGAGTCGGCAAAACGACCTCAGGAAAAGAACTCGCAAAACTTACAGGTTATAAATTCATAGATTCTGACGACGAAATTGAAAAAAACGAGGGAATGAAAATTTCAGAAATTTTTTCAAAAAAAGGCGAAGATTATTTCCGCAAAATCGAAACCGAATTTTTGAAAACATTATCAAAAGAGAAAAATATAATTCTCTCGTGCGGCGGCGGTACTGTCAAAAATGAAGAAAACCGCAAAATCTTACGCGAAAACTTTTTGAATCTTTGGCTTTACGCTCCCGTAGAATATTGTTTGGACGGTCTTGATATTAGCAACCGTCCGCTTTTGCAATGCGAAAACCCTGTGGAAAAAGCCCGCGAAATGTTCCTCTCACGCGTGCCTTTTTATGCTGATGCAGCATACGCAGTTGTCAATGTAGAAAATCTTAACAGAGAGAAAATAGCAGAAAAAATTTATGGACAAATTAGTAAAACCTTCAAAATATAATGCTTCTTTGATGATTCCTTCGTCAAAAAGCTATATGCAAAGAGCAGTGGCTCTTGCAATTCTTTCACAAGGAGAAACCGTTTTGAAAAATCCTGATTTCAGCAACGATTCTTCCTCGGCCTTGAAAATTGCCGAAACCTTGGGCTGCAAAGTTGTAAGGGAAGACTCTTTGGTGAAAATCACGCCAAAAAATCCACTTAAAGCAAAACAAATTTCTGTCGGCGAGGCAGGTTTGGGATTAAGACTTTTTACGCCGGTTTGTGCGCTTTTGGATGGCGGTTTAACGATTCAAGGCGAAGGTTCGCTTCTAAAACGTCCGATGTCAATGATGGAAAAACCTATGGCAGATTTAGGCGCAAAAATCTCGCTTTCAAACGGTTTTGTGCCGATAACGATTCATTCGGGACTAAAAGGCGGTTTTGCTGAAATAGACGGCAGTCAATCCTCTCAATTTTTAACGGGACTTTTAACAGCACTGCCAAAAGCCGAAAAAGATTCTGTTCTGAAAGTTGAAAATTTGAAAAGCGTGCCATACGTTCAAATGACATTGGATATAATTGAAAAATTCGGCGGACAAATTCAAAATATTGATTTTAAGGAGTTTAGAATCAAAGGCAAACAAAAATACACAGCCACTGAGTATCAAGTGGAAGGCGATTGGTCGAGTGCCGCAGCACATTTAATTGCAGGTGCAATAGCAGGAAAAGCCGTTGTTAAAGGTCTTAATCCTAATTCGTTACAAGCCGACAGAGCTGTTATGAAAGTTTTAGAACAGGTCGGCGCAGAAATTGTTATCAGCAATGACGAAATAAAAGTAAGCAAAAAGGATTTAAGGGCTTATAATTTTGATGCGACTGATTGTCCTGATTTGTTTCCCGTATTAGCTTCACTTGCAGCAAATTGCAGCGGAGAAAGCATTATAAAAGGCGTTTCGAGATTGGCGCATAAAGAGTCGGACAGAGCTTTGGCAATTAAAGAAGAATTTTTTAAAATAGGTATTCAAGTAGATTTGGAGGGCGATTTTATGAAGATAAAAGGTGGAAAAATTTCGGGCGGAGTAACAGTTTCGTCAAGAAATGACCACAGAATGGCATTTTCGTTAGCCGTTGCCACTCTAAATGCTGACAAACAAATCGTCATAACCGATGCTCAGTCCGTAAAAAAATCTTATCCGAGATTTTGGGAAGATTTTGAAAAAAGCGTAGAAATATAACAAAAAAAACGCAGAAAAAGTTTCAAAAAAAATATATAATTTTGTCTGTTACTTTTTTTAGGATGTAAAATGAATGTTACAAGATATTCTAACAGAAAATTTGTAATCGGCATAATTTTCACCGTTATTGTCGTGATATACATCGTAAAACTTTTTACGATTCAAGTGATGGACTCAGGATACAAACTTTCGGCTGAAAGTAATGTGTTCAGAAAAGTCGTTGATTATCCAGCACGCGGTTTGGTTTTTGACCGAAACAGTAAACTTTTGATTTATAACGAGAGCTCATACGATTTGCTCGTTACTCCTAAAAAAGTTGAAGCATTCGATACTCTCGACCTTTGTGAAATACTCGGTACTACAATAGAAAATTTCAGAAAAGAATTTCAAAAAGCCGTTAAATATGCTCCGTACAAAGAGAGTGTTATTTTCAAACAGATAACCAAACTCAGATATTCGCATTTGCAGGAAAAAATGTATAAATTTCCCGGTTTTGAAGTTCAAAAACGTACTGCAAGGCGTTATGTTTATCCCGCAGCGGCTCATATCTTGGGTTATGTCCGTGAAGCGGATACGGCTCTTATCAACCGTAATCCTTATTACAAACCCGGAGATTATGTCGGCGTTGCCGGTATTGAAAAATCCTACGAGGAATATTTAAGGGGACACAAAGGCATGAAAATTTATGTCGTAGACGTTAAAAACCGTGTTCAAGGCAAATACAAAGACGGTATTTACGATACTCTTGCCACTGTGGGAAAAAATATTACATCCACCCTTGATATTGACCTTCAGATGTACGGCGAAAAATTAATGCAAAACAAAGTCGGAGCTATTGTTGCGATAGAGCCTTCGACGGGAGAAATTTTAGCATTGGTTTCTACTCCGGGTTACGACCCTAACCTATTGGTGGGCAGCGACATGGCGATAAATTATCCGAAACTTATCCGTGATAAATTCAAGCCGATGTACAACCGTGCATTAATGGCCTGCTATCCTCCGGGTTCTACTTTCAAGACTATCAATGCGCTGATTGGCTTACAGGAAGGCGTTATCAACATTAATACATCTTTCCCTTGTAACGGTGGTTTCAGCATTGGAAAACACGTCGTAAAATGTCACCACGGAGGTTCGCTCGATTTGGTAACAGCTATTCAACATTCGTGCAACGCATATTTTTGTTACGAATTTACAAAAATCATCGGTGATGCAAAATATCACAGAGTAGACAGCGCGTATTCAAACTGGCGCAGAAGAGTTCAATCCTTCGGACTCGGAAAAAAACTTAACTCCGACCTTTCACAAGAGGTTAACGGAATTATTTATTCAAAAGATTATTTCAACCGTTATTACGGAGAAGGACATTGGAGCGCATTTACTATAATTTCGTTGTCAATCGGACAAGGCGAGTTGGGTTTTACGCCGTTTCAGATTTGTAACGCCTGCGCAACGATTGCTAACAGAGGTTATTATCACATTCCGCATATCGTAAAACAAATCGACGACGGCAAAAGCAGTTCGATTGATGAAAGATTTTATCAAAAACAAGAAACGGGCATCAAAAAAGAATATTTTGACGCCGTAATTCAAGGTATGTATCAGGTTTGCGAAATGGGTACGGGACGTGCGGCTAAGGTTCCGGGCGTAAAAGTCTGCGGTAAAACAGGTACGGCTCAAAACCCGCACGGTAAAGACCACTCAATTTTTGAGGCATTTGCTCCCATGGAAAATCCTAAAATTGCAATTGCCGTTTATGTAGAAAACGGCGGTTTCGGAGCTCAATACGCAGCACCGATTGCCGGTCTTATGATGGAAAAATACCTTAACGATACCATCACAAGAAAAGACGTTGAACAAAGAATGTTTAACGCCAATTTAATGGATGCAAACGCACAGATGAAAAATTAAAATAAATAAAATTTACAAGGCAAAACTAAAAAATGAGCAAGCAAAGAGGTTCAAACATATTTCTATCGTTAGACTGGATAGTATTGATACTATACACAATATTAGTTTTTATGGGTTGGGGTAACATTTATGCCGCTGTTTATGACGAAAAATACAACAGCATTTTCGATTTCGGCGCCCGTTACGGAAAACAACTCGTTTGGATAGGCGTGTCGTACATTATCATAATTCTGATAATGGCATCTAATTACAGAATTTATTCCGTCCTGTCTTACTTTATTTACGGAGGAATTATCGTCTTGCTTGCCTTAGTCCTCATAGTGGGAAAAGAAAGCCACGGTGCTAAATCTTGGTTTGAACTCGGAATGTTTAAAATACAACCTTCCGAATTTGCAAAATTTGCAACTGCCCTTGCTCTGTCAAAATTTATGTCCGCCTTTGAATTCGATTTAACCAAATTCAGAAACATAGCAATCTCTGTCAGCATAATTCTTTTGCCTGCCGCTCTGATACTGCTTCAACCCGATATGGGTTCGGTTTTGGTATATTTCAGCATGATTTTCGTTTTTTACAGAGAAGGCCTTTCCGGAATTTTCTTATGGTTAGTGGTTTTAGGAATAGGAATTTTCGTTACAACGCTTCAATATCAGCTAATTGTGGTAATTGTAGCACTTGTTATCGTGGCGGGAATTTGGTATCTGGTTTTAGGCAAAAACCTATTAAACGCTTTTATAGCATGGGGCGCAATAGCTGTTTTAACGGCTATATTTTGGACTATAAACCATTTTGCCCTATCTGACAAATTTCAATTGCATTATTTAATAGTTTTGTCATGCTTTATTTTGCTGATTCCGAGTGCAATTTATAGTTACATAAGAAAAGAATGGGTTGCAACTTTTATTGCAGCGGGTTTAATAGCCTCGTTTGTGGTGGTTTTTTCAGTGGATTTTGTCTTCAACAATATTATGACCGCACATCAGCAAACCCTTATAAACGTATTTTTAGGACTTGAAAACGACCCCAAAGGTACAGGTTATAATGTTGAACAAAGTAAAATTGCAATCGGCTCAGGCGGTTTTACAGGAAAAGGTTATCTGCAAGGAACTCAAACAAAATTTAATTTCGTGCCCGAACAAGCAACGGACTTTATTTTCTGCACGGTAGGCGAAGAATGGGGCTTTTTAGGCTCAACGATAGTAATCCTCTTGTTTTTAGCTTTAATACTGAGAATCATACATTTAGCAGAACTTCAACGCTCTGCCTTTGCGAGGATTTACGGCTATTGCGTGGCAAGTATTTTGTTTTTCCACATAGCCATAAATCTCGGAATGACAATAGGATTAGTGCCTGTCATAGGAATACCTCTGCCGTTTTTTTCTTACGGAGGAAGTTCGCTTTGGTCGTTTACAATTCTGCTGTTTATCTTTATAAGAATGGACGCCTCAAGAGACGAACTGCTTTAAGGATTGTATCTTGAACGGATATAAATCTGATTCAAATCAGTAATTTCCATTAAACTTTTAAGGCTAACTTCAGGATTTTTGCGCATAAAACTGCAAACAATACCAAATCCGCAAAACGAAGCAACTCCCGGAGCGGACTGATTACCGAAAGCGTTGGTAAAAGGTCCTTCTCCCGTTAAATTTCTGATAGCCAACGGATTAGTATCAAAAAGTAGTTTCCTATCAATAAGATAAGTCCAAACATTGCTTTCGTAAGTTTCAGCCCAACGGTACTGATAATCGGAATATCCCCAAAGTAAAGAATCTGCGGTCTCAGGCAGCATTGATTTCAAAAAGAATTGAAGTCTGCCCTTATAAATCATCTCGTTAAGAAGATTTGCCTCAATAGTTTCGGCTTTAGGATATTTTATAGTGGCTAACGTGCGGAAATAATCCACCGGAAGCATTTCTTTTGTCATTCTGCGGCGTTTGTAGTTTTCGATTCCCAATTGCGGATAAGAGGGATAATCAACGCCGAAATATTTTTCCAAACTGAATGCAATTATATCCTCGGTAGGAAAAACCGATTCCTGAAAACCCGAAATTATAGTATAAACTTTAGGCAAACTATCATTTGGAAAATAATATTTATAATGCTTTGCTCCTGAAGAAAAAAGAGCCTTGAAATCAAAATCTCTCGGAAAAGTTTTTTCGATGTCAGAAAACACCGAATTCAATTTGCAATAACTGTAAAAATCGCTGTAATTAGTTAAAAAAGAAGAACTTTCAGTACTTGTTAAACCGGCAATACTCTCAACGTAAAGGTCAAAAAAATCGCCGTATTTTTTTTTAAGCATTGGCAACGAATCGTATATGTTTTCAGGGTTTATAACATTGAAATCCATATCGAAACGACTGACTTTAATTTCAGCGTTTATATTAGAAACGTCAATATGAAAATCCGTTTTAGTACTACACGAAACCAAAACGGACAAAACCAATACCGTTAAAATTTTGCATTTCATAATACGTTGTTTTTTTTAATCCAAATCCAACATATTTCTTGCCTCTTCGCTCATCATGTCCATTGTCCAAGCCGGTTCAAAAACGAGGTTTATAGTTGCGCTTTTAATTTCACGTATACCTTCAATTTTAGTTTTAACGTCTAAGAAAATATCGTCTGCAATCGGACAATTAGGAGCGGTTAATGTCATATCAATATTTACATTTTTGTCGTCATCGACATCTATTTTGTAAATAAGACCGAGGTCGTAAACATTTACCGGAATTTCGGGGTCATAAACCGTTCTTAAAACTTCAATTATTTTTGTTTCAAGTTCCAAAAAAGGAACTTTTTTTGTTTCCTCTGCCATTTTTATTTGTTTAATGCGTTGAATGCCAATGCGTAATACCTTATTTGTTTTATCATAGCCAAAAGACCGTTAGCACGTGTGGGCGAAAGATTTGCTGACAAACCTATCTCGTCAATAAAATATAATTGTGCATCAATAATATCTTGCGGCTTTTGATGATTGAAAACCCTGATTAACAATGCGATAATACCTTTAGTGATTATTGCGTCGCTATCGGCTTTAAAATTCAAAGTTCCGTCAGAATCCATTTTAGCATCAAGCCAAACCCTTGACTGACAGCCTTGAATAATATTATCGGGTGTTTTTTGGCTTTCGTCAATTATCTCGAGTGAATTTCCAAGTTCGATTAGATATTCATACTTATCAAGCCACTCGTCATAGACAGAAAATTCCTCTATGATTTCATCTTGTATTTCGTTGATAGTCAACATTGTATTGTGTTATCTTAATTGCTGATTTTTAATGTGCAAAATTAAACATATTTTTTTCAATAGTAAAATTTATTGTTTTTTCTTATGGTTAATTTTTATAAAAAGCGTTGAACTAATTTTTTTTGTCATTTTCTCCAACGCCCAAGCCTTAAAAAAAAATTCAAACAAAAACGGGAAAATTTAAAAAATTAGATTTTTCAATGTCAGAAAAAGAAATCGGCTCAACAGAAAAGGTACTTAATGCGCTCCTCTGTTGAAACCGAGATTATCGAGCAACTATAATTTTTTATCCTACTAACATTTTTTGAGCTCTTTTAATACCATCTACCAAAGCGTCAACCTCCTCGAAAGTGTTGTAAAGAGCAAAACTTGCACGAACTGTACCCGTGATGCCAAAATGCTGCATTATAGGTTCGGTGCAATGCGTACCCGTGCGGACTGCAATTCCGAGTTTGTCTAAAATCATACCCGTATCGTAATGATGCGCTCCGTCAATGTTAAATGAAAGTACTGAAACTTTGTTGTCAGCCTTACCGTAAATTGTAATACCGCCCAAAGCTTCCACTTTTTGAGTCGCATATTTCAAAAGTTCCGCCTCGTGAGCGGCAATATTTTCCAAACCAAGTTTATCAACATAATCCAAAGCCGTATGAAGTGAACCTGCCCCAACGAAATTGGAGGTTCCCGCTTCAAATTTCAAAGGCAATTCGGCGTATGTCGTTTTGGCAAAACTGACATTTTTTATCATATCACCACCGCCTTGATACGGAGGAAGTTCCTCTAAATATTTTTCTTTTCCGTAAAGAATACCAATACCGGTTTCAGCATAAATTTTATGTCCCGAAAGCGCAAGAAAATCACAGTCAAGTTTTTGAACGTCAATCTTTAAATGCTGAATAGCTTGTGCAGCGTCCACCAAAACGGGAATATTATGCGAATGAGCAATTTTAATGATTTTTTCAACGTCATTTACCGTTCCTAAAGTATTGGAAGCGTAGGTTACACAAATGATTTTGGTTTTGTTTGTGATAAGATTTTCCAATTTATCAATCAAAAGTTCTCCCCTATCATCAAAAGGCAAAACCTTAATAACAGCTCCCTTGTTTTGAGCGTTCAACTGCCAAGGAACAATATCCGAATGATGTTCCATCTCGCTAATAATCAATTCGTCACCGGGATTAATAAAACGCTGCGAAAACGATGAAGCCAAAGTGTTGATAGCCTCAGTACTTCCCTTTGTAAAAACAATTTCGGTACGGGATTTTGCATTAATAAACTCCTTGACTTTAAGACGCGCGTTTTCGTAAATTTCGGTGGCTTTTTCGCTTAAATAATGCACTCCCCGGTGAATATTACTATTATATAATGTGTAAAATTTCATAATAGAATCCAACACACACTGAGGTTTTTGCGTAGTAGCGGCATTGTCCAAATAAACCAACGGATGCCCGTATATTTTTTGTCCGAGAATCGGAAAATCGTTTCTAATTTGCTGTATGTCCACTTTTTCTTGTCATTTAAAAATTAGTATATTTTTTGTTATCCTACCGAACCCTCCAAAGTTATTGAAAGTAATTTTCTCGCCTCAACGGCAAATTCCATCGGAAGTTTGTTCAAAACGTCCTTTGCAAAACCATTAACAATAAGACTTACTGCATTTTCCGTTGAAATTCCTCTTTGACGGCAATAAAAAAGTTGTTCGTCAGAAATTTTAGAAGTCGTTGCCTCGTGTTCGAGCGTTGCCGTTTTGTTGGAACACTCAATGAAAGGAAACGTATGCGCACCGCATTTGTCCCCGATTAAAAGGCTGTCGCATTGCGAATAATTGCGGGCGTTTTGCGCTCCCTTTGCAACTTTCACAAGTCCGCGGTACGAATTTTGACTTTTACCCAACGAAATACCTTTGCTGATAATCGTTGATTTGGTGTTTTTGCCGATATGAATCATTTTGGTTCCGGTATCAGCCTGTTGATAATTATTTGTCACAGCCACAGAGTAAAACTCTGAAGTTGAATAATTTCCTTTAAGAATTGTTGAAGGATATTTCCACGTGATAGCCGAACCTGTTTCGACCTGAGTCCATGAAATTTTGGAATTATCACCTTTGCACATTCCGCGTTTTGTAACGAAATTATAAATTCCGCCTTTGCCATCTTTATCGCCCGGATACCAATTCTGAACCGTTGAATATTTTATTTCGGCATTATCAAGCGCAACCAATTCCACAACAGCGGCATGAAGCTGACTCTCGTCCCTCATCGGAGCGGTACAACCCTCAAGATACGAAACGTAACTACCTTCATCGGCAACGATTAAAGTGCGTTCAAACTGACCCGTTTTTGCGGCGTTGATACGGAAATATGTTGAAAGTTCCACAGGGCAACGCACACCTTTGGGAATATAAACAAACGAGCCGTCAGTAAAAACAGCAGAGTTCAAAGCCGCATAAAAATTATCACCGAGAGGGACAACACTACCGAGATATTTTTTTATAAGGTCGGGATAATCCCTTATCGCCTCGCTTATCGGACAAAAAATTATGCCTTTTTCCGCTAATTGATTTTTCATCGTGGTATGCACCGATTCCGAATCGAAAACGGCATCAACAGCCACGCCTGCAAGTTCCTTCTGCTCTGAAAGCGGAATACCAAGTTTTTCGTAAGTTTTCAAAAGTTCGGGATCCACCTCGTCCAAACTGTTGAGTTTTGCTTTTTTCTTCGGTGCTGCATAATATATTAAATCCTGATAATCAGGCTCTTCAAAATCAAGATGCGCCCAATGAGGCATTTTCATCGTTTTCCATTTTTCGTATGCCTTCAAACGGAATTCAAGCATCTCTTTAGGTTCGTTTCTAAGGGCTGAAAGTTTTCTGATAATATTTTCGTTAAGCCCTTTTTCAAACGTTTCCATCTCAATATCAGTTACAAAACCTGCTTCGTAACCGCTATTTTCGAGTTGCTCTATTAGATTTTTATCACTATTTTCTGACATTTTGTCTCGTTATTGATTGTTCGCTTTTTTAAGGCACAAAAGTAATAATTTTTTTCGGATTTTTTTTTATTAAAAAGTGGGGAATTACATTTTTTTCAGAACGACAAAGAATTATCACCGAAAACAAAACCGTATTTTTTGTTAAGCCTTTGTGCCAAAAATTCCTGTTCCGTCTGACCCGGTGTAGGAAAAATAATCGCTTTTTTGTTCAATGCCATAATATCGCAAATTGTACTATAACCCGCTCTGCAAATCACTGTTTCGGCCTCCAAAAAGGCTTGCTTTAAATCTTCACCCGTTAAATTATTAAGAAATTTTACGTTATTAAAATCCTTTAATTCAGCAACTTGAGAAGAAAAAACGCCACGAATGAAAAGTATTTTTTTGGCAGTATTCGAGATTTTTTTCAATAAGAAATTTTCAAAAACGGTGCGCTGTTTTTCTTGTCCCGAAATCAAAATCAAATAATCATATTTTTTAGTTATTTCAGTTTTTTTTTTAGAAGAAAAACGTGATAAAATTCCGATTTTAACAAATTTCTTTCCGTCTGAAGAATCCGCGCCGAGTTTTCCCGTCAAAGAAAATCCTGTTTCTAAATCCGGAATCAAAACTTTTTTGAACCGTTTCAAAACCGTTTTGAAAACAAAATCCGAGATTCTCTGAAAAATTTTCATTCTTTCAGGCAATCTCGGACATATTTGATGTGTTACGATATAACATTCCAACCCTTTGAAATTCAGGCCATAACGGTTATCAGAAATTACAACCTCAATATTTTTTTCTCGGATTATTTTTTTTATTTTCAGTTTTTCGTTAATAGTATTAAAAATCATAACGAAAATCCAATTAAGAAAAGTAAAAAAATTAATTTTTCCTTGAGGATATTTTATGCGTTTTTCTTTGATTTTAATAATCTCAGAACCAAGAAGTTCAGCCCGTAAAAAATCATAACTGCCAAAACCGCAAACCACCGTTACCTTGTTTTGATTTTTTTTCAGTTCTTCAATCACGGGAATCATTCTTGAGGAATGTCCTAATCCCCAATCCAAAGGACTGACAAGCACGTTTTTACACTTAATGTCCGAAATTATTTTCACTATTTTTTCTAATACGAAACCGAAATTTCAATTTCTAAATTCTGAACCTTTTTTTGAATATTATCAAGAGTTTCTTTTGAGGCTTTTTGGAGATTTTTCTCCGGTGTATCGCGTGCAATGGTGTAAATCATAACTTTTTTCGGACGCAATTCTTCAACAATTTTCAACCATGCTGAAACTTCTTCAGTGGTCGTATTGTCAATTTTTTTGCCCGAAACCTCGCCCGACAAAAACATAGTTTGAAGTACAAAATTTCCGTCAAATTGTTTAAGAAGTTCAACTTGATGTTTCAAAGAATAATTTCCGACGGGACGGTCGATGGCTTTGGCAGTTTCTTCGATGCCAGAGTCAATTTTCAAAATGCAATTATCTATCATCTTGAGAGTTGCAACGGTATTTTCGTTTACAATCCTTGTTGCATTGCTCAAAACGGAAATTTTTGCATCAGGCGAAAACTTATTTCTTAAATTAACAGTATCAGAAATTACTTCGTGAAAATCGGGGTGAATTGTAGGTTCACCGTTTCCCGCAAAAGTTATTGAATCAACTTTTTCGTTTTTTTCTTTGAGGTGGATAAGTTTTTTTTCTAAAGCAGCGGCAATTTCCGCACGCCCGGGCAAAAGTCCGACATGCCCCGGAATATTAGCTCCACATTCGCAATAGATGCAGTTGAAATTACAATATTTTTTTTCAGTCGGTAACAAATTGATACCAAGAGAATTTCCAAGCCGTCTGGATTTTATAGGTCCATAAACCAAATCGTGAAACAAAAACGTAGACATAATTTTTTTATTGTAAATTGTTTTTGGATTGCTTTTTGTTTAAATCAAAAAAATATATTACCTTTGAAACGTAAAAATTTATTTTCAATTATGAAGTTACTAAGATTAGTTATCGTTATATTTATCACATTATCAAGTCTTTGCGTTAATGCTCAATGCAAACAAAGATTTGTGTACGAGTGTGCTTTGCAAAACTCCGGCGTTATTTTCTTAAAAGAATTCAACACAAAATTCTCGTCAGGGAAAATTCAAAAACACAAAGTTATCCTCAACAAAGGATATATGTACACTTTACAACTTTGCAACCCCTCCGACACACAATACCTTGAAGAGGGAAATTCATCTTTAGCCACAGGACTTGCGGTAAACTCAATGTTATCGCTTTATGACAACAACAATAATATTTTAGCAACGACGACCAGAAATTTCAAATTTACGTTTTTCTGTCCCAAAACCGATGTTTATTGGGTTCACATCATGCCTCTGAGCCCTAAAACAACGTGCGCAGTTGCAATTTTGAGTGTTATTAAAAGATAAAAAAAGAAAAAAAAATTTATTCTTTATTTTCTTTCAACAACACATCGCAAGTTTGAGGTCCGGGCGAGTTAAAACGAATTTTGACGGTATCATTCTCAAAATTTGTGCTCTCAAAACAGATTGTCTGCACTGAGGAATCCGTAAAGGTAAGCTCATAATAACCGCTTTTGTCGGTTTGCGTAAAAATTTCAGGAGCACCCAAAACGGAGACTTTTATTCCCTCAAGATTAACGGTATCTCCGTTACCGTCAAGTTTTGAAACGCGCCCGTAAACCGTAAACGTCTCATCAAAATTTTGCGGAGGCATTCCGTAACAGGCCGTTAAAGTCCCGATACCAAAAAATGCCAATAACGAAGCGGATATTTTTTTCAAACTTTTCATAATTTTTTCTCCTAAATTTTTAAGACTTAAAAAAAACTACTTAATATTATTTTCAATAAGTTTTTTATTGAAAGTTGCTAAATTGTAGGCATCAACTTGCGTTCCAAGCGTGAATAGGTCTATCAACCAACCTATACAAGCAAAACCACCAGTAAAAAAATATAATACGCCCCACAACCATTTGTGCAAGTAGAATTTATGAACACCAAATACTCCTAAAAAAAACCACAGCAAATATGCTAATAATTTTGATTTCATTGATTTATAATAGTTAAAATTTGTTTTACTTTTGAGTTGCAAACATACAAACTTTTTAATTAAATTGTGCACAAAAAGGAATATTTTTTTTTCAAACGACAGCGCATTTCCTTCTTTTTAAGTTAAAAAATCCTTCAAATTACAATGTGAAATCTCAGAATCAACACTTTTATAAAGATGAAGTCCGCCGCCTAAACATTTTTGCCAAAAACTACATTTTTGACATTTATTTTTTTTAGCCCATCTCCTATCCCGCATAACAGAAAAACCGTTTTTCCAAATTTCTGAAAAACTTTTTTCGTAAATGTTGCCTTGAATAAAATCCTTTGCTCTAACACTAAGACAACCCGTTAAACTTCCATCACACATAACGGAGGCCACACTAATTCCCGCCCGACAGAAATAAAAATAATCTCTGACTTCCAATTCATAATCATCTAAAAAGCCTTCACAAGAATAATTCAAACTGATTTTGTTGCCAAAATTTTTCCGTGTAAAACTTATAAAATCCAACAATTCTCTGTATTGCGTTTTGGAAAGCGAAAGAAATTCTAAGTTTTTGTCCGCCCTACCGCTTGAAAAAATCGAAAAAATCCGCCATCTTTTTACTCCGCTGTCAATCAAAAAATCACGAAATTTTCCAAGCGAAGAAAAGTTTAAACTGCTAACACAAGTTATAACGTCAAAAATAAGAAAACCTTTTTGAGAAAATTCCACCGCCGTTTTCACCGCCTCAAAAGCCTTTGAAAAAGAATTAGAATTGCAACGCAATTTGTTGTGTTGCAATTCAAAACCGTCAAGACTTATGCTAAGAGATGACATTTTAGCATTCAAAAGCGAAATAAAACGCTCTCTATCAAGCATTAAGCCATTTGTAACAATTCCCCATTTAAAACCTTTCTCGCGGATTTTTCTTCCCACAAGTAGCAAATCCTCCCTCAAAAGCGGCTCTCCTCCCGTAATACAAATTGTAAGATTTCGACTTAAACCCGAAGAAGAAATATCATCCAAAACCGAAAAAAAATCTTCCTTCGGCATATCAGGAATTTGAGAATTTTTCAAACAATCGCTTCCACAATGCAGACAATTCAAATTGCACCTCAAAGTACACTCCCAAAACAAATAATCAAGTTCGTGTTTTTTTATTTCACGCCTTCGATACTGCCTGAAAACAAAATGTTTAAATTCTTTCAATATTTTCATAATAAGTTTTTTGTGTAAATATTTTTTTCAAAAATAAACAAAATATTTCTATTTTTGCATAAAACTTTAATCAAGAAAAAATGGTAACAGAAAAAGAAAAACTGCAAAAATCTTTGGACGAAATCATAAATGCCAAAAGCGTTTTGGACAAACATAAAAACTGCATTTGCGTTTTCGGCTCGTCAGCAATCAAAGCGGGTACAAAATATTACGAAGATGCCGTCTTAACGGGCGAAAAACTTGCCCTCGCAGGTTTTGAAGTTATCACCGGCGGCGGTCCGGGCATAATGGAAGCCGTAAACAAAGGCGTTCAAAATGCCAAAGGAAAATCCATCGGAATTTGCATGGAATTTCCTGATATATGTATTCAAAACGATTTTATCGACAAAGAAAACCATCTCCTATTAACCGATATGGCAGCAAGAAAATATCTGTTTTGGAAATATGCCAAAGCTTTCATTGCTCTGCCCGGCGGATTAGGAACGTTAGACGAAATCACTGAATGTCTGACCCTTATGCAAATGGGAAACATCGAAAAACGTCCGCTTATACTGCAGGACAAAACTTTTTGGCAACCAATGACAGATTGGCTAAAAAATACATTAAAAAATGATTACAAAACAATCAAACAGTCCGACATCGACCTCTTCACCTTGTCTGACTCCCCTGAAGAAACAATACAACGAATAATAAACGCATAATTTATTAGCAACAAAAAATATATAATTATCAACAAATAAAATTAAACGCATAAAAAAAATGAAAAAACTTTTTTTACTTTTAGCGACAATACTCTTAGCGGCTATCAACTTAAAAGCCCAAATACCTTCAGCAAATTGCACCTCGGACACAATCGTAAAACAAGGTAACTCCTTCGTTATGTCCGTAAAAATTAACAAATGCGATTTAGCTTGCTACGCTCAATTCCAACAACTCTTGCCGGAAGGTTTCGCAGCAACCGAAATAAGCGGCGAATCCGATAACGCTAACTTCTATTTTGAAAACAACAAAGTCTTCTATCAATGGTATAAACTCCCTATCGAAAGAAGTACCGTTACCCTTAAATACAATATCACCGTATCTCAAGGCGTTAAACCCGGAAAATACCAAATCCCCGGTTATTTCAGCTACCAAGTCAAAAACAGATTAGGACAAATAAACACTCCGATTGTCGTTACGGTGAAGTAAACGCCGCTCGAGGCGGGGGCGTTCCCTTTTGAAAAAGGGAACCGGAAAACTTTTATAAAATTTATTTTAAATGCGTTAGGGGCTGTGGTCTAATAACCACAGCCCCTAACGCATTTAAAATAAGTAATTAAAAGTTCTTCGGTTCTTTCTTTCAAGAAAGAACAGCCCGCCGGCTTGAGGCGATTACTACAACGGTAACGTAACAATAAAAGTAGTACCTTTTCCGACTTCGGATTCAAAAGTGATATTACCTTTAGCGTTGATTATTATGTTTTTAACCATTGCGAGGCCGAGTCCTGAACCGCTGGATTTGGTTGTGAAACTTGGCGTAAAAAGTTTTCCGCGTATTTCGTCGGGTATACCGCAACCGTTGTCAGAAATTTTAATTATCAGCTTGTCCTGTTTTTCGAGGCTGACATGAATCTTACCTCTAATACCTTCGGGTATTGCTTGAGTTGCGTTTTTGATAAGGTTGATAAAAACCCTTGAAATTTGTTCTTTGTCAGCAACGATTGTAATATCTTCGTATCCGCCGAGGTCGGAGGTTATGTCGATGTTATCAACGTTGTTAAAAAGTTGAATCACATTGGAAAGTGTTTCGATTACGTTGAACGGATGTTCGTTTGGTTTGGGCATTTTAGCAAAGTTGCTGAAACCCGTTGCGATAGACGACAACGTGTCAATCTGCTGAATCAACGTATTGGAAACTTTTTCCAATTTTTTATCAAAATCCGCATCATTGTTTTCTTTACTACGCATGAGAAACTGAATGGAAAGTTTCATAGGCGTTAACGGGTTTTTGATTTCGTGGGCGATTTGTTTTGCCATTTCACGCCATGCGCTTTCGCGCTCGCCTTGTGCTAAAAGTTTGGCACTTTCTTCCAATTTTTCAGCCATGCTGTTGTATTCGGCAACAAGTTGTCCGAGTTCGTCTTTGCGTCCGTACTCTATCTTTTCGTGCTGCTTACCAAGTTCTATTTTTTCCAACTTATTCTGAATCAATTTGATCGGATGAACAATCCTCTCGGAAATTATCACGGCAATCACAATCGAAATCATCATCAGGATAACATAAAAATTCACAATCGAAACAATCAAAGTTCCAAGTTCTTTCTGCAAAACTTCGGGCTTGGTAAAATACGGCAAGTTGATATAAGCCGCCAACTCGTCAGAAGAATTATAAAACGGAATGTACGCTGAGGCGTATGTCATTTTTCCAATTTTTTCCTCCTGAGTATAATTCGATTTGCTCTCGATAACAAACTCCTGCAAAACTCTTGTATTGAGCCTCGTTGAAATCAAACCTTGTTTGAAAATTTCAGGACGTGAAGTTGCAACTAACTCTCCATCAGCACCATAAAGATTGATGTCAATGAAGAAAATATGTGATAAGGTTATCAAATATTCGTCCATCGCTGAATTTTCGTTAGGATTCCAAACCGAATGAAATTTTGTCGTATCAGAACACGTATGCTCCAATTCCATGTAAACGCTTTTAACTTTTTCGTCGATGCTTTGAGCATTATTTTCTCTGAAAGTTCTGATATTAAGATATATAGAACCAACACAAATCAACACAAACGAAAGCATTAAAATAAAGGTTACTGAAAAAATCAATCTCGTTTTTATCTGATAACGATAATCGGTGTTGTGCATTACAATCAGTCGTATAATAACGACCAAAAGCATTACAAAAATGTAAATTATAAACAAATATGCAAAACACGTTACGATTTCCAAAAGCGAAACAGATTTTCGTGAAATCACAACCGTATTTTCACCGTTACGGTAAACTGTATGAACATAATCCGCAAGTCTTGTAACGGCTATCGTATCGGTGTCTTGGTCAAAAGCCCCGATAAAAACCTCATCGGAAAAGTCGTAAGAAAACTCTCCGTTTTGAGAAACTTTTCTGCCTTTACAATATTTTGCGTAATCATAACCGCTTATAACTGAAGGCTTAACGTTTTTATCCATCAACAATTCGGGATAACCGAGTTCTTGCGGTACGGGTTTCAAATCAAGCGAAATGCAGACATAACAAATTTTGTCCTGAACCGAAAACCTCAAAGGCGCAAGATAACTTATCGTACCATCGGGTTTATCAACGAAATAAAAACCCGTTCCATTGACCTCCGTAGCCAATTCATTAACGGTTTTTGCAAATTCGCTGTCAGAGTTTGAAAACAACTCACCTTGAGCAAATTCCAAAATGTCGATACTCAAATTATATTTGCTCCAATATCCGTTAAAATACTGACGCTGAATATAATCACGAAGTTTTATTTCGCCAACTTGACGGTCTGTCTTGCGCAAAAAGTCCGAAATCATGCCGTCATTCGGAAGTTTTTCGGAAATATCATTCAACAGCAATTCCGCAATTTGATCGTGTTCATCGGAAGGATATGTAACAAATTTTTTACTATCCTCAGTGAGTTTTTCTTCGGTTGTAACCGTTATTAAAAAACAAGAGAAAACCGCACTCAAAAACACCATAAAAATATAACGGTAAACACTTTTTTCTGCTTTGTGATAATGCGTAAGCATGGCTGAGCCTGTCAAAAGCATAAAAAACAAAAAGACAAAAGCTATTTTATAATCCGCTATTAAAACCGTTATAATAAAAATCAGAATAGTAACTAAAGCAAAAATAATCAGCGTTTTGTTGAAATCCTTGATAATCGAATATCTGAAATAACCCGTCAGCTGCATCAAAACATAAATCATAATGCCGACAAGGATTATCATTATCAAAATACCAGAATAACTGAAAATATCAAGCGAAATAACATTTGTCAGCTGAAAAGAAATTTTACTCTCCTTAACAAGAAGTTTTGCCGCGTGATACAAGTAGCCAAAAACCAAAAAAACAGCACCCAAAACTATAAACCAAACCGTTAAAAATTTGGAATCAGGCATTTCGTTTATTTTCTCGTTAATTCGTTTGTATTCAGCAAGTTTAAAGATATAAACCACAACAGCAAACATAAAACTAACGTTCAGAATAAAATCACCAATTGTTCTGAAAATACCCGGTCCGGAAAAATAAACGGGGTCAAAAAAGTCCAAAGAATAAACATTAAACGGAAATCTGAAAATCAACATTATAAACGCCGTTATCACAACGCCTGAAATTATAGCAATGATTTTCAGCGAATTACCCTCTTTCTTGGTAAGACTCTCAACTACGGAATAAACATAAACCAAAAGAGAGAGCAACGCCATGAAAAACAATATTCCCGCAATATTAACTCTATTAGAATCAATATCATAACTATTGGTTGGAACCAACGAGAAAATATACTTATCTTCTTTGTCCTTAATATCAAAACTATAACTTAGCGGAATCATCGAAACCTGTACCGAAGAGGGCAGATTCAATTCCGGTATAAAATCATTTTTGAGATATTTATTGTTGATATTATATTTGTTTTTGATAAAAATAAGACCAACATAACGAAGATTTCCGCTATTAAGCATACGGATTTCGTACCACGCATTGTTAAGATTAGCGATACGATTATTGAGAGCCGATTGCGAATACAATCGGTCAGCAGGTGCGGTATTGTCTGTCCAAAATCTTAACGTATCGTTTTCGTAAACAAGTACGGTAAGACCTTGCCGCCTCAAGTAGGTTAAATCCCGCGAACTAACCCATACGGAATTTTCCTTAACGAGATTTTCACCACTCTCAATTTCGTTTTTGATGAAATTGATTGCGCTGTCCAACCCCGCCTCCTTACGGTGCAGCACGGACTCCACTCTATCGACATTGATGCCGCCCGAGTTTAGACCGCTCAGATATGATTCTAATACAGAGGCAGTTATAAAAAGTATAACCGCATATATAAGAAACTGAAATTTTATTAACTTTTCTTTCACTTGTTTTCCCTTGTTAAAAAAGGTTCTTAAAATCCGTTAGTTGTCCTTTAAATTAGTTTTTTTCCTTGAGTAGTTTTTTCCTTTTTAATAAAATAATTCCCAAATTCATTTTTTTCACTTCTTTTTTTACTCGTGATGATACGGCTCATTGTGCATAATCGTAAATGCACGATACAACTGCTCCAAAAAGATTAATCTTACCATCTGGTGCGAGAAAGTCATTTTTGAGAGCGATATTTTGCCGTCTGCTTTCAAGACAACTTTCGGGGCAAAACCATAAGGCCCACCGACCACAAAGGTAATATCTTTTGACAAATTGGCAATCTTTTTTTCCAAAAAATCTGAAAAATCTTTTGATGTATACACCTGACCATGTTCGTCCAAAATAATTTTGAACGAATTTTCATTCATATACGGCTCCAAAAGTTTTGCCTCCTGCTCTTTGACTTGGTCAAAAGTAAGAGCAGAAATATTTTTCAAGTCTTTTAGCACGATATACTCAAAACGGACGTATTTTTTTATCCTTTTTTCGTATTCGTTACACGCATCAATCAAATATTTCTCCACGGTTTTACCGATAACGACAAATTTAATTTTCATTTTTTTAGTTAATCAAGACCATAGAGTTATTAAAATTTACTGTTTTCCTATACCCTAAAAAGCAAACAGCGTACCACAATTTTATTTTAATAAAAAAGAGAAATTAATTTTTTTTAATAAAATATTATTATTACCTTGCCCCAAAAATAATTTGAAAAAACCTAAAAAAAAACGATAACCAATTATGAATACGGCATTATTACTTACTCTTGTCATAACAAATGCAGCATTAGCAATACTTGCTGCAATAATTTTGAAAGACAGACGCCATACAGAAATTAAAAATGGCAACAATCAAGAAAAGATTACTCATCAAAGTCAATCTTCAAAACCCGAGTGTCCTGCCCCGAAAAATTATTGCATTGACAATCTCATGGATTTTTTATCAAGTTACATCAACAGCGTTGAATTTGCAATCTCGGTTTTCAACAGTGAAGGCAAAAGAATTTTTACGAACCAAAAATTCATAAATTTGTTTGGCATCACGGACGAAAATTATATTAAGGACGACAAACACCTGCTTTGGAACTCACCCGCAAACAGCACTAATTTAATCAACAAAATCCGTGAATCCGACTCAGGAAGCGTAAACCTTAAAATAGATTTCAAAAACGAAGATGTCAGACAATGGTATCAATCTATTAATTCCGACACAAAATATTTCAATGTTTTTTTCTCAAAACAAAAAATTTCGCCCGATACCGAACCGTATATTTTTATCACGGTAATTGACATGACACCGCAAGAACATCTGTTGCAGTATCAAAAAAAGACACAAGAGCTTTTCAGCAAAATCAATGCACTCGACATTCTGAAAATATGGTGTTATCACATCGAAAATTCTTGTATGGAATATTTAAACGAGGCGGGATTGAGTGCTTACGGCTCATTGGAGGATTTTTATTCGTTTTTTGTGCCTCAAGACATCGTAATGCTAAAAGATGCCCTTCAAAAGCATATTGAAGGAAAAACCGAAAATACGATATTCGTTTTAAGAGCCATTGACGAAAGCGTTGAAGGCGGCTATTCGTATTGGAACACCGAGGTAAGAAGCGTTTTTGAAAACGGAAAAGTCGTATCAATAGAAGGCCTTTGCAACAAAATCACGTACAGAACCATTCTCAACAATATCAAATCCCAAAAAACAGAAAGCAATCCCGATAAAAGTTTTATAACAAGTTTCATCTACGACGTTAAAAAAGACGAACTCATAATCTCGGGCAGAAAAGAAAAAATACCGTTTGAGGAATATCTAAAGAATATAAAACCTGAGGATTTGGATGTTAACAAAGAGATTATCTCAAGCATGAAAAATGGAGCAATAATCACTACATCAGAGAGTTACAATCTTTGTATAAATGGAGAATGGACAGACCGTCAGTTTTTTATCACACCAAAAGAAATTTCAGGCGGAAAAGTTCTTGTATATAAAGGTGTGGTTAGTTCCAATCCGAAATGGGACAAACTTATAAATTCGGCTCAAGATACCGACCGTTTCTTAAAAACCATTATGAATTCCGTTCCGTGTATGCTGACCGTTAAAGACCCCGAAGACGATTTCCGCTACATTATGGCAAGCAACAATTTTTGTGAAATTACCGAAATGAACCAAAACACTCTAAAACGCCATAACGATTTTGAAATTTTCGGAGACAACAAAATATCAAACGAGTGTTACGTAATGGACAACAAAGTCCTCAAAGACGGCGAACCTGTATCCTTTGACACAGAATTTACGCTCAACGACGTAAAATATTCCCTGCACATCACCAAAACACTTTTTACGGATATGCAAGGCAGGAAATACATTATCAGCAGTGCCATCAACGATTCTGAATTGCGCTCCACAATAAAACAACTCAAAGAAGCTAAAAACAATGCGGAACGCTCCGACAAATTGAAATCCGCATTCTTAAACAACATCAATCACGAAATACGCACACCTTTGAATGCGATTTGCGGTTTTTCCGAACTCATGGCAAAAGAAAACAAATCGGAAAAAATGAAATCGTATTACGATATTATAAGGCAAAACAATAATATGCTTTTGGAACTTTTGGATAATATTTTGGACACCTCCAAAATAGCTGCTGGTTATGTGGATTTAACATACAGCAGTTTTGACTTTGCCAAATTGTTCCGTCATATTTACGAAACGTATCAAGACAGAAAAAATCCTAATACGGAATTTTTATGCAGCAATCCTTATCCGCATTGTATTATCAACGGCGATATTGACAGATTAAAACAAGTAATGGGAAATTATGTTTCAAACGCATTGAAAAATACAGAAAACGGTTATGTTAAAATGGATTACAAATACCAAGAAGACGGAATTTATTTCAGCGTTGAGGATACGGGTTCGGGTATTTCGGTTGAACATAGAGACAAAGTTTTTTGCCGTTTTGAAAAAATAGATCCGCACATTCAAGGTTCGGGTTTAGGTCTTGCAATAAGCAAATCAATTATTGAAAGTGCAGGCGGTTACGTCGGTTTTAAATCCGAGGAAGGACACGGTTCAAAATTTTGGGCATGGTTTCCGTGCGAGGTCAAAATCTTTGAAAAAGCTCCGACCGATTACGAATCCCCGCAAGGAGAAGATGTTATAACAACTCCTATCAACAAAAAAGTTTTGATAGCCGAGGACGAAGACGGAAATTTCTCATTATTAAAAACTTATCTCAAAGATAATTACATCATAGACCGCGCTTACAACGGAAAAGAGGCAGTAGACAAAGCTTTAACACAAGATTACGCAATAATTTTAATGGATATTACCATGCCCGAATACGACGGACTTTGGGCAACCAAAATGTTAAGGGAAAAAGGCATAACGATTCCGATAATCGCCGTAACTGCTAATGCGTATCAAAGCGACAGAGAAAACGCCTTGAAAGCCGGTTGTACAAATTTTATTGCCAAACCGATAAACATCATGAAATTCAAACTCATAATGGGGAAATACGGCTTTTTTGTATAATGAATCACTGGTTTAAAAATTCGTCAAAACGGCTTTCATAACTACTTGAAATTCCGACAAGAAAGGCTGTTAATTTATCAACCTCGGCATCTTCAATATCATAAGGAGTGCGCCGCATTATGGAAGTAGGGAAATAACGTTGCATTTTTTTGTCCAATACGGAATCATCTCCGCCGTAAACGTCATACAAATCGGCAGCCCCAAAAAGATGCAACGTTTCGTGAGCTATCACCGAAGAATACAAAGGCCTCAAAGTGTCAAAACCTTTATAAAGCACACATCCTTCCAAAAGGTCGCGGTTGCTTCCGTTTTTTTTATAATAATCAAAAAAATTCAGGCTCACCGGTAGCGCAAAACTGCGTCCGTAAGTATTGCAACAAACATAAACGACGCAATTATCACTCCCGATTGTCTGATGTGCATATTCCTCAAAATCAAATTTTTTGTCATAATCCGCCTCGTACATCGCGAGTTTTAACATTTCGGTAGAATACGCGCCCTCAAACGGACCTTGCGGAATATAATCCATTTTTATTTTTTCATTATCACCCAAAACAAAAAGCGAAAAATCAACTTCAGAATTATATTTTTTAGCGGATTTTTTCAACCACGAAAAAGCATTAAAAATTTTTTGATAAATTTCGTCCATCTCCTCCTTCGTCCAATCTTGAGCATATTTATAAGAAACAAAAAGCACTAAAACGTATGTTTTTCCGCTTAATTTTTTAGCACTGCCGATATTGCGGTAATCATAATCCGGAGATATTTTTTGAGAACAACAATTAATAACTTGCAAGAAAAACGCAAAAATTAAAAATATTTTTTTCATACAGATTCCTTCTTTTGCAAAATTATACTTTTTTTGAACCGCTAACTGTATAAATATACAATTATACAAATATTTTTACATAAAAATTACATACAAAATTAGTAAAATTTGCAAAGAAATAAATATATTTGCCGAAAATTAGTTTAAAAATAAAATTATAAAATGGCAAAGATAACTAAAGAGGCCGCATTGAAATACCATGCAGAAGGCCGTCCGGGAAAGATTGAAGTCGTTCCCACCAAACCGTACAGAACTCAAACCGACCTTTCACTCGCTTATTCACCCGGTGTGGCAGAGCCGTGTCTTGAAATTCAGAAAAACCCCGACGATGCGTATAAATATACCGACAAAGGAAACCTTGTTGCCGTTATTTCAAACGGTACGGCTGTCCTTGGTTTGGGTGATATAGGTGCTGTCAGCGGAAAACCCGTTATGGAAGGTAAAGGTTTGCTTTTCAAAATCTATGGCGGTATTGACGTTTTCGATATTGAAGTCAATGAAAAAGATCCCGATAAATTTATTCAAGCTGTTAAAGCTATTGCTCCTACTTTCGGTGGTATCAACCTCGAAGACATCAAAGCTCCCGAATGTTTTGAAATAGAACGCCGATTGAAAGAAGAACTTGATATTCCCGTTATGCACGACGATCAACACGGAACAGCAATTATTTCTTCAGCTGGTCTTATCAACGCTCTGGAGGTTGCCGGCAAAAAAATCGAAGACGTAAAAATCGTTGTAAACGGTGCAGGTGCTGCGGCTATTTCTTGTACAAAACTTTACGTTGCATTAGGCGCAAAAGTTGAAAACATCGTAATGCTCGATTCAAAAGGCGTTATCACCGATGACCGTCCAAATCTTACACCCGAAAAGAAATTCTTTGCAACCTCAAGACGTGATGTTCACACTTTGGAAGAGGCAATCAAAGGCTCTGATGTATTTTTGGGACTTTCAAAAGGCAACATTTTAACACAGGATATGGTACGTTCAATGGCTGAAAAACCTATCGTTTTCGCCCTTGCAAACCCCGTTCCTGAAATCACATACGAAGAGGCTATGGCTTCAAGACCCGATGTTTTGATGTCTACGGGCAGAAGCGATTATCCTAACCAAATCAACAACGTTATCGGTTTCCCGTACATTTTCCGCGGTGCATTGGACGTTGCAGCAACGGCTATCAACGAAGAAATGAAACTCGCTGCCGTTTACGCTATCGCAAACCTCGCAAAACAAAGAGTTCCCGATGTTGTTAACAAGGTTTATAATGTTAATAATTTGACATTCGGTCCGTCATATTTTATTCCCAAACCCGTAGACCCAAGACTTATCACTGAGGTTTCTTCAGCTGTTGCAAAGGCTGCAATAGAATCAGGAGTTGCAAGAAAGAAAATCGAGGATTGGGACGCTTACCGTCAGCACTTGAAAGAGTTAATGGACTATGAATCAAAACTTTCGGCTCAACTTTTCAATATCGCAAAACAAAATCCACAAAAAGTGGTTTTCGCAGAGGGTATTCACCCCAATATGTTGAAAGCTGCCGTTGAAGCTAAAAACGAAGGTATTTGTTTCCCGATTTTGCTCGGTAACACCGAAAAAATTACAAAAATCGCTGCCGAACTCGAACTCAATCTTGACGGTATCGAAATTATCAACCTTCGTGCAGACCGTGAAGCAGACCGTCGTGAAAAATTTGCAAAAATCCTTGCAGAAAAACGTCAGCGCAACGGTATGACATTCCAAGAGGCCAATGATAAAATGTTTGACCGCAACTATTTCGGTATGATGATGGTAGAAACCGGCGAGGCTGACGCTTTCATTACCGGCGTATACACCCGTTACAGAGATACGATTCAAGTTGCAAAAGATGTTATCGGTATAAAAGAAGGTTTCACACATTTCGGAACAATGCACATTCTTAACTCCGAAAAAGGTACTTTCTTCTTGGCTGACACTTTGATTAACCGCCACCCTGACGTAGACACTTTGGTTGATACAGCAAAACTTGCGGCTCACACTGTAAAATTCTTCAACAACGAGCCGGTTATCGCAATGCTTTCGTATTCTAACTTCGGTGCTGACGAGGTCGGAACTCCGGCAACCGTTCATCAAGCCGTTGAAATCGTTCACGAACAAATGCCTGAACTCGACATCGACGGTGAAATGCAGGTTAATTTTGCAATTGACGACGAACTCCGCGACAAAACATTCCCGTTCAACCGTCTCAAAGGAAAAGTCGTTAATACGCTCATTTTCCCGAACTTAGGTAGTGCAAACACAAGTTATAAGATGTTAGCAGCCATGAACAAAAACGTTGAACTCATCGGTCCTATCCAAATGGGTCTTAACAAACCGATTCACTTCATCGATTTTGAATCTTCGGTAAACGACATCGTAAATATCGTTGCAGTAGCTGTCATCGACGCTATTACGGATAAACAAAAGAAAAAATAAAAGTGAACAATAAAACTTTTATGAAAAAACTTTTATTTACTGTTTTTTCAGCAGCAATGTTTTGCGGCGGCACATACGCCCAAGATGCAACCCCAAAAGTTGATACACTGACAATTACAGCTGTCGGCGATATAATGTTGGGCAGTATTGTGCCGGATATGTCGTATTGTCCGCCAAACAACGATGCAAGTCATTTGTTAGACGAAGTAAAACCGTATTTTGAGAATTCGGACATTGTTTTTTGTAACGTAGAAGGTACTTTTACCGACACCAAAACCGGAGCAAAAAACTGTAACGACCCAAAAACGTGTTTTACTTTCGGCATGCCGAAAAAATACGCTAAATGTTTCAAAGATGCAGGTTTTAATCTTGTCAGCGTTGCAAACAATCACAGCGGCGATTTCGGTGAATTAGGCAAAACCAATGCGAAACACCTCTTGGATAGTCTTGAAATCAACTGGGCGGGTTTTACGGAAAAACCTGTTACAGAGTTTGTTGTAAACGGCATAAAATACGGATTTTGTGCTTTTGCTCCAAACAAAGGAACCGTTCAGATAACAGACCATGCCAACGCCTGCGCTTTGGTTAAAAAACTAAGGGAAGACACCTGTCAAATCGTTATCGTATCGTTTCACGGAGGAGCTGAAGGTGCTAATTATCAGCACGTACCGAGAAAATACGAAACATTTTTAGGTCAAAACCGAGGCAACGTTTATGCTTTTGCTCACGAGGTTATTGATGCAGGTGCCGACATCGTTTTAGGACATGGACCTCACGTTACAAGGGCTGTGGAGATTTATAAAGGTAAATTTATCGCTTACAGCATGGGAAATTTTGCAACATACAGCAACATCAACATCAAAGGTGTTAACGGCCTTGCTCCTATTTTCCGTGTTAAAATAGATAAGGAAACGGGTAATTTTATTTCAGCCAAAATTATCCCGACTTACCAAATCAAACCGCCTAACAAAGGCCCGCATATTGATTCGCAAAAACGTGTAATTCAAGTAATTCAGAATTTAACGAAAGAAGATATTTACGACAATTTGCCGCAAATTTCTGATGACGGAGAAATATTGCCGCCTAAAAAATAACAGATAGAAAATTTCATTTTTTGAAAAAATAATAACAGAAATATTTGTTTTTTCAAAAAAACATTCTATCTTTGGGGTGTCTTAATTATTCAGCAATGGACATCGAAAATAAGGATAATTTTTTTACAGACCTCACGGGTATCACTTGCAGAAACGAGAATCATATTCTCAACTACTTGATTGATACCCATGAGGATTCTGTTTTGTTGTGCGACAAACAAAATTTTGCGGTAAAATGTGCCAATCAGACTGCAAAACAGTTTTTTCGTTATCAACAAACTATAATAGGCGATAGTGTTTTCAAAGTCCTTCCTTTTGATGTCGAAGACTCAAAAATCGAAAAAATCCAAAATCTCTCTGTTGAAAACCCATATTTAGAATACGATTTTACTTCCGAAAACAAAGATACTTATTACTTGAGAGTTTCGCTTTTCAACAACGAATTGCTCTTCGTTGTCAAAAGAACTACTCTGAAGTTGGAAAATATCGGTGAACGCGGTTTTAAACTCTTGTTCGACAATATGTCTTCTGCTTTTATGTACGCAAAAGCTATAATGGGCAACAAGCACAGAATTGTTGATTTTCAGATACTTGACATCAATCCTATTTTTGAATCGGTTTTTGAGGTCAAGAAAAGTTCTATTGTTGGCAAAAACATCAGTCAGACTTGGTTGCCAAACAAAGACACGCTTATAAAAATTCTTGCAAGACCGGCAAGAATCGGCAGTTCAAACGACAATAATTATTACAACAATTTAACGCAAACCACATATCAGGTTTGCACATCAATACCGTACAGAGGCTATTGTGTTGCGGTTTTCAACGATTTGAAAACTGAAATGATGATAAGAAACGACCTTATCGTCAAAAATGAAATTTCTAAAGCATTTGCTTTAGGACACAATGTCAGCCTTTATAATGCCGTGCTTGAATTAGTCCTAAAAAATACGGGAAGTCCGACGGGTTATATCGGATATTTTTCACGCAAAGGAGATATTGTTTGTCTTGCCCGTAAAGACGAAACGCTCCCAACTATAACTGACGAACACGGCTTTGAAAGAGTTATGGTATCGTCTGATTACACCTCGTTTAAGGCTCAATACTCATTAAAGCAGGAAATCGATACTAACATTTTAGGACACAAAGTCGTTTTGGCAACTCCCATTATAAGCGAGGAAAATAATGTGATAGGCATTATCGGTACTTCTGATTGTCCGACGGGGTATTCGGAAAAAGAGATGAATTACATAAAATCGCTTGCAACTTACATCTCGCCGTTTATGCTTTCGGAAATCAAAGAGAGAAATTACAAAAGAGATCTAAAAGAAGCAAAAGAAAAAGCCGAAGAAAGCGAACGTTTGAAATCATTGTTTTTAGGCAATATTTCGCATGAAATACGCACGCCGCTAAATTCGATTATGGGTTTTAGCAAACTGCTTTCTCATTACGATTTCGACGAAAAAAACGCCAAATTTATGGAAATGATAAATTTGGGTTGCAATCAGTTACTATCTGTTGTCAATGACATAAAAGATGTTGCAAAACTTCAGACAAAACAGACTAAACTGAATCCGATGCCGCTTAATCTCAATCATTTGATAGATAAAGTCTACTCGGAATTAATCGGCGAGGCTACAATCAAAAATATCTATCTCATGGTAGAAAAAGGCCTTGACGACAAGGCGGCAAATATCATCGGCGACAAACCGAAATTAGAAAGAATTTTGCGTTCAATAGTTTCAAACGGTATAAAATTCACAGAAACCGGCGGCGTAAAACTCAGTTATTCGATGAGTAACGGCAATTTATTATTCACAATTTCTGATACAGGAATCGGTATCAGAAAAGAATTGCACAGCATAATTTTTACCTCCTTTATGCAAGACGAAAACGTCCTCGAACGTAAATACAGCGGTGTAGGCGTAGGTTTAACAATCAGTAAAGGTTTTGTGGACTTGATGGGCGGAGAGATTTGGCTCGAATCAAAACCGGGCTTAGGCACTACGTTTTTCATCAAACTGAAATACCAACCCGCAAACAATGGTAAATAAAAAAAATTATCTTCGTTAGAACCCTAATAAAGATTCAAACAAAGATAATTTTTAATAAAAAACTGTTTTTTTCTCTTTAGTTTACACGGTTAATTATTTCACCGCCTAATTTTACTCCTTCTAAATTTGCAGGAATAAGCTTGTGATGTCTTTCCGGTAATGATTTTTTCAAGCCGGCTTCGATGAAATCCAAAGAAACTACGGGTTTAACTTTCAAATAACCGCCCAAAACTATCATGTTGAAAATCTTGTGCATATTTTTTTCGTTAGCCGTTTTTGAAGCCTCTACCGAATAAATTCTCAAATCCGTTCTCTCCGGCGGTCTTGAAATACCGTTAGGATCGTAAATCAAAAGTCCACCAGGTTTAACGGTATTTTCAAATTTGTCCAACGACTGCTGATTAAGAATTATAGCCGTATCAAAAGCCGTTAAAATCGGCGAGCTGATTCTTTCTGTACTCAAAATAACGGTAACATTAGCCGTTCCGCCGCGCATTTCAGGACCGTATGAAGGCATCCAACTCACCTCCAAACCCTGCATTAAACCCGAATACGCAAGTATTTTGCCCATCGACAAAACACCTTGTCCGCCAAATCCGGCTATTATTATCTCTTCATTCATAAATTCTCCGTTCATAATTCTACGACAGGATTTTTTAAAAGTTTGAAATTATCTTTTATATCGCCCGGAACATAATATTTGAAAGTGTTTTCTTCCATCCATTTGTTCGCTTGAACAGCAGACATTTTCCAACCCGAATTGCAGTTGGACAAAAACTCAATAAAACAAGTTCCTTGTTTACCTTCCGCCTGATATTCAAAAGCTTTTTTAATAGCGGCTTTTGCTTTTCTAACAGCAGCCGGAGTGTGTACTGACTGTCTTGTAACGTATCTGACAGCAGGAAGTTGCGCTATCAATTCCGTTATTCTTATCGGATAACCCATCGTTGAAACGTCCCTACCGTAAGGCGATGTAGAAGTTTTTGCACCTTCCAAGGTTGTCGGAGCCATTTGACCACCGGTCATACCGTAAATACCGTTGTTGATGAAAATTATCAAAATATTTTCACCACGGTTGCAACAGTGCATCGTCTCGGCTGTACCGATTGCAGCCAAATCGCCGTCGCCTTGATAAGTGAAAACGTATTTGTTAGGATAAACCCTTTTTATACCCGTTGCTAACGCCGGAGCGCGTCCATGTGCAGCCTCCTGCATATCAATTTCCATGAACTCGTATGCCATAACGGCACAACCTACGGGCGCAATACCGATAGTTTGTTCGTCGATGCCGAGTTCTTCAATCGTCTCCATCAAGATTCTGTGAACAGTACCGTGTCCGCAACCCGGACAATATGACAGAGGCTTATCGTTCAGAAGTTTAGTCTTTTTGAAAACTATATTTTCCTCTTTTATAATATCTTCTAACTCCATGATTTTCTTAAAAAAGTTTTTTCTCGCCAGCAGCGAATTGTTTCAACGCTTCAAAAATATCCAAAGGCGAGGCTATAACACCGCCCATTCTTCCAAAATGTTCCACTCTTGAGCGTCCGTTAACAGCAAGTCTGACATCTTCAACCATTTGACCAGCACTCATCTCAACCGATAAGAAACCTTGAACGCCTCTTTCGGCTAACGAGCGAAGTTCTTTCGTCGGAAAAGGCCAAAGCGTCTGAGGTCTTAAAAGTCCCGCTCTCAAACCGCTTTTTCTTGCGAGTTCAACAGCTTTCATACTCGTTCTCGCACTCGAACCATAAGCCACGATAACAAATTGTGCGTCCTCGCAACCTATCATTTCGCAACGTACCTCGTTTTCTTGAATTTGTTTGTATTTTTTCTGAAGTTTTATATTAAACTCTTCTTGAACAGATGCAACAAGTCTGAGCGAGGTGATAACACGTTTTTGTGTTCCGCGTTTTCTGCCCGTTGTAGCCCAAGGACATTGTTGAGCAACCTCCTCGTCAGTGCGGCGCGGTATAGGGTCAAACAATTCCACTTTTTCCATCATCTGACCAATTGCTCCGTCTGACAATATCATTGCGGGATTTCTGTATTTAAATGCTAATTCAAACGCAAGACGCATAAAATCAGACATTTCCTGAACCGAAGCCGGAGCTAATGTTATAAGCTTGTAATCACCGTGTCCACCGCCTTTAACGGTCTGAAAATAATCCGCCTGTGAAGGCTGAATCGTTCCTAATCCGGGGCCGCCTCTTACAACATTAACAACCACGCACGGTAATTCCGCACCTGCAATATACGAAATACCCTCTTGCATCAACGATACGCCCGGACTTGAGGATGAAGTCATCGCCATTTTGCCCGCACCAGCCGCACCGTAAACCATATTGATGGAAGAAACTTCGCTTTCTGCTTGAAGCACCACCATACCCGTTGTTTTTTCGGGATTGGCCGCCATTAAATATTCCATAACCTCTGATTGAGGTGTGATAGGATAACCGTAATAAGCATCAACTCCTGCCCTAATAGCGGCCTCTGCCAAGGCTTCATTGCCTTTCATTAATCTTAATTCACTCATTCTCTTTTGCTCGATAAACTGTGATAACTGCATCAGGACATATAACGGCGCAATTAGTACAACCCGTGCAATTTTGCGGATTAACCATAAAAGCGGGATTATAACCCTTTAAATTAACTTGTTGGGAAAGTTGCAAGACTTGAAATTTGCAGGTCTCGACACAAAGTCCACAACCTTTGCATTTTTCTTTGTCAATGACAACTGCCCCTCTGACTTTTGCCATTTTTTTCTAAAATTATCTTGACTGTTTGTTTTTTCTAAGGCACAAAATTATTTATTTTTTGGGAAAAGTTGCAATTTTTATCAGAAAATTTATTATGATTAGTATTATTTTGCATAATAAAAAACACTGAACTTATTCGGATGATGATTTTTCTAATGCTGAAATTGAAATTTACAACCAACTCGGTATTGTTGTCAACAGAATTTCTGATGTTAAAAAAATTAATTCCATTGTTTTGAAAGACGGTTTTTACAACGGTACTGTCTTTTGGAACGGCGTAAAGACTTTGAATTTCAAGATAATCGCAGAATGAGCACGGTGATTTGCTTTTCTTGAAAAAAAGTCTTAACTTTGCCGCGAATTATTATAAAAGAAATATTAAAAAAATGTCATCGGTTTTGGTATTGACTATAATTGCAGTGTATTTTGCAATTATATTGTTTATCAGTCATTTAACAACGAGAAAAAGCAGTAATAACAAAGATTTTTTTTCGGGTTCAAAAAAATCCCCATGGTATGTTGTAGCCATTGCGATGGTTGGAACCTCGATTTCAGGGGTAACGTTTATTTCCGTTCCCGGCATGGTTCAGTTTTCGGGCTTTGGATATTTGCAAATGGCGTTAGGCTTTGTTGCCGGATATTTTGCTATTGCATATATACTTTTACCGCTCTATTACAAATTGAATTTAAATTCAATTTATACGTATTTAGACCAAAGGTTTGGAAATTCTGGTTATAAAGTAGGAGCCGGATTCTTCTTGATTTCTAAGTTTTTGGGTTGCGGTGTTAGAATGTATTTGACGGCGTTGGTCTTGCAGCTGATAATTTTTAACTCTTTGGGCATACCGTTTTGGCTTAATGTCGCCGTTACGATGCTGATTGTTTGGCTTTATACTTTTAGAGGCGGAGTCAAAACGCTTGTTTGGACGGATATGATTCAGACATTGTCGCTGATTGCGGCGGTTGTTTTGTGTATTTATTATGTCGGCAAGGCTATGGGCTTGGATTTTAGTGCGATGTGTTCTTCTATTGTAAATTCCGGAATGTCAAGACTTTGGTATTTTGACGATGTTAATTCTAAACAATATTTTTTCAAGCAGTTTTTTGCGGGAATGTTTACGACAATAGCCATGACAGGTTTGGATCAAGACATGATGCAGAAAAATCTCAGTTGTAAGAATTTGAAAGAAGCGCAAAAAAACGTTGTTAGTTACGGGTTCAGTTTTTTCCCTGTTAATCTGTTGTTTTTGGCTTTGGGAGTTTTACTTTATCAATACGCCGGAAGTTTGGGAATGTTTTCTGACGGTGTTTTAAGCGATATTAACGGTAATCCGTTAAAAGCTGACGAACTTTTTCCGTATCTTGCAACGGGCACTAATCTTGATGGAAATTTGTTTTTGCCGCAGATTGTAGGTGTTTTGTTTGTAATCGGATTGATAGCGGCGGCTTTTTCTTCAGCAGGAAGTGCCGTTACAGCTCTAACAACTTCCGTTACAATAGACATTTTGCGTGCTGACAAAAAGCAAGACGAAGAACAACTTTCAAAAACGCGTTTTTACGTTCATATTATTAATACCGTTGTGATGGGCGTTTTGATTTGTATGTTTTCGTTAATCGGCGACAACAGCGTAATTGATGCAGTTTATGTTGTAGCAAGTTATACTTACGGACCTTTGCTCGGGCTTTATTTGTTCGGACTTTATTCCAAAAAACAAGTTAAGGATAAATTTGTGCCGGTGGTTTGTATTTTGTCGCCGGTGATATGTCTTGTTTTGAGCCTTAATTCCATGCAATGGTTTTCGGGTTACAAAATGGGATACGAACTTTTGCTTTACAATGCCTTGATTACGGTTTTGGGATTGTTTTTAATTAGTAAACCTAAAAAAAATTAAAAGGAGTTATGTTTAAAGAAACTTTTATAACCTTGGGAAAAATTTTTAAGGCTTCGGTTGAGGAAAACGGTGTTTTGTCAGAGGATTTATTGCCTTACAAAAACGACGTCGAAAACTTAAAAAACATCATAAAAGATTATCACAATTATAACGGCTGGTTTGAAGAAAAGTTCGTTAAAATGCAGCTTATTTCGCTCGCTAATATGCTGAACGAAAAAGATTTAACAGCATTTGAAGTGAAATACGGACAAGGAACTCTTTCTGAGAAAAAAGTAAAAATAATTGCGGCGGGAAACATTCCTTTGGTTTGTTTTCATGATATTTTTTGCATATTGTTTTCGGGTAAAAAATGCGTTATAAAATTTTCTCAAAAAGATAAACTCCTACCCTATTTGGTAACTGAAATTTTAAAACACATCAACCCTGAATTAACAGATAGAATCATCGAGGAGAAAGACACTAAAGAAAATTTTGATGCGATTATTGCAACGGGAAGCAATAATTCAAGCCGCTATTTTGAATATTATTTTGCAAAATATCCTCACATTATAAGGCACAACAGAAATTCCGTAGCCGTTATAACAGGAGAAGAAACGGCGGAAGATTACAAACTTTTGGCAGAAGATATTTTTGCATATTACGGTTTAGGCTGTCGGAGTGTTTCAAAAATTTATGTCCCTAAAGATTATGATTATCAAGAGTTTTTCAAAAATATTGTAGATTTTTCGTTTATAATCAACAATTCAAAATACGCTGATAATTATGATTATAACAAAGCGATATATTTGATGGCAGAAAACAAAATTCTGATTAATAACTTCTTGATTCTGAAAGAAGACGAAAATTTGTCCTCGCCGGTGGGAGTTTTGTTTGCCGAACGTTATGAAAATCTTGAAGAATTATCAAAAAAATTAACATTTTTGACGGAAAATTTGCAATGCGTTGTTTCAAAAACTCAAATACCTAACGTTGAAACCGTAAAATTAGGTTCGGCACAAACTCCGAGTGTTTTTGACTTTGCCGACGGTGTTGATACGATGGAATTTTTAAAAAATTCTGTTTAAAATTCCTAAACTTTCCCCCAAAAATTTACTATTCTTCAATTATTTTAGGGGGCGTTGGATTCGGATAAACTTCAATCGTTGTCTCGTATGTACCATTGCCGTCAATTATGAGTTTTACAGTATACTTTCCCGGTGTTTTATACTGATGAATCGGTTGTACGATAATTATCTACATTCCAAAGCGCAGCATGCTTACTCTGAGAATATGATATTTTAACGGAAAGAATCAAAAAAATTATGAACATAATTCTTTTGATTCTTACATTTTTAGTTTTTTGAATTACCATTGGTTTTTCTTTAATGTTCTGACAAGACGGACATTACAACACATTTCACTTAAAAATTAGTACTGCAAACCAACTAAAACAGAGTGAAACATAGCGCAAAGATAATACAAAAAAGCACAAAAACACACCTTTCGCAGATTTTTTTGATTTTTTTTTTTGTACTTTTGTGGTAAAAAAACTAAAAAAAATGCTAAAAACGATAGAAAAAAATATTTGGCTAAAAATTGCATTAATAGTTGTTACACTGCTGATAATCTATTATTTAAGGAATGTGTTATTACCGTTTGCGATTGCTTTTATGATAGCCTACATTCTTAATCCCGTAGTAAACTTTTTCAACAAATACCTGAAAAAGCGCATTTTATCGGTTATCGTAACACTTTTGCTTTTATCAGCCGTAGTTTTCGGGGCATCGGTTTTGATTTTTCCGTCAATGATTTCGGAAATAAGTTCGCTTTATGACTTGCTGAAAGAAAAGGCCTCATCAACGCAATGGAGTGAAAATTTGCCCGAATTTTTAAGAGATTATATCAAAAATTTTACGTTTGACGAAAACATTGAAAAATATTTTGCGGACGGTAATTTATCCAAAATTTTTGACATGTTTTCAAAAATTATTTTGCCGAGAATTGCCGGATTTTTTTCCGGGACAGTAAACGTTATTTCTGCAGCTTTCGGTCTGACAATCATCATTTTGTACATAATTTTTATTATGAAAGATTATGACGAAATTTCTCTTGGAGCCAAAAATCTTATTCCGCAAAAATACAAAGAACGTTTTGATACATTTATAAAACGTTTTCAGAAAGAAATGAGCAATTATTTTCGCGGACAACTGCTTGTGGTATTGTGTGTTACAATACTTTATGCCTCAGGATTCAAAATTATCGGTTTGCCGGTAGGAATTACGCTCGGAATTTTGGTAGGAATTTTAAACCTTGTGCCGTACCTTCAGATTGCGGGTTTTTTGCCGGCACTACTTTTAACGGTCATAAAATCCGTTGAAACTGACACACCGCTTTGGGCAGCAATTTTTATGACGGCAGCGGTTTTTGTATTTGTTCAAATAATTCAGGATTTGATACTTACGCCCTATTTCATGGGCAAACACACTGGCCTGAATCCGGCAATGATATTACTATCACTAAGTATTTGGGGCAAACTTTTAGGCTTTTTGGGATTAATCGTAGCAATACCTTTTACGTGCTTAGTCAGAACCTATTACGGAGAATATTTAGACGAAAAAAAACACGTTGTTTAAGTTCTTTGCATAGTTAGTAAAAAAACTCCAAAATGCACTAAAAGAATCTGATTATTATGAAAATTAATTCAAATGAAATGTCTCCATGTAACTTGCACTAATCAACAAATCGTCGTTAGATGACCGATATATGTATAATCCAACGCCATATTCAACTTGTCTTTGGAGATAAGGGCTGATTTCGTTATACGGTACAAATTGTTCCGCATAAACATTACCTTGAGGCAAGGTAAAAACGTTATCACACGGAATTTCAAAAGGTTCACCGTTTAGTTCCAATTGATTTCCGTTTACATCAAAAAACACAACACAAGTATACACTTCGGTTGGAGCAGAAAGTTGCCACTGATCAAGACCGACAACCATTCCTTTTATTCCGTTAGCGTTTTGCATATTGTGCTTAATATAAGATCTTTGCGCAAAACCAAGACCGACAAACATCACTAAAAATAACAATGATAATAATACTTTTTTCATAAACCTAAATATTTTTTTTATTTAAATAAATACGATGTTTTTTTCTTTACAAATATAAGATTAAATTTTAAAAAAAATTCCACAACAAAAAATATTTTCAGAAATAAAAAAAAAGTTTGTACTTTTGCAAATTAATAAAAAGTTAGAGCAATTTTTATGTCAGAAAATATAAATCCAGAAGATAAAAATAAAGAAGCCCTCGAGGATTCAGACGAGAAAATCTCGGGCGGTGTTCAAAACCACTTGCAATTGAAATCAGTTTCGGGAATGTTCAAAAACTGGTTCATTGATTACGCATCTTACGTTATCCTTGAACGCGCAGTCCCCGAAATCGACGACGGTCTGAAACCCGTTCAAAGACGTATTCTCCATGCAATGAAACGTTTGGACGACGGTCGTTACAACAAAGTTGCTAACATCGTCGGTTTCACAATGCAATATCACCCGCACGGAGATGCTTCTATCGGAGATGCGTTGGTGCAACTCGGTCAAAAAGATTTAATGATTGACACGCAGGGTAACTGGGGAAATATTTTAACCGGAGACTCGGCAGCAGCTCCCCGTTACATCGAAGCAAGACTTTCAAAACTTGCTTTAGACGTAGTTTTCAATCCCAAAACAACTCAATGGAAATTAAGTTACGACGGAAGAAACAAAGAACCTATAACTCTCCCCGTAAAATTTCCGTTACTTTTGGCTCAAGGCGTTGAAGGTATTGCCGTAGGTTTGTCGTCAAAAATTCTGCCCCACAACTTCAACGAGTTGATGGACGCTTCTATTTCGTACCTTAGAAACGAAGAATTTGAACTTTATCCAGACTTTTTAACGGGCGGTTCTATTGACGTTTCACGCTATCAAGACGGAAAACGCGGCGGAAAATTGCGCGTTAGGGCTAAAATCGAAAAACAAGACAAAAGAGTTCTCGCAATAACGGAAATTCCTTTCGGAACAACTACTGGAAGTCTTATCGAATCAATTATTTCCGCTAACGATAAAGGCAAAATCAAAGTCAAAAAAATCGAAGACAAAACGGCTGCCAACGTTGAAATACTTTTGTATCTTAACGCTGACGTTTCACCCGATGTTACGATTGACGCTCTTTATGCTTTTACGGATTGCGAAGTTTCGATTTCGGCTAACTCTTGCGTTATCCTCAACGACAAACCGTGTTTTCTATCAACAACCGAAATTCTTAAACATTCGGTAGACAAAACGGTGAGCCTACTTACAATGGAACTTAATATCCTATTAAACGAACTCGCTGATAGTTGGCACGATGCGTCGTTAGAAAAAATCTTCATCGAAAACCATATTTATAATCTGATTGAAGACTGCGAGACTTGGGAGGCTATAGTTCAAACCATTGACACGGCGTTAGACCCGTTTAAACACTTACTCAAAAAGCCGGTAACAATTGACGACATAACAAGACTTACCGAACTTAAAATCAAGAGAATATCCAAATACGATGCTTTCAGAGCCGATAATTATATCAAAGGCCTTGAAAAACAAATGGAAGAGGCTCAATACAAGCTCGACCATATAATTGATTATGCAATAGAATATTATCAAGGCATAAAAGAAAAATACGGCAAAAAATATCCCCGCCACACCGAAATCAAAAACTTTGACAACATTGTAGCTCAAGAAGTTGTGGTTGCTAACGAAAAACTTTACGTAAATTGGGAAGACGGTTTTGCAGGAATGTCGCTCAAAAAAGACGAATTTGTTTGCAACTGTTCCAACCTTGACGATGTAATCGTTTTCCGCAAAAACGGTAAATATACGATTTCAAAAATTTCGGATAAGTTTTTCATCGGACAAGATGCAATGTACATCAATATTTTCCGCAAAAACGACGAAAGAACGATTTACAATGCCATTTACAGAGACGGCGCAACGGGCATAACATACGCTAAACGATTCTCTGTCAAAGGTATAACAAGAGATAAAGAATACGATTTAACACAAGGCACTCCGGGGACTACGGTAACTTATTTTTCAGGAAATTCCAACGGCGAGGCCGAGACCGTAAAAGTAATTTTAAGACCGAAAGCCAAACTAAAAAAACGCAGTTGGGAATTTGATTTCGGCACGTTAGCGGTGAAAAACCGCGCGTCAATGGGTAATATCGTTACGAAATATCCCGTTTTGAGAATCAACAAAGTAACAAACGGGGTAAGCACGTTAGGCGGTTTGAAAATTTGGTTCGATTCTTCGGTTTCAAAACTCAACACGCAGGAAATTGGTGAATTTTTGGGTGAATTTTCGGGCGATGACAAAATCGTAACTATTAGAAAAACAGGTCATTACAGAGTTACCGGTTATGATTTGAGCACTCATTTCGACGATGATATAATTTTAATCCGAAAATTCAATCCCGAAGAAATTTATTCTTTGGCTTATTACGATGAAGATTTGGGATTCTGTTATTTGAAACGTTTCAAAATAGAGGATACCGACAAAGAACTATATTTGTTAGGCGACAGTTTACAAAGCAAACTTTATGATTTAACGGTAGATCAAAATCCTATTTTGAAAGTTACATTCGGCGGCAAAAACGAAGGCAGACCCGAAGAAACGATTGATGCTGTGGAATTTATCGGCGAAAAGAGTTATCGCGCTCACGGCAAAAGAGTAAGCATTTATTCGGTTGCAACAATGAAATTTGAACACAACCCCGATGTTCCAGAAAACGATGACGAAGGCTCTGACAATCCCGATGATTGGGAAGAACCCGATTTTGAAGTCATTGACAATGTGGCACAAACAGTTCTAAAATTATAAAATTTTAAAACTTATAAAATTAAAAACCCCCGCCGATTTTCTTCGACGAGGGTTTCTTTTTTTTATCTAAAAAACTTATTCAGTCTGTCTTGAAGCACGTTTTCTTTCGATTTCGTCAAGGATAATTTTTCTAAGACGTATAGATTTTGGAGTAACTTCAACGTATTCGTCATCGTTGATATATTCCATATTTTCTTCCAAACTCATAACGGTAGCCGGTTCAATAATGATTTTGTCATCGCTGCCGGCAGCACGCATATTCGTAAGTTTTTTCGTCTTGGTAACATTAACAACAATGTCGTCCTGACGTGTAGTCTCACCGATTATCTGACCAGCATAAACCTCATCACCCGGAGAAATGAAAAATTTACCGCGGCTTTGTAAGTTGTTGATAGAATACGGAATAGCAGTTCCCGTTTCCATTGCGATAAGTGAACCGTTGCGCTCGCGTGAAAGTTCGCCTCTCCAAGGTTCAAAATCTTTGAAACGATGCGAAATTATAGCCTCGCCTTCCGTTGCTGTCAAAATCGGATTCGTTAAACCGATAATACCTCTTGAAGGAATATTGAATTCCAAGAAAACTCTGTCATCTTTGCTTTCAATGTTGAGAATATCGCCTTTACGTTTTTGAACAAGGTCAATAACACGTGATGAAAAATTCTCAGGAACTTCCACTGTTAAAAGTTCAATCGGTTCGTATTTAACACCGTTTTCTTCCTTGATAATAACTTTCGGCTGACCAAGCTGAAGTTCGTAACCCTCACGGCGCATAGTTTCAACCAAAACAGCCAAATGCAGGATTCCTCGACCGTAAACTTGAAGTTTTTCAGGAGAATCGGTTTCTTCAATTTTCAAAGCAAGATTCTTTTCAGTCTCTTTGAAAAGTCTTTCTCTTAAATGTCTTGATGTTACAAATTTACCTTCTTTTCCAAAGAACGGCGAATTGTTGATAGTGAAAAGCATACTCATCGTAGGCTCATCAACATGGATACGTTTGAGTTCTTCAGGATTTTCCGGATCAGCAACAGTATCACCGATGTCAAAATTATCAAGACCTAAAATAGCACAAATCTCACCGCAAGGAAGCTCTTGTTTTGATTTCTCTTTGCCCAAACCTTCAAAAGTATAAAGCTCTTTTACTGTTGAACGTTCGATTTTGCCGTCAGCTTTCATTACGGCTACGGTTTGACCCGGTTTGATAGAACCTCTGTAAATTCTTCCGATTGCAATTCTGCCCTGATAAGAAGAATAATCCAAAGAACTGATTTGCATCTGAAGCGGACCTTCTACATATTTGGGAGCAGGTATGTGTTTGATAATCAAATCCAAAAGATATGACACATCTTGTGTCGGAGTTTTCCAATCGGGACCCATCCAACCAGCTTTTGAACTACCGTATGCAACGGGAAAATCCAACTGGTCTTCACTCGCCTCAAGCGAAAACATAAGGTCAAAAACCTGTTCGTAAACTTGTTCGGGTGTACAATTTGGTTTATCAACTTTATTAACAACTACTATCGGTTTGAGTTTCAATTCAATAGCCTTTTGAAGAACGAATCTTGTCTGCGGCATAGGACCTTCAAAAGCGTCAACCAAAAGGATAACGCCGTCAGCCATATTGAGCACACGCTCTACTTCGCCGCCGAAATCAGAGTGTCCGGGAGTATCTATGATATTGATTTTAACGCCTTTATATCTTACCGAAACGTTTTTGGAAAGAATTGTTATACCTCTTTCTCTTTCGAGGTCGTTGTTGTCAAGGATTAAATCCTGAACTTCCTGATTTTCCCTGAAGAGATGGGACTGGTGCAAAATTCTGTCAACCAATGTGGTTTTACCGTGGTCAACGTGAGCGATGATTGCAATATTTCTTATGTCCTGCATTGTTATTGAATTATTTACGTTTTTTTGACCTGCAAAATTATTAATTATTTAAAAATTATAATGTTATCTTATGTTTAAATTTTCAACAAAGAAACCTGAAACTAAGTAAAAAAAATGAGGTTGTCTAACTTCTTTTTAAGTGATGTATTTTTTTCATAAAAAAAGAAAAATAAATGTACCCTTGCTTAAAATATATTTTTTTTCACTTTAATTAGACAACCTCAATGAAAAATCGGTTATTAAAAAAAACTATTTTATTTCTGTTAAAACACCATTGATAAGTACTTTTGCATCAGGACCTTCGAGTTTTTGAATTTTAGTGCCACTCTGAGTAACCTCAATCAAAAACAAATTGTCTTGATGACGGATTTTGAACGCATATTTTTGCCATTGTTTCGGGATTATCGGATTGAATGAAGGTAAACCATCCTTTATCCTCATGCCGCCAAAACCTTGAACTATCGTCATCCAAGTACCGCCCATTGAGGTAATATGACAACCATCGCAAGTATCGTTGTTGTAATCGTCCAAATCCAAACGGCTCGCATTCAAATAAAACTGATATGCTTTGTCATAAAGTCCGACTCTGGCAGCCAAAATGTTATGAATACAACTTGAAAGCGAGGACTCGTGAACAGTAAATTGTTCGTAAAATTCAAAATTGCGTTTTATCGTTTGAGTATCAAACTCTTCCTCAAAGAAATAAATTCCTTGCAAAACGTCAGCCTGCTTGATATAACAACTTCTTAAAATTCTATCCCAAGACCAATGCTGATTAATCGGACGCTCAGAAGCGGCAAGTTTTGAAACCGGAATTAATTCCTTATCCAAAAATCCGTCGTTTTGAACAAAAATCTGACGTTTTTCGTCAAAACCGAGATACATATTAGCAATTATCTCATTCCATTTTTCGGTTTCTTTTTCGTCAAAGTTGCAAACGTTTTTGATACGTAAGAAATCCTCGGGATAATTGTTTTTAACAAAATCTATCGCCTTAATAGTGTATTTCATGTTTTGAACAGCCGAAAACGAAGTGTACCAATTGTTATTAACATTGTTTTCGTATTCGTTAGGACCGGTAACGCCGAGCATAACATATTTCTGCTTGTCTTCCGACCAATTGACCCTTTGAGCCCAAAATCTTGAAATTGAAATTAAAACTTCCAAACCGTAATCTGCCAAATATTTTTTCTCGCCGGTATAATCAACGTAAATTTTTACAGCATTAGCGATTGCAGCATTGCGGTGAATTTCCTCAAAAGTGATTTCCCATTCGTTATGACATTCTTCACCGTTGATTGTTACCATCGGATAAAGTGCCGCACCACCTGTAAAACCAAGTTTTTCGGCATTTTCGATTGCTTTTTTAAGGTGTTTCCAACGATAAACTAAAAGCGAATGAGCAACTTTTTTGTCTGCTGTTGCAAGATAAAACGGTAAACAATAAGCCTCTGTGTCCCAATATGTTGTGCCACCGTATTTTTCGCCCGTAAAACCTTTCGGACCGATATTCAAACGCTCGTCTCTGCCCGTGTAAGTCTGATTCAATTGGAAAATATTAAAACGAATTCCTTGTTGAGCGGCAACGTCGCCTTCGATTATAATGTCGGATTCCTTCCATTTTTCGTCCCAAGTTTTGATTTGTTCATCAAGAAGTTTTTCAAAACCGTCATTATAAGCCTTTTCCAAAACTTGCAACGTTTTTGAAGAAATTTTCTCTTTTGAATAATACATCGTCGAGGTAACGGCGGCGTATTTATAAACCGTAAATTCTTCGTTTTCAGTAAATTGAACGGTGTATTTTTTGGCAGCGTATTTTTCTTTCAAAATGTTTTCAACCTTTGAAAAATTTGAAAGTTCCATTTTGACTGCCGTACAAACCTGAAACTGTGTTTTCTTAGTTTCAGCAGTAACAAAAGTATTGTTATCGTCGGAGGTTTTCAGAATTTCAATCCAAAATTTTTCGTCGTAATTTGAATCCTCGTTTTTGATGTCAGCATCAACATCACAAAGGATTTCTGCCTCAGCGCTGAAATTTTTAGGAATAATCGTGTATTTAATCGCACCGATTTCGTCCCTTAAAACAGAAAGAAATCTTGTTGCAACTACTTGAAAAATTTTTCCGCTTTGAGTTTTAGCCGTAAAACGTCTTTCCAAAACGCCTTTTTTCATATCCAAAACTCTTGAAAAATCTTGAATTTCGCATTTATTCAAATCAAGGTCTTCGCCTTGAACGGTTGTTTTGATGCCAATCCAAGATGGAGCATTAAGCATTTTTGCAAAATATTCCGGATAACCGTTTTTCCACCAGCCAACACGGGTCTTATCGGGATAATAAACGCCAGAAACATAGTTTCCCTGCAAAGTTTTGCCTGAAAAACTTTCCTCAAAATTTGCTCTTTGTCCAAATTTTCCGTTACCTAACGAACAGATACTTTCGGAAATTTTGTTGTAATCGGGATTAAAACCTTCCTCGATAATTTTCCACGGGTCGTATTTGATATAATTCTTCATTTGTCCTTAAATTTTTTTTATTTCTAACTGCAATTTTACAGTTAATTTAACGGAAAACCCCGAAATTAGCACCAAAAACATATAAAAAAAATGCGAAAACGTTTGTGCAATCGTTTGCAAGAAACATATATAAAAAAAGAATCTCCGTTTTTTATGAAAATGCAATAATCCATTTTTTAGTTTTTTCAAAAAATAATTATTAATTTTGCGGTTCAAAACGATTTTAATAATTGACAAAAAATGTTAGAAATCAAAAATTTACATGCCTCTATCGACGGAAAGGAGATTCTCAAAGGCATTAATCTGAATATAGAAAAAGGCAAAGTTTATGCAATAATGGGTCCTAACGGTTCGGGCAAAAGTACGTTGGCATCCGTTTTGGCAGGCAACGAAATTTTCTCTGTTACCGAAGGCGAAATAAAACTTGACGGCAAAGATTTATTGAAACTAAAACCCGAAGAGCGTGCGGCAGAAGGCGTTTTTTTGGCGTTTCAGTACCCTGTGGAAATTCCGGGAGTTTCGATTAACAATTTTATGAAAGCCGCTATCAACGAACAACGTAAATATCACGGACTTGAACCTATTCCCGCTCCTGATTTCTTAAAACTCATAAAAGAGAAAAAAGAACTCGTTGAATTAGACAAAAAACTTGACGGAAGAAGTGTAAATCAAGGTTTTTCGGGCGGTGAGAAAAAGAAATTGGAAGTTTTTCAAATGGCAGTTCTCAATCCCAAAGTTGCCGTTTTGGACGAAACCGATTCAGGTCTTGACATAGACGCTTTAAGAATAGTGGCAAACGGTGTCAATAAATTGAAATCTTCAGAAAATTCGTTTATCATAATCACTCATTATCAAAGGCTTTTGGATTATATTACGCCGGATGTCGTTCATGTGCTTTACAACGGCAGAATTATTAAAACGGGTGATAAAAATCTCGCATTAGAACTCGAAAAAACGGGTTATGACGAGTTGAAAAAACAAGCAGACGAACTTTACAACAAGTAAAATTTTAATTATGAAATTCGGATTAAGAGATATAGATTTTACCCGTTTTACGAATCATGTCATCACACAAGCCTCTGAAGATGATTTTTCGTACAACATTCCCAAAAGCGACGGTCTGAACCACGTGTTTTTGAGCCTTACCAACAAGGACAAAAAACGCAAAAATTCGCTTCTTTTAGAAGACGAAACGGATTCGGAATTTGTTTATGTTATGTACAGCGGTACGCCCGAAAAATTTCAAGAAGAGGTTTCAACAGAAGTTGTTGTAGGTGATAACAGTAAACTCCGCTTTCATATTTTTTGCGCCGGAGCCGAAGAAACAATTATCAATCACACGATTAACGTTAAAATCGGGAAAAATTCCGATGTTCAAATTTCGTTTGTCGGCATTTCGGGCAAAGATATTAAAACCGTTGTTAATGTGGACTTTTTAGGTGAAAATTCTTGTTTCAACGCCCCCGCCCTCTTGTTGCCTGAAGCAGAAGAACATTTTGATTTTCAAACATTTATCAATCATAATGTTGCTAATTGCAAATCGAAACAAGTAGTAAGGACAATAGCCAGCGGTAACGGTTTTGCGAATTTTTTCGGACTCATAAAAGTTGCAAAAAATTCTCAAAAAACTGAAGCAGAACAAGTAAACAACAATATTTTGTTATCGGAAGATGCTACGATAAATTCCAAACCTCAGTTGGAAATTTATGCCGATGACGTAAAATGTTCGCACGGCAGTACAACAGGAATGTTAGACAAAGAAGCACTTTTTTATATGCGCAGCCGCGGAATTTCAGAAAAGACAGCGCAAAATCTTTTGTTAATGTCGTTCATCGAGGAAGTTTCTAACGCAATTGAAAGTTCAGACGATTATAAAAAATATTTGCAAGAACAAATCGAAACAAAATTAAAATAAAATCAGATGCCATAATATGGTGTCTACGCAAAAAAACAACGGCTGCATTTTTTTTGTAACCGTTGTTTTTTTATTATTCAATATTGTTAGTTTAGATTTTTTGGATTTCGTCTAAAGTTAAGCCGGAATATCGCATGATTTTTTCAAGCGGTTCGTGGTCAGCTTTCATCATACGTGCCATCTCTATGTGAGCTTGTTTTTCGCCTTCCGCGCGGCCTTCTTCTCGTCCCTTTGCAAGACCTGCATCCAAACCGTCTTTGTACTTGCCCGATGCGAGAGTTTTTGCGGTGCTGATAGCATCCCAATAACGGTCGTAACCTAATAATTCCTCTTGTGTTAAATACGTACAAATATCTAACGCCTTAGAAATTTCGGGATTTTTTAAAAGTTCAGGGTCTACGACGATGGTTTTTTCGTTGATTTCAGTCAAGAATTTTAACCACAAAACTTGCATTTTCTTTTGCGAAAATGTTTTCGGCTTGAATTTCGGTAACTCAAAGAAAAACAATTCGATACCGTCAATAGTTTTTTCGGGATTAGACGGTTCGCACATCGTATAACGGTGATAATAATCTTCGCTCGTGGTGTCAAAAATATCATTCACAAGGTTAAGACCGTAAACAGGCATCAAGGCATCGTAATTTTCACCGCGTTCGATTTGCGTAACATACATTTTCGCAGCATTGAAAAGTATGCGTTGTTTAAAATACGATGTCCAATACATCTGCATTTCAACAACAAATGTCCGACCCTTAATATCAACACACAAAACATCTACAATACTGTCTTTAAGGTCGGGGATTATCGGCAACTCTTCCGGCTGAAGATATTTTATCGTTTTTACCAAGCCATCGCCTTCCAACGGCAACATGGCGTTAAGGAAACTGATAGTTAAATCTTCGTTCCTACCGAAAATCTTTTTGAATAATATGTCGGCTCGTGGGTCGTAGTATTTCATTGCAATATGTTTTTCTGACGGCAAAAATAACTTTTTTAGGAGAAAAATGCAAAAATATTTTTATAACAAAAACAGCGAAACCATTATTTCTAACGATTTCGCTGTTAATGCTAAAAATTTTTATTTTTGGGGTGGGATATTGTGGTTCTGCAAAACCCGCACCAACCGAACCGACAGCCCGCGGGAACGGGGTTTTAGGCTCCCAAACGCGTGTCTTGGATCGAAGTCCAAGTACCACACGTACAAGGTGCCGTCAGCCGTAGCCGACCAGTAGTAGCCGCCGATGCCGACATTGTCCACATCGGAGCCGCTACGGAAACCAGCAGCTGGCAGAAACACCGCTCCTGCACTCTCCATTTGGTTCCATTGTTCAACAGTGTATTCATTTACATCTTTGTAAAATTCTGAACCTTCCTCCTTCGCAAAACCACTTTGGAATGCAACCCCTTCAGGCAATGTCCAATCATCCGGCAAAAGCACCAAACCTTGTATACCATTTACTGCGGCAACTCCGATTTTTGTTCCTTTGTTACGGCTGATTAAATAATCCCACTCGGCTTTGATAAGAGTTACCCATTCTTCGCCGATGACAGATTTTTTGGTATCGTTCCATTTGTACTCGACGTTTGTTATGCTGCTGTTCATTGGAGTGCCACCTTCAAGCCATGTACCCCATCCGAATAAATCTCGAATGCCCATTTCTCCGCTATTTGCTCCACCGCCGCCGATAATATCGTATTGATGTTCCGCAAATTGGAATTTTTCTGTTTCTGTGTTGTACTGCAAATTGCCGCCGCTAAAAGCAACTTGTTTGCCATCGGCAGTAACTGAAAACTTAGCATACTCATACTTTGCTTTCAAAGCAACTTCTGCTGCTATCGGTGTTGAAAAATCAAACTTCGTATCACCAGCATACCAACCTAAAAATTTGAAACCACCTTTTGACGGTCTTATTTCGGGTTCTGTTGCCGTATTACCCTTTTCAATGGTTTGAGAGGCAAATGCACCCGTGCCGCCGTCGGTGTCGAATTTTACGGTAAAAACTTTTACCCATACGGCATAAAGTTTTACTTCGTTTTCGGTTGCGGTGTATTCTGTAATGATTTCACCGTTTTCTGTTAAACTCCAACCTAAAAACTTAAAACCGGCTTTTTCCATGCCATCGCCTGAGGGCAAGGTGATTTTTGTGCCTTTTTCAACGGTTTGAGCATCTGCTGTTCCTGTACCGCCCGCAATATCAAAGGTTACGGTAACTTTTTCGGGCGTTACTTCCGTATTGTCATTTCCCGAATTGTTTTCCACCGTGGTCTTTTCGGGCTCGGCTTTGTCATCATCGTGCTTGTTGCACGAAAAAAATGTTAGCGCAAAAAATAATGCACTTAACAAGAAAATGTTTATTCTTTTCATTTGGTTAAACTTTAATTATAAAAAAATCCCTTGCGGACAGTGCGTTTTTTACACTTTTCCACAAGGGACAAGAAAACTATCATTTTAAATTAAAGTAAAGTAGAAAAGACTTTTTACCCCCCCTACTTGACTTTTGTAATGTATTGTTTATTTTGATTATTTCCATTTTTTGTTCGTTGTTTTTCTAATTAGATAACAAAACTCAAAAATTTCATAAAAAAATTAGATTTTTTGTATTTCGTCTAAAGTTAAATCAGTAATTAGTTACATTTTTCCAACAAGACTTTTTCCAATTCGTTTTGACGCTCTGCCCAAGTTTTAAATTTTTCTGCCTTGACAACCTGAGCGGCATCGCCTTTATAATTACCGGCAACAAGAATGCAAGGTTTTATTTTGCCTTCTGCCAAAAGTTTTGAGGCTACAATGTCCGCAAAACCGCATTTGAACCAACTTTCAAACGTGTCGCTTTTGCCGCTAAGAAGTTGAACAACAGGCAAATCATTTTCCTCTTTAACACCGTCCGGAATATATTTCGCCGTGCTGTCGTTAAGGTTATAAAAAATTTTACCGAATTTTACGCCGTCAGCCGAAAAATAACTGTAACGGTTTTTCGGATGATTGGCAACACTCGGTTTGAAACCCCTCTCAGGCGCAAGATACATATTTTGCGCATCAGCAACGGGCGTGGAATCAAATTCAAAATAGTATGTAAACGGTTTAGAAAAATTTTCCGAAAGTTTCACGCTCCAAACCCCGGCAGTATCTTTTTGCATCGGT
>JAFYDK010000121.1 GCA_017544805.1 Bacteroidales bacterium | reverse complement strand
TATCATCGGCAGAAGCAATATTGTTGGCAGACCGCTGAGCATTTTGATGAGTCAGAAAGGTATTGACGCAACTGTAACTGTTTGTCATTCAAGGACAGAGAATTTAAAAGAGATAACCAAAACTGCTGACATTTTGGTTGCGGCAATCGGCAGACCGGGTTTTGTTACCGCTGATATGGTCAAAGACGGCGTAACGGTGATTGATGTCGGCACAACACGTGTTAAAAGCGACCGGACGAAATCAGGTTGGAAATTAAAAGGCGATGTTGATTTTGACGAAGTTTCAAAGAAAGCCGCTTTGATAACCCCCGTTCCGGGTGGCGTTGGTCCTATGACGATTTGTTCGCTTTTGAAAAATACTTTGAAAGCAGCGAAAAAAAGATAATTTTAGCAATGAGTATTCCAAATGAAGATATTGAAAATCTGTTAATTGACAACAATATTCGTCCGACAGCGGTAAGAATACTTGTTTGGAAAACAATACGTAATTTGGACTACGCATTCTCGCTTCAAGATATTGAGGATTTGCTTGTTGATACGGACAAATCCTCTCTTTTTAGGGCGTTAAGAGTTTTTACCGAAAACGGACTTCTTCACGACTTTGACGATGGTTCAGGTCATCAGAAATATTGTGTACATTCTCACAATTCTCCACATCATGAGGAATGTCATCACGTTCATTTTTATTGTACCGAATGTGGAAAAACTTTTTGTATAAAAAGCGAACATATTCCGGAAGTAAAACTTCCGAACAACTTTACAGCGGTCAGCGTGTCATATATTATAAGAGGCGTGTGTCCAAATTGTGGTGAAAAAGTTTGTTGAAAATCATTTTTATTCTTCACAATCTTGCCGTTTTTCTAAAAAATCTGTACATTTGCAAAAGAATAAACTACGGCATTATGAGACGATTCAACATAACAGGCATTTGCTATCCCGACGAGCATTATATGGTAGACATTAGTGACAGACTTTCCAAAATTGAAAGTCTTGTTGAAATAGGTCAATATATCACCATCAATCGTGGTCGTCAATACGGAAAAACCACTACGCTTTATCATTTGGCTAATAGGTTGAGTGATAAATATGTGGTGTTTTCAATAAGTTTTGAAAGCATATCAAAAAACTATTATGAAACCACCGAAAAACTTTCGTATGCTTTTTTGCGAGAATTGAAATCTGCAATTGAATATGAAGATTTAAAGAATATAAGTGATGAGGTAAAAGTGGCGATTTGTTCTATTGTGGAACAAAATACTGAAAATGAGACAATAAAATTAGCAGAACTATCAGATATAATAATTAATATCTGCAAAAAATCTGCTGTTCCTGTGGTTCTTTTTATTGATGAATTTGATAACGCAAGCAATTATGATTCATTTATTGAGTTTTTGAGATTGCTAAGAAATAAATACCTTAATCGCAGAAAAATTCCCACTTTTCAGTCGGTGATTCTTGCCGGAGTTTACGATGTCAAAAATCTAAAATTAAAGGTACGTCCCGAAAGTGAACATCAGTACAATTCGCCGTGGAATATTGCAGTTCCGTTCAAAAACGATATGTCGTTTTCAGTAGAAGAAATTTCACAAATGCTTTCCGACTACGAAACCGACCATAAAACGGGTATGAATATTTCTGAAATTGCATCATTAATACACGATTACACTTCAGGTTATCCGCTTTTAACATCAAAAATTTGTCTTTTGATTGATGATGAAAATCTTGGTTGGAACTTAGAAGGCGTTTTAAAAGCGGTGAAAATAATTCTGATTGAAAAGAATACTTTTTTTGACGATTTAAATAAAAAACTTGATGATTTTCCACAGTTGGAAGCGATGTTAAAAGGAATTCTATATTATGGAAAATCGTGTCCGTTTAATCTTGACGACAAGGTGATTGAGATTGCGCAGATGTTCAACTACATTGCCAACAACAATGGTTATGTGAAAATTTCAAACAGAATAATCGAAACACGCCTTTATAATAAGTTTATGACCGCTGATTTGCGTGGACAAATGTATGGGGCAGGGGATACCGAAAAATCTCAATTCATCGAAAATGGTGAACTGAAAATGGACAAAATCTTGGAACGTTTTGCTGTTCATTTCAATGATATTTACGGCAGTCAAGATGTTACTTTCCGTGAAGAAGAAGGACGCAGATTTTTTATGCTTTATATCCGTCCAATTATCAATGGCACAGGTAATTATTACATCGAAGCCGAAACCCGCGACCGTTCTCGCACTGATATGATTATTGATTATTTAGGAAAGCAATATATCATCGAAATGAAAATTTGGCGTGGCGATAGTTACAACGAGCGCGGCGAAAATCAACTAAAAGAATATCTTGATTATTACCGTATTAACAAAGGTTATTTGCTTTCGTTTTGTTTCAACAAAAACAAAATGTCAGGAACAAAGATTATAAAACTTGGCGAAAAAGAAATTTTGGAAGTGGTGGTATAGAATTTTTGCATTTTTCTCCTAAAAAAGTTATTTTTGCCGTCAAAATTAATCCGTTATGAAATACTACGATCCACGAGCCGACATATTATTCAAAAAAATTTTCGGTAGGAACGAAGATTTAACTATCAGTTTTCTTAACGCCATGTTGCCGTTGGAAGGTGATGGCTTGGTAAAAACTATAAAATATCTTCAGCCGGAAATGTTGCCTGTGATTCCTGATCTCAAAGACAGCATTGTAGATGTCTTATGTGTTGATGTTAAGGGACGTACTTTCGTTGTTGAAATGCAGATGTTTTGGACGTCGTATTTTAAACAGCGCATACT
>JAFYDK010000120.1 GCA_017544805.1 Bacteroidales bacterium | reverse complement strand
TCGATGCCGAGACTAATGCAGCTATTCAAGCTATCTGTAAGGCAATGAATGCCGATAAGAGCCTCAAGATTGTCATCACTGGACACACCGACAATACAGGTTCATTGGAAGCAAACATGAAGTACGGTCAGAAACGTGCCGAGGCTCTTCGTGATTATATGGTTAAACAAGGAGCACCTATCGAAAACATTGAGTGTGTAAGCAAAGGTCCAAAAGAACCAATTGCCGACAACAAAACTTTAGCAGGTCGCTCTAAAAATCGTCGTGCCACAGTAAACTTCAAGTAGGCTACTAAACGAGCATTGGAGTAGAACTTCTCTGGCTCAGTATTTCTCTTTTTAAGATTTGGCGAGTTTTTTTTGATAACTCGCCAAATCTTTATTATTTTTATGGGGAAAAAATCAATTTGCGTATTCCGAAAAAAATTATCAACTTTGCAGAACATAATTTTTTTAGAATTTTAAAGAAATGAATATAATACTTTCAGACAATCTCGAAAACCGCTTTGAACTCTTACCGCTGACTTTCACCCGTCCGGCTGGAGATTTAAGATGCGGTATCCTTACGATACAAGAAAAATGGCAAAAAATCACGGGCGAGAAAATTACACTTTTAGGCGATGATTATTTAAGAAAAAAATATTCTCCCGCTATCGAAGATGATAACTTCGTCGTTGAATCCACAATTCTGCCCGATGAAGAATTTTTCTCCGCCGTTAAAAATCTTCAAAAAGGCGAAGGTTTAAGTTTTAACGGTGATTTAATCGCAGCAAGACTCAACGGAGAAGATACGGAAAAATTTTATGCAGAAAGAAAAACATTAATTGAAAAAATAAAAGCTCAAGAATGTAAAAAAATCTCGAAAATAAATTTCACATGGGATATTTTCACACTCAACGAGCAAGAAATAGAAAAAGATTTCTTTCTTTTGACTAAAGGCAGAAAATCTCAAGAACTATCCCCCACCAACAGATTTTTACAGAAAGAAAGAATTTTCGTTGAAGAAGGTGTTAATGCCGAATTTTCGATTATCAATCCGGCAGGCGGTTACGTTTATCTCGGCAAAAATTCCGAAATCATGGAAAACGCCGTTGTTCACGGCTCACTCGCACTTTGCGAACATTCCGTTATAAAAATTTCAGCTAAAATCTACGGCGCAACCACCATGGGACCTTACACAAAATGCGGCGGCGAGGTAAACAACGCCGTTATTTGGGGATATTCCAACAAAGGTCATGACGGATTTTTGGGAAATTCAGTACTCGGACAATGGTGCAACCTCGGTGCTGATACCAACAATTCAAACCTTAAAAACAATTATGCTGAGGTCAAAATTTGGAATTACGCACGCCACAGATTTGTTAAAACAGGTTTGCAATTTTGCGGCTTGATAATGGGCGACCATTCAAAAAGCAGCATCAACACTATGTTTAATACAGGTACGGTTGTAGGAGTAAGTTCAAATGTTTTCGGCTCAGGCTTCCCGAGGAATTTTGTTCCATCATTTGCTTGGGGCGGTGCTGATTCCTCTTACGAGACTTATCCGCTGAAAAAAGCTTTGGAAACCGCTCAAATAATGATGGCACGCCGTCATATAGAATTGGACGAGATTGAAACAGAAATACTTACACACGTTTTTGAAGAAACACAAAATTTAAGGAAGAATTTTTAAACTGCAGACATGAAAAAAGACAATAAGCCGGAAAATATCGGTTTTGCGCCTAATAGTTCGCCTTCGGGCGCAGAATCTATGTCGCAATTAGTTCACATTCCTGAAAGCGACGGACTTGAAAAAATTGACTGGCAAAAAGTAGGAAACGAAATTCCCGTTTTGCCACTTAGAAACAATGTATTGTTTCCGCACGTGGTCATGCCCGTTGCCTCGGCACGTCCGACCTCGATGGAAATCATTAAAAACGCTTATAACCAAGGTTCGTTTCTGATTTGTGTTACGCAAAAAGATCCGCAAAACACAACGCCCGGCATCGAAGATTTGTATCCCGTGGGAACAATAGCAAGGATTATAAAATTTTTTATAATGCCCGACGGCTCGGCCTCTGCCGTAATGCACGGTGTTATGAGGGTTAAAATCACCGGACAAGGAGCAAACAGCGATCCTAAAAACGGTATATTAACGGCAACTTATAAAGCCGTTAGAGATTTTTATCCCGAAAAAACGGACGGTGAATTCGATGCTTTGATTTCGTCAATACGTCAGACAGCTATGGAAATAGCAATGCGCAGCGGCAATGCTCCCGAATACAATTTTGCAATGCGCAATATCCATACGCCCGGTTTTTTAATCAGTTTTATCGTTACTAATATCGAAATTGACATCAAAGACAAAAATGCGATTTTAGCGATTAATTCCATTAAAAAACGAGCAATGGAACTCCTCGGACTTTTGACCACCGAACAAGAAAAAGTCAAATTAAGAGATGACATTCAAGACAAGGTCAAACGTCAGATGGACAAGAAACAAAGGGAATATTTCTTGAATCAGCAAATCAAAACGCTTCAAGACGAACTCGGAGGCGATCCTACAAAAGAACAACTCGACGAGTTAGAGCAGCAAGCCCAACAAAAAGACTGGCCGGAATATGTTAAAAAAGCGTTTGAAAAACAATTTGCAAGGTTAAAGACCATTCACCCTCAATCTCCGGATTTTGCAACTGAACTGACTTATAGTCAGACACTTTTGGAATTGCCGTGGAATTTTTGCACTCAAGATGATTTCACAATTGAGGGTGCTAAAAAAGTTCTTGACGACCATCATTACGGTTTGGAAAAAGTCAAAGAAAGAATTTTGGAATATTTAGCGGTCTTGAAACTGAAAAAAAATCTCAAATCTCCGATTCTTTGTCTTTACGGACCTCCCGGTGTCGGCAAAACCTCGTTAGGCAAAAGCATTGCAGAGGCTTTGAATAGAAAATACGTAAGAGTCTCGTTAGGAGGACTTTATGACGAGGCAGAAATACGCGGACACCGCCGTACATATATCGGCGCAATGCCCGGAAGAATTATTAAAAACATTAAAAAAGCAGGTTCGTCAAATCCCGTTTTTGTTTTGGACGAAATTGACAAAATAGATTCGAGCAATGTTCACGGCGATCCGGCTTCAGCCCTTTTGGAGGTGCTTGACCCCGAACAAAATTCGGAGTTTCACGATAATTATTTGGATTTGGACTACGATTTGTCGAACGTACTTTTTATTGCAACTGCAAATCAAATCAACAGAATTTCCGACGCCCTTTTGGACAGAATGGAATTAATTGAAGTTTCGGGATATGTTACGGAAGAAAAAATCGAAATTTCAAAACGTCATCTCTTGCCCAAAATTTTGGAAAATCACGGTCTTAAACCCGAAAATTTTTCGATTAACGACGATGTTTTAAGAAACGTTATCAACAATTATACAAGAGAATCCGGCGTTAGGGAATTGAGCAACACCCTTGCAACTTTAGCAAGAAAAACAGCCGTAAAAGTAGCCTCTCAAGAGTCGTACTCTGAAGAGATAACACAAGAAAAACTGTCAGAAGAATTAGGAAAACCGAAATATCTTCATGACGAATATTTTTCAACACGGCAGCCGGGCGTAATTCCGGGACTCGCTTGGACCTCGGCAGGTGGTGAACTTTTGTACATCGAATCGCTGCTCTCCAACGGAAACGGAACTCTCAACATCACCGGAAACGTCGGTAAAGTGATGAAAGAATCAGCTGAAATTGCAATAAATTATCTTTGCGCTAACGAAGATGTTTTAGGCATAGACCACAGAATGTTCAAAGAGTTTGATTTGAGCCTGCACTTCCCCGAAGGTGCAGTACCAAAAGACGGACCATCTGCCGGTATAACAATTTTTACCTCTTTGGCGTCAGTTTATACGCAACGACTTGTAAAACCAAGAATTGCAATGACTGGAGAATTAACGCTTTCTGGCAGAGTGTTGCCGGTCGGCGGAATAAAAGAAAAAATTTTAGGGGCTAAACGCGCGGGAATTCAAAAAATATTCATGTCCGAAGAAAACAAAAGGGACATCGAAGAAATCAACCCGCTCTATATTGACGGCTTGGAATTTGTATACGTTAAAACAGCTATGGAACTAATTCCGCTTGTTTTGGAAGACGAAAAAGTGAAAAATGCCATAAAATTAAAAGATAAAAAACTAAAAAACAACAATTAATGTGGATACCTATTAAAACTGTGTATATGAACGAGTTGAAAGTTGAAAGCCGTTTAAATGAAATGGACTTGGAGACTTTCATACCCAAATGCTATGCGGCTCCGGATTTAGCACCGGCGGACGAGAGGATAAAATATCCGCTCGTTCCCGCTGTTCATAATCTTATTTTCGTCAAAAAAGATTATGACAGAAATTGGTGTTTAAATCTTAGAAAAGAATTGGAATATCCTGTCAATTTTATAAAAAAAGATAGTCAAAGCAATGATTATGCTACGATTAAAGATGAAGAAATGGCAAGATTCATTAATTTTTGTAATCCGCTGATTTGTGGCACGATATACAAAACGCCAGAAGAAATAAGACTCAAAGCCGGCGAAATGGTGCGCATCAAAAAAGGCGAATTTGAAGGCATAACAGGAAAATTTGTCCGCTATCAAAAGCATCATTACATCGCCATCGAAACATTGGGTTTATGCGCATTGCTAAAAATAAAATTTACCGAAGTAGAAAAAATTTAATCTCGCAAAGCCAAATCTTAAGACCTATGAATGCACCGTCTTAAGATTTGGCTTTGAATTCTAAAAGCCGTTAACAATTTTCAAAATCAAACTAAGCATATAACTATATTCCAAAGTTCCGGCTTTCGGGTCAAAATACGAATTAGCACCCGTTCTCAAAACAAACAAACCGTTGCAATATGATTTTGTCAAAAATAATTCATTAAAAATCATTGTCCTGTGACGTACATTGTTCTCCCAATTAATTGCTTGACATGTAAAAAGCGGATCGCCTCTGAAATTCATAAACCTGTCGCCATACCAATAACCTTGCGAAAATCCCACGCTGCCTATTCTCAACAAAGCTTTTGCATAAATACCAAAACCATCAATATAAGGAATGTCAGCCGTCTGATCAATACAATGAAACTGTGCAAACATAGCTTGAAACGAAAATTGTCGAAATTTTTGATCCGAATTGCCTAATCTGTCAATCTTAAAACCTAACGCTCCGTTTTCAAGACTTTGAACCTGCCCCGGCGAATTGTCAATCTGACCGCCACGATGCGCTATCAAAAGTTCTCCCAAAAACGAGGCTAAAAACTGTTCCCTTTTAACAAAAAACAATTCTGAACGGTGTCCAAAAGTCAAACGCTCCTGCCACGGATCACCCCAAAGAATAAATTTTTCCCAATTAAGCCACATATCTCCGTTATAACGCGGTTTATGCAAAAGAAACTGTAAACCATTTTCCACATTATCAGTATAATAACGGTCTGGATTATAAATCGGTTCTATTAAATTGTGTTTTAAATTTCCCTCCAAATAACCGCAAATTATTTTGAAAGACTCAGTCGGTGCAAAAACTATTCTCGGATAAACTTTATTTTCGGTATATTTATCATAACCGCTATACTTCAAGAGGTTCCACATCAATTGAACTTTCAAAAAGCTATTAATAGAATATGAAATTTCAGGTTGAAAATGAAAACCAATTAAAGTATACCCCTTTACAAAATCACCGAAATACTCAGTGTTTTTGAAAAAAGGATGAAAATAAAATCTGAAATTAAATCTATCATCATCGTAAAGCGAAGTCGAGCGCAAAAAATTATAACCGTCATCATAAGAAGAAGATAAACTATCAGAGATAAATTTTTCTTTCTCTTCAACAGAATATTCCTGCGCTTCAACTTTATCTGTTAATGCAAAAATCAATAAAATAATATAAAAAAAATATCTTACTTGCATTTTTTTATTTATTCATTTCTAACATTTCGTCAATGATGTCGCGGTTGTTTTCGAGTCTTGGAATTTTGTTTTGACCACCGATTCTGCCCTTTTTTCTCAACCAATCTTCAAAAAGATTTTCTCTTGCAACCGTAATTTCAGGCTCTGTCAGCGAAATATCTTTGTAACGTTTTGCATCATAATCGGAATTAAGTTTTTTCAACTCAAAATCCAAGGTCTTAACAAAAACGTCCATATCGTTTGGCGGAATATTAAATTCTATAAGCCACTGATGACGACCACGTTTGTCGGTTTCCATATAAACGGGAGCAGCCGTATAATCTTTGATGTCAGCACCCGTAACATTACTTGCCGCACGGATTGCCCTTGCCGCATTGTCCTCAATAAGTTCTTCTCCGAAAGCATTGATAAAATGTTTCGTTCTTCCCGTGATTTTTATCTTGTAAGGTCTAACAGAAGTAAATTCCACGGTATCGCCAATAATATAACGCCAAAGTCCACCGTTAGTAGTGATAACGATAGCGTAATTAATGCCGGTTTTGACCTCACAAAGCGGAATCGCATTTCTGTCAGGATTATAAAACTCTGACATAGGAATAAATTCGTAATAAATTCCGTTGTCCAACATCAAAAGCATATCGTCTTTGTCCTGCTCGTTCTGAAACGCAAAAAATCCTTCTGAGGCATTGTAAGTCTCAAGATAAACCATTTTCTCGCTCGGTATAAGTTTTTCGTACTGAGAACGGTACGGCTTAAAACTTACTCCGCCGTGCATAAAAAGATTAAGATTAGGCCAAACTTGAGAAATATTTTCCTTACCCGTGATTTCAAGGATTTTTCTCATCAAAACAAGTGTCCATGAAGGCACGCCGGAAATACTCGTAACATCTTCTTTGCTAACGGCTTGAGCCATAGCTTCAATTTTTTTGTCCCAATTTTCCATAAGGGCGATTTCAATATCCGGCGTTCTGCGTTTTCTAACCCAAGAGGGCAGATTAGAAATCAAAACCGCTGACAAATCTCCGCAAAAAATCTCTTTGCCAAGTCTGTTAACTTGCCTTGAACCGCCAATAGCCAAAGCTTTGCCCGAAAAAGCCGTCGTATTAGGAAACAGTTTCAAATAAACTGACAAAACGTCCTGACCACCGTCAAAATGACATTTTTTCAGACTATCTTTTGTAATCGGAATGTATTTTGACCGGTCATCGGTCGTGCCGGAACTCATTGCAAACCAGCCGGTTTTTTGCGGCCAAAGAATGTTTTGCTCACCTTTTGCAACTCTTTCAATATAAGGTTTAAGGTTTTCGTAAGGGTTTACGGGAACACGTTTTGAAAATTCCGAGGGTCCGTTTTTTAAAATCTCGTCAAAACCGTATTGTCTTCCGAATTCTGTTTTCAACGCTTTTTTTATAAGCGTGTTAAACATTTTGAACTGTGTCTCGTCAGGGTACTTTTTGTATAGTTCCACCCTATTGAAATTGCGCCTTAAAAACAGCGATATAAAAGTATTTGTTAATGACATAATTTATCAAAGTTGTTGGGCGCAAATTTAAATATTTTTTTTGAAGTTCCAATTTTTTTAACGTAACTATTTTGCGGGGAACACTGTTCCAAATTTTCCTCTCTGACAAACAAAACGGCTCAAAACAAAACCCAAAACAACGTAAATCAAAAGCACTAACCCCGTAGAAACTGCGGTGCAAACATTGAAAGAATCTCTTAAAGCGGGATTGGGAGCGATTTGTTCTTTTACGAAAAAGAAATTATAACAGAAAAACGCCGCAGTTGCAATAACGCCTGTAATCCAAAACCAAACTTTTCTGCGTCCTGCATCTTTAGGATTTTTGCCGCCTTCATAAGCTATCATTTTGCTGATTAACATTGCAATCAAAAGAAAAATGACTGCCGTTACAGCTGATAAAATATAAGTGTTTGTTATCAGCGAAGATAATTCATTAGGATTTTTATAAAGTATGTTCATTTTTTCACCTCCTCATTTTTATTATGAATTAATTTTTTAACGGCAAAGTGTTCAAATAAAAAGTATATACAACTTTTCCTTCGGGATTAGCCGAGTTCAATGCGCCGAGAATTGAATTATACATACTGCGGTTTTCTTTTACCTGTTTACCTTGCCATACGAAGTTTTGAATGTTAATATTCTGAGTATTAGCAGTTACACCGTCCAAACAAACGTCAATTCTTAAAATATTGTTTTCGGTTTCAAACATATTTCCTGAAAAATTTTCACGAATTTTGATGTTGATTTCACCGCTTTTCGACTTCTGCAAATCTAATTTTTCGTCATCTAAAACGAAAAAGTTTTCCAACGTAGGAAGAGATTTTTTGGGTTTGAAAACAGTATCGGCAATAAGTTCGCCTTTATCGTTATAACCCTCGTAATCACCGTGACAGATAAGAATTTTTTCGCGGTTTTCGTCCAAAACGATTTCACCGTTTTCGGAATAAAAAGTAGGAGTGTTTTCTTTGATTTCGGCTTTGCGTTTAAACGAAAAAATATCTTCAGTAACGTTGTAAACCTTTAGTTTCAAACCTTTTACGTCATAAAATTCCAATCCGCTCAAATCTATTTTCAAACGGCAAAGAAGCGGTGCACCGTCTTTCATAGGCGCTCCATTTTGACTTTTTGCCCTCGCAATGTATTTATAAAGGTCTTTCCAAGAGCTAAAAAGCGAAATGTATTCAAAATTTTCATTGTTTTTGTAAACGGATTCGTCCATAAAAGTATTTTCGTTAAGACCACCGGTTTTAACATTATACTCATCTTTTGAAAATTTAATTTCATTGTTGGAAAAACTAAAATTAGAATATCTCATGTTTTGTGCTGCACCCGAATTTTTAAGATAAAATTTAAAATCGTTTACGACCGTGCTTTGAGAATTTTTCGGAACAAAACATATATAAAAAAGGTGTTGCTGTTTTCCGCCATCAAGATGGTCGGTTACAAAAAATTCCAATTTGTTACCATCCTTGAGCCATTTTTCAAATTCTTCCCTTGCCCAAGGGTCGTCCCTCTCGCCTTTTTCCCAAAGTTCACCGTCGGTTATGAAAACAGCCTCGGAATTATTTTCGATGATTTGTTTTACAGTTTTGTTGAGCGGTGCGTTATCACCTTTGAATTTATTTGCATCTTTAACCTTTTTGTAAAGTTCCGAAGTCTGAAGTCCTGCAATTTTATCAACGCTGAAATTATTAACCTGGAAAAAATCAACAGTAGAAATTTTTAAACTGTTAATAAAAAGCTGATAAAAATTAGCCGTGTTGTCGTCCCTAAAAGCAACTTTCACACTGCCAGAATAATCAAGATAAATTGCGAATTTTTTCTCCTGAGATTTTTTACTGGGGAAATACGCATTGTGATAATTTGTGATAATTTCATCAAAAGAGAATGATTTTTCGTTGCAACCGTTACTTCCTCTATTGCAAGAAGAAAACGGCAAAAGTACGGCAAAGACTGCCGAAAACAAAGTTATTTTATTGATTTTTAAACACATAATCTTTTAAAAAGTTTTTTTGTTATGCCTTGCAATTTAGAAAAATAAAACGAGATAATAAAAAAAATTATTATCTTTGCAGCCAATAAAAAGAAAGAACATGAACGAATTTTTGAAAAAGCACGTTTTTACCAAAGATGTTTTAACGGTCTGTCTGACCTTGATTGCATTCATTGCTATAAGCGTAATTTACTTTTACCCCGAACTTAACGGGGAATCCCTAATGCAGGGCGATAATATCCATGCCGAAGGTATGGCACACGAAATCAATCAGTTCCAAGATAAAACCGGCGAATATTCCGCATGGACTAATTCCATGTTCGGAGGTATGCCCGCTTATCAGATTAAATCTCCGGAAACTTTTAACATTCACCTTATGCTTCAAAGGTTTCTGCATTTATTCTTGCCGTATTCCACTATGGCGATTTTATTCGTTTATCTCTTGGGATTTTATGTTTTGCTCAAAAGTCTGAAATTCTCAAACACCATTTCCGTCATCGGTGCTTTGACTTTTGCACTCTCGAGTTATAACATTATCATTATCGCAGCCGGACATATAACTAAATGTTATGCAATAGCTTACATGGCTCCGGTGTTGGCCGGAATGATTTATTGTTATCAGAAAAAATATATAGTCGGCGGACTTTTGCTGGCTTTTTCTTTGGGAATAGAAATTGCCTGCAACCATACGCAAATACTTTATTACTTGGCAATTATGTGCGCTATGTACGTAGTTTACAAGTTTATAGTAGATTTTAAGGAGAAAGATAAAAATCCCGATTGGATAAAAAGTTTTTCAAAATCAACGCTCGTGGCTTTGATAGCCGTAGTTTTTGCCGTTTTACCCAACATCACCAACCTTTGGACAACTTGGGAATACAGCAAATATTCTACCCGCAGTCAGAGCGAACTCTCTAACAAACAAGTATCCTCCGGCTTGGACAAAGATTATGCTATGGCATGGAGCTACGGCATAGGTGAGAGTTTTACGTTGATGATTCCCGATTTCAAAGGCGGTGAATCCTCTGCAATCGGCAACGACAAAAACGCCGTTAATGCCGTAGAAAAACAAGAAATGTTAGAACCCGTAAAAAATTCTTCACGTTATTGGGGCAATCAACCTTTTACCTCTGGACCCGTTTATGTAGGTGCGGTGATAATTTTCTTATTCGTTTTAGGAATGTTCATCGTGGAAAATTCCGCTAAATGGTGGCTGCTTGCAGCGGCAGTTTTCTCTCTCCTAATGTCATGGGGAAACAATGCCGGATGGTTTACCGATTTGTTGTTCTATTATTTTCCGATGTACAACAAATTCCGTTCTGTGTCAATGGCTTTGGTAATTGCTCAAGTTGCAATTCCGTTTGTGGCTATGATGGCTCTCAAAACAATTTATGACAAACCCGAAATTCTTAAAACCAAAAAGAATTATATTTATATCAGTTTAGGTTTAACAGCTGGTTTATGTTTGATTTTCTGGTTGTTGCCTTCACTTTCAGGCAGTTTGTTATCAACTCAGGAATTTGAAAACCTCAACGAAATCAAAGCTGCTCACCCCGAACAGGCTTCAGCATACACTTCGTTTGAAACCGAACTTCAAAACGCAAGAAAAGCAATTTTACGCAGTGATGCTTTAAGGTCGCTTTTATTCATTTTGATTCCGGGCGTTTTACTACTTCTGTTGAAACCAGAAAAAGTAAAAACAAGCAAAGTATTTATCATAATCGGCATTCTCGCCGTTATTGACCTTTGGGCTGTGGATTACAGATATTTAGGTCCCAAAAACTATCAACAAGACCAAAACGTTTCAAACGTTTTCCGTCCCTCAACGGCAGATCAGTTTATTATGAAAGATACCGACCCCGATTTTAGAGTTTTGAATCTTTCGGCTAACGTTTTCAACGACGGTATTACGCCTTATTATCACAAAACAATCGGTGGTTATCACGGTGCTAAAATGCGCCGCTATCAAGAATTTATCGACACATTGCTCGCTCCAACCGTAAATTATGCAAGAATGTTGGCAAGTCAGCAACCCGAAAAATTCTCGGATTATATTTCAAATAATCCCGTTTTGAATATGCTTAACACCAAATTCGTAATTCTTAACCCCGCACAAATGCCGCTGATTAACCTCAAAACTTACGGCAATGCGTGGTTCGTTAATAAGTTTGACGTTGTGGAAACCGCTGACGCAGAAATCGGAAGGCTAAAAACAACCGACCCGAAACAAACGGCTGTTATCAACAAAAACCATTTCCCCGAATTTGTTCAAAACCTGCCCAAAGAGCAGATTTATTCAGACGACCAAAGCGTGATTTCGTTAGCGGAATACAAGCCTAACTATTTGAAATATAACGTCATGGCAGCTCAAGAAAGAGTTGCGGTATTTTCTGAAATTTATTATCCGAAAGGTTGGACGGCTTATATCGACGGAAAAGAAACTGAACACGTTTGCGCCGATTATATTTTAAGAGCCGTTAAAATTCCTCAAGGAGAACATACGGTAGAGTTTAGATTTGCACCTAAATCGGTAAAAATTGGCTCTATAATCGCGGCAATTGCTTCATCGCTTATTTTATTAGCGTTAATAGCATACATTATAATGTATTTTAAATCGCAAAATTCAATTGTTGAAGAGGTAGAAAAAAAACAAAATTAAATGGGACTTCAATGCGGCATAGTAGGATTGCCTAATGTCGGCAAATCCACGTTATTTAATTGTCTGTCAAGTGCAAAGGCTCAAGCAGCAAACTTTCCGTTCTGCACGATAGAGCCTAATGTGGGCGTAGTAACCGTTCCCGACGACAGACTTATAGAACTCGAAAAAATTGACAAACCGGCTCAAGTAGTACCGGCTACAGTAGAAATCGTAGACATCGCCGGCTTAGTAAAAGGAGCAAGCAAAGGCGAGGGTTTAGGCAACAAATTTTTGGCGAATATCCGCGAAACAGATGCCATAATCCACGTTTTAAGATGTTTTGACGATGAAAACGTAACGCACGTGGACGGCACAATAGACCCTGTCAGGGACAAAGAAATAATTGATGCCGAACTTCAAATCAAAGACCTTGAAACGATAGAGCAGCGTTATGCCAAAACCGAAAAAATAGCCAAAACCGCAAAAGACAAAGATGCGGCAATGTTGTTACAGGTTATGGACAAGTATAAAGCGGCATTGTCAGAGGGCAAATCGGCACGCACCGTGGAGCTTGATGAAAACGAACAAATCGCAGCTAAACAATTGTTTCTTTTAACCTCAAAACCGGTAATGTATGTTTGCAACGTTGACGAAAAATCGGTTTTAACGGGAAACAAATACGTTGAAGCCGTAAAAGCTGCCGTTAAAGACGAAAAAGCGGAAATACTTGTTATCGCAGCAAAAACCGAAGAAGAAATCGCTGAAATGGAAAGCTACGAAGACAGAAAAATGTTTCTCGATGATTTGGGATTAACGGAATCAGGCGTTGTGAAACTTATACGTTCTGCATATCATTTGCTAAATTTGGAAACGTTTTTCACCTCAGGACCGAAAGAATCAAGAGCGTGGACGTTTCATAAAGGCGCACTCGCTCCTCAAGCTGCGGGCGTAATCCACTCCGATTTTGAAAAAGGTTTTATCAAAGCCGAAGTTATCAAAATGGAAGATTACATCAAATTAGGCTCGGAAGCAGCTTGCCGTGATGCAGGAAAAATCCACATTGAGGGCAAAGATTATGTTGTTCAAGACGGTGATATTATGCATTTTAGATTTAATGTGTAATTTTTTTATTAACTAATAAAACATCAATAAAATTATGGTAGAATTAATAGTAACATTGGTTATCGGCTGCCTAACCGGTTGGTTAGCCGGTAAAATTTTCAGCGGTTCGGGTAACGGACTAATTCTCAACATTATCATCGGTTTGGTAGGCTCTTGGGTCGGAAACTTCACTTTCAACAAATTGCTTCCAAACGGAACTATATGGCATTTTGTCGGAAGTGTACTCGGAGCAATTTTAGTACTGTGGATAGTATCGCTGATAAAAGGTAAAAAGTAAAAAAATAAAGTCGCTAAAATTTAGCGACTTTATTTTTTTTTACGACAAATTAATTATCTTTGCCAAATAAACTATAAAAAAACAACCAATATGAAAAGATTAATTCTACTATTAATGCTCCCGATACTAGCTTTTTATGCCTGTTCAGGAGGCTCTAACCAAAATCAGAGCAACACTGATTCCACTCAAAACTCAATCCCGGAAGAAATTCCGAACACTCAACCTCAAGCCCTATTTGAGTACGTTGAACCTCAAGAAAACATCGCTAAAATCATTTGGGAAAAACTTCTTGAAACAAACGATACTCTCAAAAAAAGTGTTGCAACCGCTAAAAAATGGGACATCAAAGGTCTTGATGAGTATTACAAAGGAATTTCAAAAGAAGAAAAATATCCGTCAAAAACCCGCATGGAATATTTTTCATTGATTCCCGGTGCTGAAGGCGAATTGGACGGACTCGCTTTTTATAAACTTCAATGTTATCAAATGTCCGACAAATCTTGGACAGCGGCTCTTTTTAACCTCATTAACATATACAACGAAGATTATACAAGCGAAATTACAGATCATAGTTTCAGAACTTTTCATTTCAAAGACGGAAACTTGGAAGAAAACACTTCTAAAACCGACCTTCCTAAACCGAAAAAACAACCACTGAACAATTTTTATGGTGATTATTATAATTGCTACGTAGAATTTGACACAATAGGTTTTACGTTTGTAAACAGCTCGTTTTGGCCGCTGCGTTATAATTGGTCGGGCGAAAAATTTATTCCGCAATCCGACAACGTCGATGTTTCTAACCTTATAACAGAATACGGAAGTCTTGATTATTTCTGCTCGTTTGGCGGCTATCTCGAAAATATTGAAAAATACAAAAAAGATTACGGTTATTTGAAAGACAATTCTTATTTCAATAAACAAACAAACGAGAAAATTATAGATTTTGAAATCAATGATAATAAAATTTCCGCCTACACGGTTTTTTCAAAACAAATCGGTTTCGCTCAAGAAAAAAATCATTACGAAACACCTTACAACGGATATTTCAATTACCCGGTTTCAAAACCTGTTGCCGTGGGTTTCCCGATAAAGAACGTTCTTTCTTACAAGAAAGATAACTGTCTGAAAGATACCGACATAAAGAAAGAAAACAAAGACGGATATTATATTATAACACAACATCTTCAGAAAGACAAATACGAAAAAAGAGATATTTATATTTCGTTTTATGCCAAAGACGAAAACTCCGACATTGAAAAAATACGTGTTTACACAGTTCCTTTGGTCATAACATTAGAAGATGAAATCGCTGAAAACCAATACACACCGCAACCGATAAAAGATATTTTGCAAAAAATAAATTCAGAATACATAAAAGCATCGGATTTCGGAGATTTTCATAATTGCTATATCTATCACAACGGTTATAATGCAACATATTATGACAAAACCGGAAAGTACGAACCGCAAAGCAGCAACAATCCTATCGAATGGAATGTTTCATGTTGTGTTTTTAAATGCGATGACGGAAAATACAAAATTCTCACTCGGAAAAAAATTGAGAATATTTATATGGTTAAAAACGAGCAAAAAGAAAATCTTGAAAGAGAATTTGCTGAATATATTTGGGACAACGGCAATATTAAACAAATAGAATTAGAGATTCCTCAATCGAAAAATTCTGATTATAGAGCTTATCCCAAAGACAAAAAATTGATACTCGTAGACAAAAATTTCATAAAATCCGATCCTCAAACATTAATTTCAAAAATGAAAGAAAATACCGATTGGTCATGCACTCCAAGCCTTGATATATCCACAACAGGTTTTGAATTGCGTGCCGGAACTTCTTCGTATGAGGGTTACGGCGAATTTGAAGATTCTCCGAATTGTGAAGGAAATTATCAAGTTTCATACGATTGGGACGGCGAAAAATTCGTATCGAAAAAAGAAAAATTAGCCAAAGAAAAAGATTTAATAATAGAAATCTATTCAAAAGTTCCTCAAGAAGACCTTCATTACGATTACAAAAAAATCACTGCTAATGATTTCACGAGCGAAGAGGATTTCAAGGACAAAAAAGTTGACCAAAGAAATATCGGTTTTTCAAATTTTTGGGACAGAAAAACAAAAGTGATTTTTATAGCAGAAAAAAACGGTCAAGGTTACGATGTGATGTATTATACCCAACCTTTGGAAAATTCACAACCGAAAATTTTAAAATATAGATATCAAGACGGTACGCTTTCAAAAACTTCAATCTCTAACGAGGAAAAAGAAAAATTCACAGACGAATGGGAAAGTTTTCTTAAAAACTAATTAAAACAAAAAAAATGGCTGTCTGATTTTTTTTAAGACAGCCGTTTTTTTATTATTATTTCCGTTTAGCCTCGGTTATTTCACGAACTCGTTGATAAACTTTGTCAATAAAATGAATTTTGTCAGCGTTAGGCAAATCAATCAACGAAGCTCCGTAACTAAATTGCATTGTTGTGGTTTTGTTTTCGTCGAATTTAGGCCAATACGGAAGCCCCTTACCGTTAGGATTGCCAGTTTTAGCGAAATTAATCCAATACTGTTGAATAATTTCAGCAAGAGCAGATTCGTTAGGATATTTTTCGGGCTGCATTAAAAATTCACCGTTCAAATACAAAATATCATCAGCATGAGAGACTCCGCGACGAAGCGGATCGTTTGAAAAACTACGTGTGGAGGGTTGCGCCAAAAATGCAGAATAAACAGGATTTTTACCGGTTTTGTTCTGAAGTTTTGCCCAAGCATACGATGGCCATGCAAATCCCAAATCTCTGAAAACATCTCCGAATGCATTAAAAACTTCATCAGAAGTATTTGCAGGATATAGTTTTAAGGCTTCGTCAAAAAAATCGCCGAACATTGCTTTTCCCATATTTTTATAAACCTCAGGATCCATTCTTTGAGAAAACAATACGCCTTCATCACTATTTGTCATCACGATAACGGGTACGTCCCGGTATTCGCCTTTTTCATAAAGACGGTAAAGGTCATCGGTGATAACATAACCATCAACACAGGGCCAAAAACTAACACCGCTGTTTTTGTTGTCGCCGTCAATAGCAAAAGCCTCCATTTGACGCAATTGTTTAATGGATTTGGCTTTCATATCTTTCTGAAATTCAAGACCTTGCTGTTCGGCAGCACGTTGCGTAGCACCCGTTAAAAAACTTCTCGGAGCATCGTCATAAGGAGCAAAAGAGCCACCGCTCTGACTTATTACACGATGAAACAAACCTTTTGTAAGAGGAGATGCACACAAAATACTACAACTTATTGCCCCCGCACTTTCGCCGAAAATTGTAACGTTGGAAGGATCGCCACCAAAATTTTTGATATTGCGCTGAACCCATTTAAGTGCGAAAATTTGGTCTAAAAGTCCGTAATTGCCAGAATGTCCGTTTGCTGATTCTTTAGAGAGTTCGGGATGAGCCATAAAACCTAATGCGCCTGTGCGGTATTCAACGCTGACAATTACAACGCCTCTTTCAGCAAGATGTTTCCAAAGGTCGCCGCCATAATGTTCGGTTTTGAAACCGCCGCCATGAATCCAAACCATCACAGGTAGATTATCATTAATAGTTTTAGCAGGAGTAGCGATGCCGAGATAAAGACAATCCTCGCTCATCATCTCTTTCGTAAGTCCGGGACGTGTCGGCTGAGGCGGCCAAGGAGCAAAATCATCGGCTTTAAGAACGCCTTGCCACGATTTTGCGGGTTGTGGTTCTCTCCAACGCAGGTCGCCCACAGGTGGTGCAGCATACGGTATAGCCTTATAAACAGCTAAATTACCATCTCTTAAACCCTCTAAATCGCCGGTTTCAACATGAGTTTTTAATAACGGTTGAGCCGAAATTTTTGTTACCGATAACACTATCAATAACAAAAGAATAATTGGTAAAAATCTTTTCATAATTTTTTTTATAGAATTTAACGGGGGAAAAATATTTCCACAAATATAATAATTTTTATGAAAATTATAAACGTACTAGAGTTTTTTGTCTTTAATATAACAAAAGAAGAGCATATAGGCTAAACATCGCTTTTTTTTTAATTTTGCTAAATTTCATATATTGCAAAATACACAAAATTCCATAAAAAATTTTTAGATTTTTTGGATTTCGTCTAAAGTTAAATCAGTAATTTCTGCAATTTCTTCATCAGACATTGTACCTTTCAGTTTGAGTTTGCGTGCCATCTCGATGGCTTTTTGCTTCTCGCCTTTTTCAATGCCGATTTTCTCACCCTCTGCTCGACCTTTTTCAATACCGATTCTTTCGCCTTCCGCACGCCCTTTTTCAAGACCCGCATCCAAACCGTCTTTATACTTGCCCGATGCAAGTGTTTTGGCAGTGCTGATAGCATCCCAATAACGATCGTAACCTAATAATTCTTCTTGTGTTAAATATGTACAAATATCTAACGCCTTAGAAATTTCAGGGCTTTCTAAAAGTTCAGGGTCTACATCGACGGTTTTTTCGTTGATTTCTGTCAAGAATTTAAGCCACAAAACTTGCATTTTCTTCTGCGAAAATGTTTTAGGCTTAAATTTTGGTAACTCAAAGAAAAACAATTCGATACCGTCAATCGTTTTTTCGGGATTAGACGGTTCGCACATCGTATAGCGGTGATAATAATCTTCGCTCGTAGTGTCAAAAATATCATTGACAAGGTTAAGACCGTAAACAGGCATCAACGCATCGTAATTTTCGCCACGTTCGATTTGCGTAACATACATTTTCGCTGCATTGAAAAGTATGCGCTGCTTAAAATACGATGTCCAATACATCTGCATTTCAACAACAAATGTCCGACCCTTAATATCAACACACAAAACATCTACAATGCTGTCTTTAAGGTCGGGGATTATCGGCAACTCTTCCGGCTGAAGATATTTTATCGTTTTTACCAAACCATC